>SLLL01000154.1 GCA_007134085.1 Balneolaceae bacterium
AAACCTCATCACTTAAGTTTAATGGAGTCAACACATACGTACAGCTCGATACGGTGTTACCGATTGGAAACACCAGTAGTACAGTTGAAATGTGGGTCAGTGTTCCATTTCCCGGTACGGAGGGGCTTGGCACTACTCAGCGAGTAGGTATTTTATTGGGCAACTTTAATGATCCTCCAAATGCAGGCTGGGAAATTCATAACCAGGGCGATTTAAGGTTTTGGTGGAATGGAGGGGAAATTGATATCAGAGGAACTACAACCGATTTAAGAGACAACACGTGGCATCATATAGCTATTGTTCGCGACAAGGAAGAGGGAGAGGAGGGGAAAATATTTGGTTATATAGATGGAAATTTAGAATTCACCAACAATACTGCAGGAAGTGATATTCATTTCACAACAATGCATAGGCTGGGGGCAGATAACCGGGGTTCAGGAACACCCTATTTTAACGGTGAAATAGATGAGGTTCGAATATGGAACATCGCCAGAACGCAAGAGGAGATACAACAAAACCTCCTAAAACCTTTGAATGGGGATGAGGCAGGTTTGATTGTTTACTACAAAATGTCGGACAATAGTGGGTCTGTACTTTCGGACAATAGTACAAATGCTCCAACAATAAATGGCACACTTAATGGAGGTATAAGTTGGACAACAGATCATTTAATACCGTTAGGCAACGGCAGCGAAGGTATACCTTATGAAATAGCAACACTTAATAACTTGTATTGGCTTGCAGATAATAACAGCCTTTGGAGTAGTGGCACACATTTCAGGCAGGTAAATAATATTGATGCTTCAACAACAGGGATGTGGGATGGTGAGAAAGGGTTTTCTCCAATTGGAATTTTTTCCACAAACCCATTCGAAGGTAAATACGACGGAAACGGGCATATAATTGATCAACTGACAATCAGTCGTTCTGATCAGCAGTACATTGGTTTGTTTGGCTATCTGAAAAATGCGCATATACAAAACATCGGGGTAAAGAACAGCTCATTAACGGGTAGTAACTTTGTTGGAGGCCTCGCCGGCAGATCGGACAACTCAACAATTGAAAAGAGCTTTACAAGTGGTGAAATATCAGGAAATAATTTCTTGGGCGGCTTAATTGCATCAAGTATGAACTCGAGTATTTACAATTCATATTCTACAGTGAATATTAATGGTAATGAAAGGGGTGGCGGGCTTGTTGGTGATATGGACAGTTCATCAATTATAAATAGTTATGCTGCATGTAACATTGATGATGAAATGCTATTCAGCGGTGGGCTTGTAGGGACTAGTTCCGGATCAACAGTTGAAAACTCATTTTGGGATATATCGGCATCCGCCCAATTAACAAGTGCAGAGGGCGAGGGCAAAACTTCTGAAGAAATGAAAGATGTATATACTTTTTTAGATGCAGGGTGGGATTTTGTTGTGGAAGCGGCGAACGGAACAGAAGATGTATGGGACATGGATTTAATAAATGAGGGAATAAACAGCGGATACCCCATACTATCGTGGCAAACTTCAGGTAATAATCTGAGAAAATTTGAAGCAGTGTTAAACCATAATGAGGGGTGGCGATTATTAAGCACTCCGGCAATAATTAGTTATCAAAGGCTTCTAAACTCTGTGTGGACTCAAGGAGCCGATTATGGAGCGAATACAACAAGCGGCACTCCAAACATTTATACATGGCCGGATAGGCCAGGAAAAGATCCGATTGATTGGGTATCCGTCACAGATCTTAGAAATAAAATACCGGAAGGATCGGGGTTTTTGGCTTACATATATGCTGATGACAATTTTGACGGTATTGATGATCCATTTCCAAAGCGTTTAACTGTTTACGGGATCGATGATGCGCAAGAAATTTCAGCAGCAATCAATACCAATACTTCAGCATTTTCATTAATCGGAAACCCATACCCTGCTACAATAGCTTTTGATGATGTTTCAAAAACAGGGCTAACGAATGTAGCCTATGTGTGGGATCCAAATGATGATTCCGGCGATGGTGGAACAGAAGCTAATTCTCCCGGTGGAAGCTGGAAAACATGGAACGGATCAGTAGGAGATTTAACAGGCGGGTTGATTGCCCCATTTCAGGGCTTTTTCGTTCAAAATAGTGAAATGTCCACACGCAGTTTAACATTTACTGAGAGCTCAATATCAGAGGTACCCGGAAGTTTTTATGGAAAAACGGTACATCATGATGTGATGGCTGCCCGAATTCATCTTGAAGGTGAAGGGTTGCGAAGTTCAGTTTGGCTGCAGTTTAGTGAAAATGGATCATCCTCAAAACAGGTATTGGGTGATGCACTAAAACTGGAATCATTTGGTAATGACTATGCCCGCATAGCCATACAAAAAAATGATGTGTTGCTAGACATCGCACACCTGCCCTCGGTAGCTGAATATCTTACTATTCCATTAGATATCTCGGCAACTAAAGCGGGGAATTTCACCATTGATTTTACAGACAAAATACTTACCGATGCATTCTCAATATATCTTTATGACCATGAACTAGATCATCTTGAAAAAGCAAAGCTAGGATTTAAATATTCATTTAACCTTCGATCCGCTTCAGCAAGAAAAAATTTATCACCAAACTCTATACCGGGATTACTGTTGGCGGAGAAGAGTAAAGAGATTAGATTTTCTTTGCTTATTCATTCTGAAGGAGAGTTCGATTCAGATAGATTTAATGTGCTCCCAAACCGGGTTTCACTTCATCAAAACTATCCCAATCCCTTCAATCCAACTACATCCATTCGTTATTCATTACCAGCGGCTACCAACGTAACCCTTGTTGTTTATGATATGATTGGAAGAAAGGTGGCCGATTTAGTAAAAGGTTTTTATCAGCCCGGTGAATATATCGTGCCATTTGATGCGGCAAATCTGTCAAGTGGTGTATATATGTATCAATTGACAGCTGGGCAGGTAAGCATCACAAAAAAAATGACTGTTGTGAAATAAAGGCTTTGATGTACTTAACTGAGGGTTTTAAGGTAAGTCTATAACTGAATATGATTGGTATGTTGAAGCTAATACTACGATATATCTGCGTAAACAATCACACCTGATAATAGAATCAGATCAAACCGCCCAAAAAACTAGAAAAATCTGTTTCAAGCGAGTAAAATCATTCGTATTTTTAAAGTCTGTGAAAAAAACAATGATGCACAAGCGAAAATCCAAATACAGGACGAGCGCAGTGTTCCACTCCCAAAAAGAACACATATCAACTACACGTTTGATGGGAGGGCTGCTTACTTGAACACGCAGGTTCGCCATATAACCAACTTTATACATCAATGGGCGCCGCCCGGTATGAAGATGAGTTATGACAATGTAGGCCTTCTGATTGGTGATCCCGCCTCCCCCGTTTCAAGAGTTTTAGTTTGCCTCGATGTAACTGAAGAAATTGTTGATGAAGCTCTTGAGAAAAAATGTGAGCTCATCGTTTCCCACCACCCGCTTATTTTCAAAGAAATTTCACGAATTAACCCTACGGATGAGCAGGGGCGCATCATCTATAAAATGATTCGCAACAACATCGCATTGATCAGCGCCCACACCAATTTGGATGCAGCACTTGATGGTGTATCGTTTGTTCTGGCAAACAATCTTGGCCTTGATGACCTCCAGTTTCTAGACAAGGCATACAATATAAGCCGGCGTATCTCTCTCACAACAGATTACGAGGATACCGAAGCCGTTCTGAAACTGCTGAATTATCACTCTGCTGAGGAGGCGCACTTTCATGAAGTGGATGGCAGAAAGGGAGGGCAGAAGCAGTTTGAAGCAATTATCGACAAGCATAATGTGATGCCGCTTCGCAAAGCACTTGAAAAAGAAGGCTTGCTGAAAAAGGGTAGCTTCCAGGAGATGGAGATGGCCACATCAACCAACAATTTTGGTATGGGTGTTTTGGGATACTATCCCGATAACGGCATTGCGATGGATGAGTTTTTACACCTTGTATGCCGTGCACTTGATGTACCCTCTTTGCGATACTCAGGCAAAGCAGAGCGCATTAAAAAAGTGGCTGTATGTGGCGGTGCCGGTGTATTTCTAAAACAGGCAGCCATGAAAGCCGGGGCAGACGCTTTTGTTACCGCAGATATTAAATACCACGAATTCTTCACTGAAAAGCCAAACTTTCTTCTGGTTGATGCCGGCCACTACGAAAGTGAGTTCCCGGTGGTAGAAGCCATCAGAAAAGAGCTTTCAGAAGCTTTTGAACAGATGGATGTTTACTCGGTTGATGCAGTATCGAACCCTATGAAGATTTACGTAACCAATTTCGACACCAAAAACATATAAATACTCGCACTAATACGTATGGAAGAGGTACTTCAACAGCTCGCAAACTTACAATATATCGACAGCAGAATTGATGAAATACGTCAGCTGCGCGGTGATCTTCCCGAAGAAGTTCTCGATATAGAAACCAACATCAACAGGTTTGAAGCTAAAATCCGTCAGCTCGAAGAGGAAGAGACAAGCCTTAAGGGAGAGAGTAAAAAGCTCGAGCTCGAAATCGAAACTTCTCTGGAAAAGACCAAAAAATACGAAGAGCAGCAGCTAACAGTTCGTAACAACAGAGAGTACGATGCACTTACCAAAGAAATTGAAGCACAAAAGCAGTTTGTTGAAAATTCAAATGCCCGGCTGGTAGAGATTGAAGGCCGGCTCGAAGAAATAGCAGAAGAGCTGGATACAAATCGTAAACTGCTTGAAGAGACTACCACACTGCACGATGAAAAGAAGGCAAATCTCGATAAAGTAATTGAAAGTACCCAGACAGAAGAAGACAAGCTTCTTGAAAAACGCGAACAGCTCGAAGCAGAGCTCGACAGCCGCTATGTACGAAGCTACAACCGCTTGCGAAATGGGCTCACCAATGGAATTGCGGTTGTGGCTATGGAGAAAGGTGCCGCTCTTGGTATGGCACTGCCACCGCAAACACAGGTAGAGGTTCGCAGAAAAAATAAAGTTATTGTTGATGAGCACAGTGGGCGAATTGTGATTGACCCATCGTTCTTTGCAGAAGCTAAAAAGCAGTTTAAGCTTTAAACAATTCGCGCGCAGTACTTTATTTATCTTTCCTGCGTTTAGATAATCTAAAGATATTGAAGGTTCCCGGGCAATCGCTTCCTGTTATTGCGGGAGGAGGAAAGTCCGAACACCAACGAGAACCGTGCTTCCTAACGGGAAGATTCCGGCAACGGAATAGACAGTGCCACAGAAAATATACCGCCCCGATGCGTCGGGGCAAGGGTGAAAAGGTGGGGTAAGAGCCCACCGCTCCGGTGGCGACACTGGAGGCAGGGTAAACCTCACGGGGTGCAAGTTCATGCAGATTGTGCGTCTCTCGTCGCTATACAATCGGGTGGAACGCTCAGACCGTGGCAGCAATGTTACGGCCAGATAAATGATTGCCATCCGCCTTAGGCGGATACAGAATTCGGCTTACAGGGAACCTTTGCAAATTGAGGCTGTTCTATTACCATAGATCAGCCTTTTTTGTTATTGGTACAGAAAAAGGGGATTTTAAAAAATGTAACCGGCAATAATAATCTGATACTTAGATTGTTGCCCTTACACGATACCATAAAAACTAACACAAATAATAATTCATGAAATTATTCAAAAGCACACTCGTGGCAATGGCCACACTTTTAATTGCAGCCGGAATTACAGTTGCACAGGTACAGCAGCAGGCACCTCCACCACCACCACAACAGCCTGAATTCCCTACCTCTGCAGATGTAAGTGACGATGAAATTCTTCTGCTTGTAAGTACAATTAACGATTTACAGCCTATTGAAGAGAAAGCGCAGGAAAAAATTGGGGAAGCCCTGGAAGAGGAAGGCTTAACAATGGAACGTTTTCAGCAAATGATGATGGCTATGCAAAATCCTCAAATGGCTGAAGAAGCTAATGTTACCGATGAAGAGATGGCAAAACTACAAACCCTGCAGCCCGCTTTGATGCAAATACAGGGCGAAGCAGAGCAGGAAATGATTGCCAAAATCGAAGATAATGGGTTTACGTTAGAGCGCTATCAGGGCATTATCATGGGCGCACAGCAGGATCCCGAACTCATGGCGCGTTTGCAAGCTGAAATGGAAGATGAATAAATTCATCACCAAACTTAATTCAAAGCTTCTGTCTTAATTGGCAGAAGCTTTTTTTTGATCTGTGTTTTTTGTGGGAGCTATAGAGACAGCTAAAGAAGCTTCGTTATATAGATTTACACTGCACGCCTGACTTCCGCATTGGGACACCAATAGCCTGATATCTACTTTTTAACTTAATTTGCTATATCATGATTTTTATGCAGTTAGTATTATCTCTTGTACTTTTGGCTTGACCCAAAAGTACCAAAAGGTCAGGGCGGTGAATTCCCGAAGCAGTTCGTTACGGCTACGCGGCATGAATCCAAGGCCCCGCCTTGAAAACTTATAAATCATGGTTAATTCATACCCTGCGTGGCTTAGGATTCGTAAGGCACCGCTCCACCTTACGAACCGGTAATTCAAGGCCGACAGATCTCAATTGGAAAGGAGACTTTCTAAGGTATTATACGAGCTAAAATTCTTTTGGGACACCTAAATACTCATTTTTAGATACATAACTTGTTGATTAATAAAATCAATAATTTTCACTTTTAAAAAGTGCGGAAGTCAGGCAAAAAGCTTCGGTTTACAGATTTACACTGTACGTGCCCTTCACTTTTCTATCCATCTCGCGGCGAACATCTTTCTCTTTTATGGTATCGCGCTTGTCGAACTGCTTCTTACCTTTCGCAAGGCCTATTAGCACTTTTGCATACCCACCCTTGAAATATAGTTTGAGCGGAACAAGGGTATATCCTTTCTGATTGAGGCCCTTGTCGATCTCACGAATCTCTTTCTTTTTAAGTAGCAATTTTCGCTCTCTTCTCTCCTCGTGATTGTGGTACGATCCAAACTCATACGGTTTTATGTACATATTCTTTAGCCAAATCTCACCTTGGTTCAAAAAAGCAAAGGCTTCCTGTAAACTGGCTTTTCCGGCCCGGATTGATTTTACCTCTGTACCACGCAAGGCAATTCCTGCCTCGTAAGTTTCGTCGATATGATAATCGAACCTTGCTTTACGGTTTTCGATGGTTGGCGGGCCACTCTTTTTAGTTTTGTCGGACGATTTCGCCACAATGCTACAGTTTTTCCGGGTGAACGTTATTTCAACAGTGAAACAAGATAACGACTATTCAGCTGATATTCCGATACTGGGAAATCAGTACTCAAAACCAACTTCACGAAGGCCTTCCAGCACTTCAGGCTCAGGTTCCCGGCCGGGGATTGTATCATAAATCATCATGATCTGCTGAATCTGTTCGCGGGCCATACCATTGTTCGGGTTTATACGCAACACTTCTGTAAACTGAACCAGTGCGTTATTCATTCTGGTACGCATCTCAGTTTGATCGAATGTATTCATGCTGTAGAGCCCGTAATTGAGATGCGTTTTCTCCAGCTGAAGAAGTACTTCGGGGTCTTCCCTGTCCATGCCTTCTAAAAGAGAGAGGGCAGTGTCATAACGGTCGTTATCAATCAGGCGGTCAATCTGATCGGCTAACGGAAGGTTTTCGTCGATAAACTCGGTATCATTCTGGCCACATGCTGTGATGAAGAGAACCATCAAAAAGAGAGAAAAGGAGTAGAGTGAAATTTTTACTGACATGGTATTTAAAGTATAGATTTAGTTAAAAAAATAGATTGGGGTAGGGCTGATGCAGAGGATAAACACCACCATACTGATCCAGCCGAGACGCCTTCTTGCAGGTGATAGTGGCTGCTCAAAAAGTACGGGGGGGTGCTCAATCCTAACAAAAAAGACAAGAAAGAAGCTCCAGAACACCCAGATTAACGACCCTGCTTGTTCAAAGCCATTGCTAATCAAAAGATATATTACGGAAATTGCTACCGAGGCAAGCCATACCGGGGCAATCCATGTATGTTCGCCGTAAAAAGCCCTTCTCATCAAAAGAAGGAGAACCAATGCCCATACAAGGGTGGATGCATATCCATAGCCCGGAAACCATTCATTAATGTTCAGAAAAAGAAATGGTATAGCCTCAATACCGGCAAGCGCTGTGATGCCTCCAAACGCAACTCGCGCAACTTTTTTGTGCTTTTCGAACCCGATGAGAGAGTAGAGGATATGCCCGCCATCCAGCTGGCCAATGGGCGTAAGATTTAAAGCAGTAAAGAAAAGGCCAAGCCACCCCGCAAAAAGAAACGGGTAGTGATACATTTCGTACATGGGGGGCACATTATCAAAAAAACTGGCAAGGAATGAGAAAAGGATGGTGTTGCCGAGTACAATCACAGCTGCGCCCTCCTCCGGAGAGGGTACGTCGAGAGGCTCATCAGGAAATGCCCCGGTTTCCTGTATGTGAGCAATAATTGCATCATGGCCGTCAAAGTTTTCGATAAATTCGGGCCCGGGCAGGGTTGCGAAACCGTAAATCAAAATAATAAGAGAAACCACGAAGCCGGCAATTGGCCCCGCTATGCCAATATCGAAAAGCTTTTTAGTGTCGCGAATACGCTCTTCAATTTTTATTACCGCACCAAGCGTACCAATGCCTATGGGTATTGGTATGAAATAAGGAAGGGTAACTTTTACTTTATGATAAACGGCTGCAAAATAGTGGCCAAATTCATGCGTACCCAGAAATGCGAGCAACAGTACTGCAAAAAGTGCTCCCTGGGGCCACATCTCCCAGTAGGTTTCTGCGTTTGCTGTGTGGCCTACCCAAAATATTCCCACAAAGGTTACACACAGAAATGTTGCGATAAAAAGCAGGGAATGTATTATCGCAGCTTTTAGCGTAATCTTATTTTTTGGTGGCTGTGGCGGCTCAGGAATATGTATGCGAAAAGGTTCGTTGCGATGCTCTTCCAAAATCCGGTTCTGTGTGCTGAATAGTTTAGGTTACTGCTAATTTTTGGTAATACGGCTGATCGGCAGCGTCATACATCGCGCTCCGCCCCTTCCGCGGCAGAGTTCATGCCCTTCAAAGCTGATTGCAATTTTATGATTTTGTGCAGGATCTATGCCGGTGTCCTTGAAAGCATCAATAAATTCGTACTGGTTCATATGCGTGTACCCATGCTCTTCCATGGTTTTGAATGTCTGCGTGTTTCTGCCATAACCTACAACTACACCCGGCGCAAGGGCAAAAAGGTTTGCGCCATCAGTCCACTGTTCGCGGAATTGATTGATGCGTTCTTCTCCACCGCATTTCATAAACGTAAAGGGGCGGCCTGTTAATTCCTCAAGTGTTTCCTGCAGCGAACTGCACTGACGGGTTTTAACGAAATCACCGCCGTTAAACAGGCCGATAACGTTATGCTTCTGCTCCATAATGGCCGGCGGGAAAGCAACGCATTCGTCCACATCAGCAAAGGTGAAAATGGTATCAAGGTGCATAGATGAGCGCTGTTTAGGGATATCCACCGCAAGCACATGTTCCACACCTTGTTGTAAAAGCTTTTCTGCCACACTCATCAATCCGCTGAACGAGGTGCGCTCGCTCATACCAATCAATACAATTTTATCAGAGGCCACAAGTACATCGCCCCCTTCAATGGATTGGTGGCCTTCTATGGTAATTACATTATCTTTGATGGATTCAAACAGCGGGTGATAGTGAATGATGGTCCGCATCAACAAAAATTCCCTCACACGGGCCTCTTTTGCAGCTTTTGATGCGATAATACTATTTCCGGCAACAGCGGCAAGATCGCGGGTAAAGAGCAGGTTTGGAGCGGGCTGCAGGCTGAATTGATCACTGAAAGTTCCCTGAACTGCAAACCGGAGCAGCCCCTCAGCATCCATTGCAATCAGCTCTTTTTCAATGGCATGGATATTTCTGTGCGGAAGCTCTTTAATGAGTATCTCCACAAATTTAGCCCGTACGTTTTCATCAGCAAAGCATTCTGTGGCAAGGTCAAGAATTTCAATTATTTTTCCATCTTTTGGCATAGCAGCCCGGAAAATATCGAGCATATCAAGGTGCTCCACACGGGCGTCATTTTCGAAAATGATATCATCAAAAAGCAGCTCCTCCTTAAGGCCCGGATTAACAAGGGAAACCTCTCTGCCCGGAGTATGAACAATTACGGCCTTTAAAAGATCTGTTTCTGAAGGAATTGAGATTTTCATGGTAGAAGATGGTTGAATTTTTTGAAGATTTGAAGATACACTTTTTAACAGACCTTTTTAGTTTTTTGATGAGTAGAGGCAGTTAACTCAAATAATTGCAATCATTTTGTATTTTTAATCCGTAAAAATATCGAAACTCCGGCAACATCAACAATTTAGTCATCTAATCAGATGAAGCGATTTCTCACATTCCTGTTATTGATACTGTTCTTTTCAACAGTAGCCTACTCTCAATCTTCTGGTGAGCTTGAGTTTAGAAAGGTTAGGGTATCATTGATCCCAGGCCTAAGCACAAATGGCATTGATGCTGCAAACTACACTGCCCGCTACTCACTGAATTTACTTGGAGGTTATCATGGCGGGCTGGATGGATTTGAGCTTGGATTCATTAATATGAATCATGTTTACACGCGTGGTTTTCAAGTAGGGGCATTTAATGCGTCAGGTGGAGTTATGAATGGCGTAAACATTGCAGCACTGGCAAATTTTTCGCGACGAAATATGACGGGCATTCAAGTTGCCGGGCTTACTAATATTACGGAGATGTCGCTTCAGGGAATACAAGTAGCATCTATTGTGAATTCCGGTTATGGATCCGTAAGGGGAGTTCAGGTTGCCGGTATTGGCAATATTGCCCGGCAGGATTTGCAGGGTTTTCAATTTGCGGGCATTTTTAATGCAAGTGTTGATGATTCACAAGGGTTCCAGTTTGCAGGGTTTGGCAATTTTAATATAGACCGCCAGCAGGGGTTTGCTTTTGCAGGGATAACCAACCTCTCGAGAGATATGCAGGGTTTTGCATTTGCTGGCGCCCTGAACGCGACACGCAACCTGCAGGGCTTTCAGGTTTCGGGGCTCGCAAACATTGCTTACAGGGTACGCGGCATGCAGGTAGGGCTAATAAATTTAGCACACGATTTTGATGGCATTCCCATTGGATTGATTAGCTATTACAACAACGGCCGCCATAACCTGGATGTGTGGATGAGCGACGGAGGGTTTCAAAATATAGGGCTGAAACTTGGCACAAGAGCCGTTTACAATATGGTATCACTTGGATACAACCCGTTTCTGCAAGACAGGGATGTGTGGACTCTCGGGTGGACTATTGGCACCTACAAGCCTCTCGACGAGGCATGGGAAAACCCCCGGTATGAGGGTTTCTTTAGAATGCGGGACCTGAGTATTCAAAATGTACAGGAGGGAAGCTTCAGTACCCGTCTCAACAGTATCTACAGTTATCGATATCTGATTGGGCGCGATCTCTTGAACGGATTTGGCATCTATGCAGGGCCATCTTTCAACCTGCTTTTGTCGCGCGAGGCGAGAAGCAATGAGTACGCCTGGTACTCAATTCTTAGGGGAGAACGGCGCGGCAGCGACTTTGCCTTCTGGGTTGGATTCAGCGCCGGCTTTCAGTTCTTCGGGCATTAATGTGCAGCAATTCTTGTAACCTCCCCGATGGATTTTCGTAGCCTTTTTTATGAGCGGATAAATCACCGGTTCATTTAGTTCAATATTTTTTGAACTAAATGAACTTGTTTGTATCTTGATGGTATAAGAATCAAACAAAAGTACCATATGACTGAAGAGAAACTGCAATATATAGAAGAGGCCGGCATCGCATTCGAGCTGTTTGGCATGACCCGCATGGCCGGCCGAATACTTGGATATCTTATCATTTGCGACAGAGAATCGGTTTCGTTCAACGAAATAATGGAAGCACTGAAAGCCAGTAAAGGCAGTATAAGTGGTACTACCAAGCAGCTGATGAACGTGGGATTTATAGAGCCTGTATCACTGCCGGGTGACAGAAAAACGTACTATCGCATCAGCAATATGCAGGTGGGCAGTATTGTGCAGGATCGCATAAGCCTCTACGAAAAGTTTTCGGAAGTGCTTGATAAAGGCCGCCGCCTGAGGATGGCAGAAGACCGGGTAGCAGATTGGACCCTGGAAGTGGCATCATTCTACCAATGGCTCGGTAAAGAGGTAGATCAGGTGATAAAAAAATGGGAAAGAGAAAAAGAAGAAGTGATAAAAACATACGCAGAAAACAATGAAAGCAGAAAAGAGTAAACCGATGCCGTTATTTAAAAAAGTGAAGGCGGCTTTCGGGAAAATGGATCAAACCGTAGAAAGTTATCTCATTCACTTTATCAATCAGCTTGAGAAAGTGTACCGGTAAATTCAGCAAAGCTTAACAGGAATTACGTTATCAAATTTCAGGATAAAAGATTAAAAAATGAGAGAAATGGTAATGGAGAATATAAAGAGAACACTCATACTAATTACAGCAATTACCTGTCTGGCTGTTATGCCAAAAGAAGCCGCGGGGCAATCAGCCGCCGAAATTCTTGAGCGGTCGGAAGAGATGATGCGGGGCAATTCGCAATACGCTGAAATGACGATGAGAATTGAGCGTCCGCGCTACAACAGGGAGGTTTCCATGCGGTCGTGGCTGATGGGGCGCGACTTTTCGCTGATCCTGATCACCGCGCCGGCACGCGACAACGGAACCGTATTTCTGATGCGTGAAAACGACATCTGGAATTACGATCCACGGATTGACCGCACCACACGGCTTCCATCATCCATGATGGCGCAATCGTGGATGGGCTCCGACTTCACCAACGACGACCTTGTGCGCGATTCAGATATTATCGATGATTTTGAACATCAGATACTGCGCACAGAAGAGTACAACGGCTTCGATGCGTATGTGATAGAATTGATTCCAAAGCCCGATACCCCTGTTGTTTGGGGCAAGGTACTGATATGGATCTGCAGTGAACACTACACTCAGCTTCGAATTGAGAATTATGATCAAAGAGGCCAGCTGGCAAATACCATGGAGCTCTCAGAAATAGAGGAATTCGGCCAACGCAGAGTGCCAACGAGAATCGTTGTGACACCGGCAGATAGAGATAATGAACGAACTGTGTTGACGTACGATAAAATTGAGTTTGACATTGATGTGGATGAAGCCTTTTTCAGCAGGGCAAATATGCAGCGGGTGAGGTGAAAGTTTTACAGTGCTCAGTATGTCAGTGCAAACAGTGTGTCAGAAACTAACAGAGTACAGATTGCCAGTGCCAACAGTGTGTCAGAAATGTTCACAACGATTTTTACTGACACACTGCAGCCCTGATGGCACTGAAAAACTGTACCCCTGTTGGCACTGTCACACTGTAGCCCTGTTCAACTTCTTTTTCGTGTTTTACTGAGAATTGTATAAAGAATCTTAGCCAGTTCATCGGCATCTTCATACATACTTTGAAATAATTTTTGATCGATGAAATCGGTGTCTTTTAAAAGTGAAAGCCAGTATTTCGTTTCCAGACACTCTTTGTAGGAAATAAAAAGCTTGGCTGAAAAGTCAGCTTTTGAAATGGCACCATTTGCTTCTGCAACGTTGGCCCCAATACTGGTGCCACTACGCAGCAACTGTTTTGACAAGATAAACTCTCTTTTTTCATCACTAAGATATTGGTAAGACTTAACAACCCGGACAGCAAAAGCGTACGATTTTTTATAAAGATTATTTTCCATGACTAAATTGAATTGTAATAATTGATGGTTACATGTATGAGCCAAAAACCTCAAAATCCTTACAGTTTTTTATCAGTTTTACAGTGTGTCAGTGCCAACAGTGTGTCAGAAACTAATAGTGTACAGATTGCCAGTGCCAACAGTGTGTCAGAAATGTTCACAACGACTTTCACTGACACACTGTACCCCTGTTGGCACTGACACACTGTAAAACTGTACCCCTGCTGGCACTGTAAAACTGTACCCCTGTTGGCACTGACACACTGTAAAACTGTACCCCTGTTGACACTGACACACTGAACCACTGAAAAACTGAATTATGTATATAAAACTTGCCTGGAGAAATTTGTGGAGAAACAGGCGCAGAACATTCATCACCATTTTGGCGATTGTTTTTGCGGTAGTATTGGCTGTGTTGATGAAGGCCATAAACATGGGCAGCTACGAGCTGATGATAGACCGCATGGTGAGTTTCAGCACGGGATACGTACAGGTTCAGGATTATCGCTTTGATGATGAGCCATCCCTTGATAACACATTCTACTATGATGAATCGTTGAGAAACAGGATTCTTGAATCAGATCAAAGAATCAGTGAAGCAGCCCCAAGAATAGAAACATTCATGCTGGCAGCAAATGATGTGGCCACCCGCGGATCGATGGTACTGGGCGTTGACCCGGATCTGGAACATCAATTCAACGAAATTAGAGATTATCTGTCTGAAGGTTCATTTTTCGAAAACGGGTACAACTCTGCAGTAATAGGCCGGGGGCTTGCCAATAGGCTGGAGCTTTCTGTGGGAGATACCCTCGCATTAATTGGCCAGGGACGCTTTGGAATGTCGGCCAGCGGCCTGTTTGAAATATCAGGGCTGATTGATCACCCCATCATGGATATGAATAACAGCATCGTCTATCTGCCTCTTGATACAGCTCAGGATCTGCTCTCGGCGGAGGGATATGTAACGTCTGTAGTGGTAATGGTTGAAAATGAGAGGCATACATATCCCGTTGCAAATGCTATTCGCGGCAACCTTGATGATGATGAACTTGTGGTTTACACCTGGCCCGAACTGCTGCCGGAGATTCTTGACCTCATGGAGATGGATCTTGCCGTTCCCCGTCTTCTCACAGTGGTTCTTTATATCGTGATTGGCTTCGGGTTTTTCGGAACCATCCTAACGATGACAATGGAGCGGCTCCGGGAATTTGGCGTATTGCTCTCAGTTGGCATGAAACGAAGGCACCTGTCAGCAGTGCTGTTTATTGAAACTCTGCTGATCAGCTTTTTAGGGGTGGCAGTTGGTATCATTATCTCTTACCTGGTGCTTCTTATGATCGACCCGATCTCACTAACCGGCGATGCTGCACAGGCAGTGGTAGATCTTGGTTATGATCCAGTGATACCGATGTCTTTCGCGGCAGATCAATTTTATACGCAAGGCCTGTTTGTGTTTGTGATCGCCTTCATAGTATTTCTCTTCCCGCTGGTGAAGATAAAGAACCTCAATATTTTAGAAGCTGCAAGGAGCTGATATGAAAACACTGTTAACAATCGCCTGGCGAAATATCTGGAGGCACCCCGCAAGGAGCAGCGTTCTGATCATAGCCATTGTAGTGGGTTTATGGGCAGGTGTGGTTACCGTTGGCATCATGAACGGCATGATGATTCAGCGAACCAACTACATGATTGAAAGTGAAATCACCCATGCACAAATTCATCATCCGGAGTTTCTTTCGGAAGGTTTTTCTCGTCTGTTTATTCCGGATCATGGCAACATCACATCATGGCTTGATGATGATGAGCGGGTTCAATCGTACACCACCCGAACATTGACAGATGGCATGATTCAATCGGCTGTGAAAACATCGGGCATTCGTATCCGCGGAGTGGATATTGAAGCAGAGCGCGCTACAACCACATTCCACGAAAATATGGTTGAAGGCGAATATCTCGATTCGGATATCTCAAACGCCATCATTGTGGGAGAGGCACTTGCAGAAACCCACAACCTTGATATTGGCCATCGCGTGGTGATCACCTTCGAAAACGTTGATAATGAGCTTACATCAGGCGCGTACAACATTGTAGGCTTCTTCCGGTCGGCATCCGTCAATTACGACGAACGAAACGTTTTTGTGAGGTCGGATGATTTTAACCGGCTTTTGTCGCCCGATCCCGTTGTACACGAAATAGCGGTTATGCTAAACCACGAAGAGCTGGCTGATGGATTTGTGGCTGATTTAAACAGCAATTTTTCAGGGATAGAAGCACAAACTTGGAGGCAGCTCTCCCCCGAGCTGAGCATGATCGTAGAGCTTGGCGGTGTGATGATGGTGATCATCACAGGGATTATTATGATTGCCCTGGCATTCGGAATTCTGAACACCATGCTGATGGCACTGTTTGAACGAATGCGCGAGCTTGGAATGCTTCTTTCCATCGGTATGAGCAGGGCACGTGTTTTTGCAATGATTATGCTGGAATCGATGATCCTCACATTCAGCGGAGCCATGCTTGGTATGGGTATCGCTGTGCTTCACCTGAGCTTTTACAAAGATACAGGCATGAATATCGAAGTATTTGCGGGTGGTGCCGCACAGCTTGGGTGGGATCATATCATCTACCCGGTACTAACAACCCAGGAATATGTCGGCATACTGTCGGTGGTCATTGTTATCACCCTGCTGGCTTCTGTCTATCCGGCATTGAAGGGAGTGCGTATCAACCCGCTGGAAGCATCAAAAAGCAGTTAACATCAAACTAATTTAATGTGCAATCGATATAAAAAAACCTTAAGAGTACTCCTTTGAAAAGTTGTGAAGAAGCTACTTATCAATAAACAAACATAATTTAAAACCAAGCTTTATTGCCACGGAAACTCTGAAAAGCACGGAATATTCAGTGTATTTCCGTGCCTCTGTGGCAATATTTCACAGGCTCTTGAAGTGGGGCATTCTTCAATAAAATCTTATATCGAACTCAATTTAATTTAAAATTCAACACAACGGTTATGGCAATCATCAAAACTCAGGATCTTTCGAAAGTGTACAACCCGGATACTATACCGGTACATGCCCTGCGGGATGTGAACATCTCATTTGATGAGGGAGAATTTACGGCTGTGCGCGGGCCGTCGGGTTCCGGCAAAACTACCCTGCTGAACATGCTTGGCGGTTTAGACAAACCAACAGGCGGTGCTGTAATGATTGATGGCGAAGACATTTCTGCCATGAAAGACAGCGACAGAATCGATTTCCGCCTGAAGAACATCGGGTTTGTATTTCAGCACTATAACCTGATTCCCGTATTCACGGCGAGGGAAAATGTATCCTTCATTATGCTGTTGCAAAAGCGTGATAAAAAGGAGATCAAAAAAAGAGCTGATGAACTGCTGGAACAAGTAGGCCTTGGAGGGCGAGAAGATGCACGCCCGGTTCAGCTATCCGGCGGCCAGCAGCAGAGGGTGGCTGTGGCTCGTGCCCTGGCATCGGAACCAAAGTTCATTTTGGCTGATGAGCCCACCGCCAACCTCGATACCGAATCTGCAATGAACCTGCTGGATATTATGGAACGGATGAACAAAGAAGAAAACGTAACTTTTATCTTCTCCACGCACGACCAGCGGGTAATAGACCGCGCACGGCGGGTAGTAACCATGGTTGATGGGGCTATACATAAAGATGAAAGAATTCAGTGATACAATTCCTCAGAAACTAACAGTGTACAGATTGCCAGTGCCAACAGTGTATCAGAAATGTTCACAACACCTATAACTGAAACACTGTAACCCTGTTGGCACTGAAACACTGAAATACTGATCAACTGTTGCCACTGATACACTGTAAATTTCCGCTTATGAGATATTTTACATTGATCCTATTTTTTTTCGGCCTGGTCGAAAACACTCACGCGCAGAGCGACAACCTGCGCATCAGCGGGTATGTGCAGGGGATGCCGGTGTGGATCAGTGCCGGCCTTCCCGAACCGTTCGATACCGACTCGTTTTGGGAGTACCGCCTTCAAAACCGGCTGAATGTGCAGTGGTTTATGTCATCCAACCTCACATTCAACTGGCAGATGCGAACCCGCTTTTTTGCCGGTGACCTTGTCAATGAACTCAACAATCTGTCCGGAATCCGCTATGCCGATTTGATTGACATCGACGATGGCTTTGTAGATCTCTCTTGGGTAATTGCCAACCGCGACAGCTGGCTGCTCCACTACATCCCAGACCGGCTGAACCTTGACTGGCAAAACGGCGACTGGCGCATTACCGCCGGGCGGCAGCGGGTGAACTGGGGAATCAACATGGTTACCAATCCGAACGACCTTTTCAATATCTACTCCTTCTATGAATTCGATTACCCCGAACGGCCGGGAACGGATGCCATCCGCATTCAGCACTTTATCGATTGGGCATCGCGGGTGGAGGTGGCGTTTAGTCCGGCACGCGACATACGAAACTCCGTAGGTGCGGCACTCTACGGGTTTGATGCACGCGGGTATGATGTGCAGCTTATTGCGGGCTACTTCAGGCACATGCTCACCGCCGGCGCCGGTTGGGCAGGGAATGTTGGTGAGTCCGGTTTTAAAGGTGAAGTGATGGTTTTCGCCGGCCTCGATGAAACCCCGGACGGCAGCCGTGAAACCAACCTGATTGCAGCCCTCTCGGTTGACCACATGTTTGAAAATAGCCTCTTTCTTGTGGTTGAAGGCCTTTACAACAAAGAGGGCGGCAGTGACGAATTTCTGCTTCTGGGTGAGCCGCTTTCGGCTAATAACCCCTCCTTTTCACGGTACCAGTTCACCACAGTTGGAAGCTATCCGTTCAACCCGGTATGGGACGGAGCGCTTGCCCTGATCTGGTACCCCGACGAGAATGCCGCATTTATTTCACCATCCATAACCCATTCGCTCACCCAGGATATTGACCTAAATATCCTGGCTCAGATCTTTGTGGGGAGCGATGATTCTGTTTTCTCGAATGCGGGAAGTGTGATTGCGGGGTCTGTGAAGTGGAATTTTTGAGTTTTCGTCTACGTCTCGCTTGTAACTGATGTTAATTTTCTAAAGATTGAAATGAATGAAGTGCGGTTTGCCACATAAAGCTATTGAAGACCATTGTTATTGTTCAATATTATAATGTTAATACCGCTATAAACCGGGCTTTTATTTATGTTATTTAGCTTTAATACACACTATCATAAAAAAAGGTGCTTCCGGCAATGTTCCCATCACTAAAAGCACCTTCCTGTCTTGACCAACATAGAATACCGATCAGTTACTCAATCCCGGTTACTGCGCGCTATCCCGTGCAATTCCCACATACACAGTATTCGTGGCATCGGCGTTCACATAAACCACATCCTCTCGCGAATCGCCGTTGATGTCGCCGATAAGGATATCAAACTGGCCCCATTGGTCATTGGCCGGGTGATCCTGGCTGACACTGGAGAAATTGAAACTTCCGTCTGATCGTGCCAGGCCAATAATACTTCGGTTCACCGTCCCCATTCGGTTCATTAGCAGATCTTTTCGGCCGTTACCGTTTACATCCAGTAATCTGACAATATAATCGTTCGCGCCTTCTGCGATATTTTCCAGGTCCTGACGGGGGCCTGCCGTAAGTGACAATGGGTTGCTTGATGACAGATCTTTTTGAATTCTCGGTACTTCCCTCTCAGGTGCTACCCAGACCAGGTCCGCCCCGGCATTTCCGGTGATGTTGCCTGTCATCATTTCATAGTCTTGCCAACAGCAGGCACTCCGGTTGAAATTGTAATGCGGCTCGAACATACTTCCTGGCTCTGTGCCTGAAGATTGTGCTATCCAAACGCGATGGTTTTCCTGTCCGGATCTGTACCATATCAGATCATCCCGGCCGTTTCCGTTCACATCTGCAACAGTAAATCGGTGGAGTGTAGTACGCCAGCCATCGGAAGTACCGTGATCGTTGTTATCAGTACCAAACATCGCTCTGATGACGTTATTTTCACCGAAGGTTCCATCTCCGTTGGAAATGCCAAGATAGGTGCGATTGATATCGAAATGGCGGTTCCATATTAGATCGTCTCCGTTTTGACCGGTTACATTGCCTACTTCGAACTGATACCTGCCATCCCATCCGCCTCCACCGGCTTCTGTCAGCGGCATCTCTGTAAACGCGCCATCACCGTTTGAGAGGGCAACGAAGCTCGTATTTGTGCCATCCACACGGTTCCAAACCAGATCTGTTCGACCGTTATTGTTGAAATCACCTGTTTTGACCTCATATTGGCTCCAGCTGTAGGGAGGTGTGGCACTGTGGGATGTCGGCGAGCCCATGGTGAAAGTGCCGTCGCCGTTTGAAAAGGCAACCACGGTCTGGTTCGAATTGGCACTCAAATGATTGTAGATCAGATCCTGCATTCCGTTGCCATTCACATCCCCCATCATCACCTTAACAGGTGCGGGAATGGGCAGGCCAAGGTTCTGGGCATTCAGAAAACTGAATGTGCCCGGGGTGGCCTGTGTAGCTTCACAGGTTCGGATGTTGTATTTGGTGGTCTCGGTAACGCCGGCAATGCTGTTGTCGCCCAGGTTGCGAAACGTATAACTCAGCGGGGATGCACTCGACAGCGGAGCGTTGTTGGTAAAATACTGCGACCAATCGCCTGATCGGATCATGGAAAGGGTGGCCTCGGCATCACCGCCGATGGAGGTGATCCTGATTTTCGACTCCTGAAGAATCGATCGCTGTTTGGCACTCAGGTTGGCTTGCACGCTGCCTCCTATGGAGTTGTACCCGGCCTGCATGGTAGCCCGGATATCGGATTCACTGGCTGTGGATGTGATCGAAAACATCATCATGCGTCCGTAAACAATATTGGATACATAGACCGGCAGGTTGTCCGGGCCGATGCGCCCCTGGCTGATCTGCTGCTGCAGCCGGGCTTCGGTGAAATCTTCGCTGAAAAAATCACCGGGGCTCTGCGGGGCTTCCACCACCACTTCGTACATCTTCTGGTAGAATTGGGCCGTTATTGTGGTTTCGGACTGCTGACGGTCAATGCTTCCGCTGGCCGACCCTTCAAAGCCGAGGTAGCGGCCCGAAAGACCCATTTGGAGTGCCGATTGAGTTTCACTGTGATAGGTTTCCATCTCAAAGCTGATGGAGCTTGGTGTGGACAGGCCACTGGCCGTAGCCCCGCCGATCATCGATCCGATGGCCTGATCCACAGTTCCCTGGTTGGGGCGTTCCACGGTGCGGAAATTGTCGTCGTTGGCCAGGCCGGGTATGGATACGTTGATCGGTGCCCGTTCGGCGATGGGCAGGCCCAGCAGGCTTCCGAGTCCGTCGCGATGGCTCTTGCCCTGGATCAGCCCGCCGGCATAGAGAATCTCCCTATCGGGTGAGTACATGGCAATCTGTTGCGGGTTGGCGGTGAGCGTAAACGGCTGCACCTGGCAGGAGTAGGTCACGTTCTGGAGCAGTTCAACATTTCCTTGCTCGTTGATGACCTCCACATCAAGAACTACATCCTCTTCGGCCTGGGCTTCTCCGGCAGGTGTGGGCGGCTGTGTTTGGCCCGGAGGAGCGAATTGGCTCCATGAAGGGAGTTCCTGCAGGTAATTGGTTACGTCTTCGGAGCTTGGTTGCTCTACGGAGGTTCCGTTATCGTAGCAAGAGCTCAGCAAGATCAGCATCAGGCTGACCGGCAGCAGGATAACTCCTCTCCATCTGATAGGACCGGAAGGTTTGTTTGTTAGATTTTTCATGAATTTGACAGGTTTATGGATTGTTGAATTAAAGGTTCCTGTCACTGTACGCGCAAAAAGATGGCCCAAGTGGCGAAAAAAGTTTTACCTATGAGAAGCAGAGGAAGCTAAAGTGCTTGAATTCATAAATTTTAAAAGCGGGTATTTAAAAACTTTCCCCGGGCATACTACACCCTGGTGATATTCATTCAAATGCATTCTCAAAAATAGAACGTGTATCTACCCGGAATCAATAAATAAAATGATTCCAAAGAGTTGCAGATATAGGTTGATTGAACTACATTAAATCAGGCTCACTTTTTTAATTATCTGCATTGGGGTTTTCGCATGAACAACAATGATATTACACTGCTTCTAAATCGTTTGCAGGATAATGATTCAGGGCTGATAGAACAGATCTACCCTTTGATCTATGATAACCTTCGCAATGAAGCTCACCATCAACTGCGCAGGGAACGGGTGGGCCATACGCTTCAAACCACGGCTCTGGTACATGAAGCTTACCTGAAGTTGGTTGATCAAGACAAAGCCAGCTTCCACAACCGGAACCATTTCCTGGCAATTGCAGCCCTTGCCATGCGGCGGATTCTAATCAGTTATGCACGAAAAAAGAGTGCTGAAAAACGTGGTAGAAATGAACCGGCTGTTACCTTTATTGATGGGATGGCACCATATGATGCAAAAATTTCGGAGATGATCGACCTTGATGCTGCGCTTGATAAACTGGAGAAACTGGATGAACATCAGGCAAAAGTTGTACAGTACCGTTTTTTTGGGGGAATGAATTATAAAGAGATAGCCGATGTGCTGGGCGGCACCGAACACTCGGTGCGATACGACTGGCGTGTGGCGCGTGCCTGGCTGAAACGGGAATTGGGGTAACCCATTAGATCGAAAATCAATACATCGCTAAATCAAAAATCGTTACAGCAAACTTTGAGAACATGGGATAGATTGGTGTATTCATTTCACGAATTTTGAGATTTCCGATTTCGGATGTAACGATTTAACAAATATTGCCAGTTTGTACCGGTTATTGCGCGAATAGAGGTGTGTCCCCTTTATTATATCGAATTCAAAAAAAATACAGAGATCCATGAACGCAGAACAGTGGAACCGGGTACAAACCCTTTTTAAAGAGATTGTGGATCTTGATCCGAATCAACGAACAGAGCGTCTTGAATCGGTAAAAACCGAAAATCCTCTTCTCTACGAAGAACTCGTCTCCCTCCTGGAAGCAGATTCGATGGAAACGTCGATTCTTGACGGGTATGCTATTCAACAAGTTGACCTTTCCAAGCTGGTGCCTCTCGAGGGCGTTCAGGTTGGCCCTTTCAGGATCGAAAAACAGATTGGATCCGGCGGCATGGGCAATGTGTACCTGGCGCATCGTACCATGGGCGGATTTGAGCAGACCGTGGCCCTGAAACTCATCAAATACGGCATGGGTACGGAGCAGGCCACCCGCCGCTTTGAGGAAGAACGCAGTATCCTGGCTCGTCTGCAGCACCCGCATATAGCCAGATTAATTGACGGCGGCATCACTGAAGAAGACAGGCCTTGGTTTGCAATGGAGTATGTTGAGGGGATACCCATCAGCCATTATTGCAGAGAAAAAAAAGCCACTCTGCGCGAAAGGCTGGATCTTTTTTTAATGATAACATCGGCTGTAAAATACGCTCACAAGAACCTTGTTGTTCATGGAGATCTTAAACCCGAAAATATTCTTGTCACCATCCAGGACGACAAACCCACCATAAAATTACTTGACTTCGGGGTGGCCAGGCTCATAGACTCCGGAGAAGAAGATGTAAAACCCCATCACGCCTTTACAGCCGAATATGCCAGCCCGGAACAGCTCGATGAACAACCAGTAACCACCGCCTCCGATATCTATTCCATGGGAGTGATCCTGTACGAACTATTTACAGGCACCCGTCCGTACAGAAGAAAGGATCAGTCACTAAATGAATTTTTAACCAGGATCAGGCAATCACCGCCCTTATTACCCAGCAGCGTACAACGTGAAAATCATCATAACACATATCAAAAAGATCTTGCGGGAGACCTGGACAGTATTTGCCTGAAAGCGATATCTGCAGAACCTGAGCAGCGGTATGAAACGGCCGAACAACTGGCCGATGATATTCACCGCAATCTAAACCATCTGCCCGTTACCGCTGCTGCCGGGTCCCGTCAATACCGGGCCGGAAAGTTTATTAAACGCCACAAAACAGCAACTGCGGCTGTAACAGGAATAGTTTTTGTTTTGATCGCAGGTATTCTTGCTTTTGCCTGGCAGTACAACGTTGCGGCACATGAGCGCGACCGCGCCCAAAAAGAAGCGGAAACCTCCCGGCAGGTAGCTTCTTTCCTGCAGGGTCTGTTTGAAGTCAGCGACCCGTCTATATCCCGGGGCGATACCCTGACCGCATTCACCATGCTTGAGCGGGGTGCCGAGCAAATTGAAACCGAGCTTGCCGGCAATCCCGAACTGCTGGCAGAAATGCTTGATATTATGGGTGTGGTCTATATCAACTTATTCGAGTTTCAAAAAGCCGAAGAAATGTTCACCAGGT
>SLLL01000055.1 GCA_007134085.1 Balneolaceae bacterium
ATACTGCTAATTACGCTGATGGTAATCATCATGGCGTCCTGTTCTGAACAAAAAACTCACGATTTCTCTATGATTACAATAACTGCTGAAGAAATACTTGGCGATCCATATTACCAGGCAATTTCTTTTGGGGCTTATCGGGAAACAACCAGGGATATTCAGCCAACGATTCCTCAAATCAAAGAAGATTTAATGATTTTGCATGCAATGGGAATAAGGCTGTTACGCACGTATAATGTGCATTACGACGAAGCAGAAAATCTTTTGAAGTCGATACGGGAAATACAGGAAGATGATCCCGATTTCGAGATGTATGTAATGCTTGGAGTATGGATTGACGCGAAAAATGCCTGGACTGATGAGCCGGAAAGAATCCGAGATCAAGACGCTCCCCGAAACGAGGTTGAGGTTGCTCGCGGTGTAGAGTTGGCCCAGGAGTACCCTGATATTGTAAAAATAATCGCTGTAGGCAACGAGGCGATGGTGCACTGGGCAGAAGAGTATTGGGTTGAACCTGCTATTATACTGAACTGGGTAAATCACCTTCAGGGCCTGAAGGCAGCCGGCGAGTTGCCCGAAACGTTATGGATTACCTCATCTGATGATTTCTCATCATGGGGAGGCGGTGGTGAAGAGTACCACAAGCCTGAACTGGACGAGCTGATCAGGGCAGTGGATTTTATTTCGATGCATACCTATCCAATGCATAATACCCACTACAATCCCGAATTCTGGGGAGTGCCTGAAGAAGAATATGATCTGAGTGACATGGAGAAAATCCATTCCGCTATGGACAGATCATTGGAATTTGCTGTAAATCAGTACAATGCAGTTGTTGAGTATATGCGCAGCCTGGGTGTTGAAAAACCGGTTCATATTGGTGAAACGGGCTGGGCAACTATCTCAAACGAATATTATGGTACAGACGGTGCAAGAGCTACGGATGAATACAAGTCCGGTTTGTATTATCAGATGATCCGTGAGTGGTCAGATGCAAACAATGTAACCGTATTCTACTTCGAAGCATTTGATGAGCCATGGAAGGATGCACAAAATCCCCTTGGGTCAGAAAATCATTTCGGCTTAATAAATCTGCAGGCGGAAGCTAAATATGCAATCTGGGATCTTGTGGACGAAGGAATTTTTGATAGTTTGACACGTGACGGGAACCCGATTACAAAGACGTTTGGCGGAGATTTGGATTTGCTAATGGAGACGGTTGAAGTGCCTCCAACAGCAGCGGAAATAGCAGCAAGACAAGAAGAATAAGCTTTATGTAACCGGTCAAAAATGGAAGGGTATATAATTAAATAATATGTGCTTGTATCATAAATCATAAATAAAAATTGATGTCGCAGTCTAATGCTTTAAAAAAGAAAGTACCATACCGCCATAAAATTGCATTTGGTGTAGGTATGTTGGCCAATCAAATGTTTCCTGCAACATTGGGAATATTCATGGTAGTATTGGTTCAAAACCTTGGGTTTCCTGGCTGGATGTGGGGTATTGTCTATTTTCTGCCTAGGGTGCTCGATGCCGTTACAGATCCTATCATAGGGTTTATATCTGATAATACCCGCTCAAGATTCGGGCGTAGGAGGCAGTATGTGATTACTGGGGCGGTGATCATGGGGGTTGCTTTCTCGATTATGTGGCAGCTCTATGCAGAGAACACAGTCAATTACAATTTTACCTATTTCTTATTCTGGTCATTTGCCTTCTACATTGGCCTAACCATATTCAGTGTGCCTTATGTGGCTATGGGTTATGAAATGAGTGAAGATTTTCATGAGAGAACCGATATTATGGCCATTGCGCAGTGGATAGGCCAATGGGCATGGGTAATCGCACCCTGGTTCTGGGTGATTATGTACGATCCGGCATGGTTCCCATCCGCTGAAGCAGCCACCAGGGAACTCGCTATTTATGTAGCAGTCATTTTTGCTTTTTGTGCTATGGTTCCCGGGCTTTTTATTCCAAGTAAATCTACGGTGAATGAAGATTATGAATCGCTGACACTGAACAACATCAAGAGGAGCCTCAAACAAATCATCAGGGGGTTCAAGGAGGCATTGTCTTTAACCCCATTCAGAAAACTCTGTATTGCTACGTTTTTCATCTTTAATGCCTTTAACACCGTTGCCGGTTTTGTTTTCTTCATTGTTGTATGGTATTTATTTGGCGGAGACGCGGGCGAAGCAGGCATATGGGTCCCTCTCTTTGGTAGTGCCGGCGCACTGGTGACCACCTTTTTGGTTATCCCTATTGTAGCACGTATGTCAAAGATACTTGGCAAGAAAAGAGCATTCATGGTATCTCAAACGATAGCACTGTTTGGGTATGCGAGCCTTTGGTTTCTGTTTGTGCCCGGAAAACCGTGGATGTTTTTACTGGCATTGCCATTTCACTCATTCGGAATTGGCAGCTTGTTTGTGTTGATGATGTCGATGACAGCTGATGTTATTGATATAGACGAACTTAATTACGGAAAACGAAGGGAGGGAATATTCGGTGCGATCTACTGGTATATGGTGAAATTTGGTTTTGCGATTGCCGGGGGGTTAAGCGGAGTCATTCTTACCATAGTCGGTTTTGATGGTAATCTCTCGGTTCAGCCTGAAGGAGCAATCACAGGATTGAGAGTATTCTTTTCAGCTGTGCCAATGTTTGGAACTTTAGTGGCACTTTGGGTAATGCGGGATTATGATGTAAACGAAGAAAAAGCAGATGAGGTACGGGAAATATTAGATGCCCGCAAAGCAGAAAAAGATGAAGTTGCTGTACCATATTCTTATCAGAAAGACCGGTTGCTCTCTTTGGCCACTGTTGACTCCGAAGTGGAAGTTATTGCACCTGAAATAAACAAACTCAGCATAAGAAATTTAAAGAAAAGCTTTAAAGAGTCGTTTAAGAGCGGTATTCATGGATTCTGTTTTAGCCCTTATTTGGAAGGCCAGAATCTCGGAGATCAGTTATCGAAAAAGCAAATAGAGAGAAGAATGAAAATGGTAGCTCCGCATGCCAAATGGATCCGTTCATTCTCTTGTACAGATGGTAACGAATATATCCCCGAAATTGCCAAAAAAATGGGTTTAAAGACCTTGGTTGGAGCCTGGATTGATGACAATCTGGAAGCCAATAAGACGGAGATTGAAAATTTAATTAAAGTAGCCAAAGCAGGTCATGCAGATATCGTTGCCGTTGGTAACGAATGTTTACTGAGAGGAGAACTGAGTGAAGATAAGATTATCGCTTACATCAATCAGGTTAAAAAGGCAATACCCGGAGTTCCGGTAAGTTATGTAGATACATACTACCAACTCCATCTGAGCCCGAAACTGATTAAAGCGTGTGATGTTGTCCTTGCCAATTGTTATCCATTTTGGGAGGGCTACGATGCAGAACATTCATCCCTCTATTTAGCAAAGATGTATGAGGTGATAAATAATTTAGCTAATGACAAAAAAGTAATCATCACAGAAACCGGTTGGCCAACGTATGGGAAAAGCGTCGACCAGGCTGAACCGTCAATTGAAAATATGATGAAGTATTTCATCCGCTTAAAGAAATGGAGCGAACAGGAAGGAGTTGAAGTTTTCTACTTCTCATCATTTGATGAATCCTGGAAAGCCCGGCACGAAGGTGATGTTGGTGCCAGATGGGGCCTTTGGAATAAAAATGAACAGTTTAAAGTGAATTAAAATGTCATTTAGAAAAGAGATTGTTCACTGAAATGGTGAGCTATTAACAAAAACAAAAAAAATGCGGTTCATAAAACTTATGAATGGCAGAATAACAAATAAAACACTTCAATTATGAAAACTAGTAAATACTTGCTCATTTTAATGAGCATTATGTTCGCTTTTTACGCTTGTAGTGACGACAGCGTATCAGTGATAGATGTAGACCCAGACCCAGACCCAGATCCAGATGAGCAAGAATTGGATCCGGCTTTAGTTGGTACATGGGTAGTGGATCCCACAGCAGGATCATTAGCAGTAGGCCCAACAGCGGATGACCTCTCATGGTGGTCAATCAGCTCAGGTGACGTTACTGCAAGACAGTGCTTCTACGAAGATCAGTATGTATTTGGTGATGATGGTTCATTCCAAAACGTACTTGGTGATGAAACCTGGTTAGAAGCAGATTGGCAAGCTGTAGATGAAGATGGTTGCGGAGCTCCAATTGCTCCACATGATGGCAGCAATGTTGGAGAGTGGTACGTAGACGGTACTACATTAACGATTGATGGAGAAGGAAACTATCTTGGCCTTGCTAAGGTGCATAATACTGGTGAAAATGGAAATCCAGCAAATAACCGTATCAACTACACATACGAGCTATCTGATAATGATGATACTCTTGAAATCAGAATTTCAGGATGGCTTTCTGATGTTCCAGAAGCAACATGGTACTTCAGGTTAATCAGACAATAAACTATCATTCAGGTAAACAACTGATTAAGTTGAGCCGATGATTTTAGAAAATAGTGAACCGGCTTTTTTAGCCGGTTCTTATTTTCAATAAACATTAGTAAATAAATTACTTAACTAACTATTTATACATAATGTCATTTAGATCAGAAAAATTTTTAGGCTTTAAGGGTACAAATATACCCGAGCAAATTAATAAATTAAACGGCCTGCCAGAAGAGGAACTGAAAAGCCTTTTCCTTGAAATCCTGAATAATGGGGTGCATGGTTTTTGCTTTAGCCTTTATGAAGAGGGACAACAACCCGGCGTTATTATTTCTGAAGCTCAGATTCGCCGAAGAATGGAAATTTTAGCACCTCATACAAAATGGATTCGATCATTTTCATGTATAGAAGGGAATGAATGGATTCCAAAAGTAGCAAAAGATTATGGATTGAAAACTCTTGTAGGAGCATGGTTAAGTAATGAGCAAGAAAAGAACCGGGAAGAAATTGAGGCCCTGATTGAACTTGCTGATCAGGGATTTGTGGATATCGCTGCCGTTGGAAATGAAGTACTCTATAGAAATGATTTAGAAGAGCATGAATTGTTGGGTTACCTGCATGAGGTAAAAACTCAACTCGCAGATATACCAGTAGGCTATGTTGATGCCTACTACGAATTCGTTCAGCGCCCGCAGTTAGCTGATGCATGCGATGTGATTTTGTGTAACTGCTATCCATATTGGGAAGGCACTCCTTTCAAATATTCTTTCGACCATATGCGCCACATGTATCAGCTTGGCATTGATGCTGGCAGAGGCAAGCGGGTACTCATTACAGAAACGGGATGGCCAAGCCAGGGAGAAGGGCTGGGTGGTGCAAACCCTTCACGCATCAATGCGATGAAGTATTTTATCAATACTCATCTTTGGGCTATAGAAAATAATATTGAGACATTCTATTTCTCATCATTCGATGAAGCGTGGAAAGTTGGTGCAGAAGGCGAAGTTGGTGCATACTGGGGCATCTGGGATAGTAAGAACAACCTGAAATTTGGATAATGGACACATTTAAATCACTGGGTATTTCACCCGGTAGGGCAATTTGCTATTCCGGTTTTAGGGAGGGGCAGGTGCCGGGGGAAACATATCCCAGCTACGAACAAGTAAAAGAAGACCTGCTGATTTTACAGCCTGATTTTAACTACCTGCGCATGTACGATTGCGACCGGCATACCCTTACAACACTCGAAGTAATTCGAAAAGAGAAGTTTGATTTCAAACTGATGCTTGGGGCTTTCATTGTAGCTGAGATGAATAATTTCAACTGCCCCTGGGGTGGTGTTCACTCAGAGGAAATACTTAAAACTAATGTAGCATTAAACCGGAAAAAGATTCAAAAGCTCATCGAACTTGCGAATGAGTACCCGGAAATTGTTTTCTCTCTTTCTGTAGGAAATGAAGCGTGCGTAGGCTGGACCGATCACTACGTCCATGAGAATAAAGTTTTGGAGTACACAAAACAGGTACAGGAAGCTGCAAAACAGCCGGTTACCTTTTGTGAAAATTATGAGCCGTGGCACTTTAAACTGGAGAAGCTTGCCCAACAGCTCGATTTTATTTCCATTCATACCTATCCGGTTTGGGAGTATAAGCATATAGATGAGGCTCTTGAGTATACCAAACAGAATTATTACTCAGTAGCTGATAAATACCGGGATAAAGCAGTAGTGATTACTGAAGCAGGCTGGGCTACAAACTCAAATGGTAGAGGCATCAACCCGGAAAATGTGAATGAGCTTTATCAGAAGATCTATTTTGAAAGGCTGATGGCATGGGTGGAAGAAGAGAACATTCTCACGTTCTTCTTTGAAGCTTTCGATGAACCCTGGAAAGGCTCACCCGAACCACTTGAGCCTGAAAAACACTGGGGTATCTACAAAGTCGATAGAACACCGAAGCTTGTGATGCAATCGTACCAAAAAGTGTTCTGAATAAAGCACGTAGAGTAACTTGAAGTTGAAATATAGAGTTTTCGTCTACGTTCCAACCAAAAAACAGTCGGAACTGCGCTAAAACTGACGATACTTTTAATTAAAACTCGAACTCCCGAAAAGTTTAAAAGTCCACTAGTAGTTTAAGGCTTCCCGCCAAGCTCATCATACCGTTTTCGAACCGCCTTCACATCTTCCCATGTGGGGCGTTTCCACTGTGGGTTGCGCAACAGTGCAGCCGGATGATAGGTAACAAATAGTTCAACTCCACGAAACTGATGCTTTTCACTTCTCATTTGTTTGAGAGTTACATCCGTTCCAAGAATGGTATTTCCGGAAATTTTACCGAGGCAGAGAATTAGTTTTGGTTGAATAATCTCTATCTGTCGATGTAAATATGGTAAACTTGCTTCGCACTCTTCGGCATTAGGATTTCTGTTACCGGGCGGGCGATGTTTCAGAATATTAGCGATATATACATCCTCTCTGTTGAATTTGATCGCCTCAAGAATTTTATTCAATAACCTCCCGGCCGCACCTACGAAAGGCTCCCCTTTAATGTCTTCCTGCTCACCGGGTGCTTCACCAATCAACATCAGATCAGCCTGAGGATTGCCAACACCGAATACAAGATTGGTATTTGCGAGATCTGTTTTAAGCTCAGCGGCCTGTTCACATAAAAGGCGTAATTCATCAAGAGTTGTGCAAGCTTGCAGTTTCTCTTCGAGGGTCAATTCTGTTTCTGAGGGTGATTCAGCTAAAGGATAACTTACCGGTTCCTCTTCAACTTTGTCAGGTTCGGTAGTTGGGAAATTAGCTTCATCAGGCTTTGGGATTGAAAACTCTCCATAAACTTCCCGCTCTGCCTCAAGGAAGTCTTTGATCTCATCATATAGTGTTCTATCAGAATTGGTCATATCTATTCTATGAAGTGCTGTTATTGAGTACGTTTGTACAAAACATCCCGATAGTAATTTGTAGGATACGCCCCAACCTGCAGTAATCGCGGGCGCAGTGTGTAGCGAATTTCCACGCCGTCAATTTCGCCATTAATGTTCATTTTAAACTGAAGAAACTCTTCGCGCTGGGCAGGATTTTTCCAGTTGATCCTGAAAA
>SLLL01000165.1 GCA_007134085.1 Balneolaceae bacterium
ATATTAGAGTAGCCGCATTTTCAGTTGAGAACAGCGGGATTATTAAGAATAGCTATTCGAATGTGGATGTGAGTATTACTAAAGATCCTCATAATGATTTTTTTGACGCATCCGGATTTGTATTTGAAAACAGTGAAGAGGGCTTGATTGAAAACTCCTATGCAACAGGAAGTTTAAGATCGATTGACGGAGAGGCTGAATTGGCAACCGTTATTAATGAGAACAGAGGGCTTGTAAACTCGCTTTATTGGGATATGGATGCGTTAGGCAACCATCCTGATGTGCTCAATGGAAGTAATGATGGTACCAAAGGCCTATCAACCGCCGAAATGACCGGCCCCGCCGCCGAGCAAAGCATGCCGGGCTTCGACTGGGTAAATGTTTGGGGAACCACGGCGGAAGGATACCCGGTTTTGAGGTGGGAAGAATAAAAAATTAAGCCGCATTTGCCATGGGCATCCCTGCGTGGCGAGCGTCCGAAGGTCCTCGAATCGTGGCGGTTTAAGGGCTCAAACATTCAAAATCAAATCATTAGCCCTCAACCCACAACGCTTCAAGGTGACAAGCACGCTTGCCCCATTTGGATGCCTGTGGCAAAGGTTGTTATATTATGTATATGTAACTAGTAATCAACATCATCATGAGAACATTACAATACTCACTTTTACTTTTCACAGTACTTTTTCTGATCTCCTGTTCAGATAACGACAACTTTTTAAACTCTGGTCCGGATAACAACATCGAACAATTTTTCGATGGTGGCAACGGCACAAAATCCAACCCTTATCAGATTTCCATAATTGAACAGTTGCAGGCAATTGGTGAAGAGGAGAACCTTGACAAACATTTCATACAAGTAGCGGATATCGATGCTTCTCCATCAGCTGATTTTCAGGATGGATTTGGGTTCAGGAATATTGGAACTCAAGAAGCACCCTTTTTAGGATCATACAATGGAAATGGTTATAAAATTATAAACCTGAAAATAAATTTAGCCAGGCATGAGAAACACGGTGGGTTGTTTGGATACATCAAAGAGGCCACTCTGGAGAATATCAATATCAATCAGCTGGTAAATAAAGAATCGGATCAACAACCCATCAATAATTTTACCCAAAATCAAATAAACGAATTATCATCAAATGAAATTGACATCTTTGAATCAAGTAGCGTCGGTGGGTTGGTTGGTTTTAATGAGGGAGGAATTGTACGAAACTCATTTTTTTCTGGATCTTTATCCTCAAGAAGAGCTATTGTTGCGGGTCTGGTAGGTATTAATACAGGCATTATTGAAAATTCGCATTTTGTTGGACGTGTTAGTAGCTTAGGCACAGCTGCCGGGCTGACAGCTTATAATACCGGAAGAGTTGTTGATTCATCCAGTGGAGGGCGTGTAAGCGGACAATTATCAGCCGGTTTGGTTGCCCGTAATCTTGGAGGAGAAATACTTCAATCATCTACAACTGCCACTGTACATAGCAGCACCGCGATCGGAGGCTTAGTATTCCACAACTCTGGAATTATTCGCTCTTCTTTCAGTAAAAATAATATACATGATGCAACCGGGGCGATTGGCGGCCTCGTTGCACGTAATGAAGGAGAGATTATCGACTCTTATTCAATTACAAAATTGGAAAGTTTTTTTGACCCAAACAGAGCTATTTTCATCGGTGGTTTGGTTGGAGAAAATCTTGAAAACGGCAGTATTCAAACCTCTTTCGCTGCCGGGTATATTATGCCATTAGAGCAGAGTAAATTAGCCGGATTGGCCGGTAAAAACAGCGGGGTGTTGATGAATGTATATTGGGACACCGACTCCACAGGCCAGGCAAAAGCCGTGGATGAAGGCAACCCCGAAGGTGCCACAGGCCTCACCACTGCGGAGATAACCGGCTCCGCTGTCGAACAGAACATGCTGGGCTTCGACTGGGTAAATGTTTGGAGAACTACGGCGGACGGTTACCCGGTTTTGAGGTGGGAAGAGTAAAGAATCAGGTCACATTTGTCACGGACCCCAAAGGTTGTTAAAAAAGTTTAGCCTCTTTTGCCATGGGCATGCCTTTGGCAGAAGCGTCCATAGGACATTTAATCGTGGCGGTTTAAGAGCCCAAACATTCCAAATCAAATCCTTACCCCTCAACCCACAACGCTTCAAGGTGACTAGCACGCTTGAAGGTTGTTAAATCTTTCCAGAGTAAGAGCTCAACTCAACGAGATATACTTCACGTTGTTTACGCCATCGAGTTCGGTAATGGATGATAGCTCGTCGCTGTTGAGTTGTTTATCAACAATTACCGCGGTGATGGCATTGGTGCCTTTTCCTTCCCGCCCAAGGCTCAGGGCAGCAATGTTGATGTTCTGGCTGGCAAGTTTACCGGCAACGGCTGCAAGCATACCCGGCCTGTCGATGTTTTGGTACATCAGAATATCACCCTCAAGGCGCAGCTCAATTCCGAATCCGTCAATTTCGATGATTCTGTAATCACCGGGGCCAAATACCGCGGCCGACATTTGTGCATACTGCGTGCTGTCGCCAAGTTTTATGGTGATCAGGTCATTGTAGTTTTTATCATCGCTCTTATTGGTTTCACTAAGCTTAAACCCGCGTTCAACGGCATAGTGGCGTGCATTGATCAAGTTTACGGAGTCATCAATGTAGGGTGCCAACATCCCTTTAAGGATGGAATCTGTGAGAACATCAGAATATTTTGTGCAAACACCGGTGTATTCAAAAGAGAAGTCGGTAGCATTTTTCGGCATAATCTGCCCCGATACCCTGCCCAGTTTCTCAGCCAGTGCTACGTAGGGCTGCACCTCATCATTGGTAAGCAGTGAGATAGACTTGCTGTTCAGGCTGCCTTTGTAGCTCTTATTCTCGAGTGCATCGGCAATTTGTTGCGCAATCTGCACGGCAACTTTCTCCTGCGCCTCTTCCGTTGATGCTCCCAGATGCGGGGTTGTAATAATCGCAGGGTGATTCAGCGCTTCCTGAAGTTCTTCATCAAGTGGTTCGGTTGAGAAAACATCCAGTGCAACACCTGCTACAATACCCTTCTCAATGAGTGGTTTCAGGTCGGCCTCTTTGTAGATCCCTCCCCTTGCGCAGTTCACAAGGCGAATGCCTTTTTTCAGTTTGTCACCATTTTCCAGGGATATCATATCCCGTGTTTTCTCGGTGAGCGGTGTGTGTACGGTTAGAAAATCGGATGTTGCCAGAAGCTCATCCAGTTCAACAAGTTCCACTCCAAGATTTCGGGCATGCTCCTGCGTGGTGAACGGATCATACGCAAAAAGCTCCATGCCAAACTGCTTCATTCTCAGCGCTACCTCCGAGCCAATCTTACCGAGGCCAACAATGCCAAGGCGTTTGCCATGAACTTCAGTACCCATGAATTTTTTGCGGTCCCATCCCCCGCTTTTCACCCGCTCAACCGACTGAGGAATGTTGCGCGCCAGGGCAATAATCAACCCACACGTGTGTTCCGCAGTGGAAATGGTGTTTCCGTCAGGTGTATTCATCACAAGCACACCTTTTGTAGTAGCCGCAGCAAGATCAATATTATCAACCCCAACGCCGGCTCGCCCGATAATTCTGAGGTTGCCTGCGTGTTTCAGAAGGTCTTTATCAACCGTGGTTGCACTTCTCACCACCATGGCATCGTAATTGGCTATGGTGCTCTTCAGTTCATCCAGAGATAATTTATCGGGTTGATGGGCTTTAATCCCTCTGTTTTCAAAAATTTCCGCGCAAATGGGATCTACATTATCGAGTAAAAGTACGTTGTATGGCATTTTTGCTATGCTGTGAATTGATTTGTTATGTTTCTAAAAAATCGGAGATCAGCGACCGGATGTCTTCTTCACCGGCACCACTGTTTGCAGAGCATGGAATAATGGGCACCTCAATATTCATCTCCGCTAAAATGTCTTTCGTCTGTTTTTTAGCCGAAGCAATCTTATTGTTCGACAGCTTATCAGCTTTGGTGAGCAAAACGGCGAATGGCTTCTCGTTTGATGCCATCCAGTAAAAAAACTCTTCATCCAGTGCTGTGGGATTGTGCCTCGAATCAACAAGGTGCAAAATCAGTTTCAGTGTAGAGCGCTTGCTCAGGTACTCCTGAATATCCCGCCCCCAGCGGTCACGCTCCTTTTTGGGCACTTTGGCAAAACCGAATCCCGGAAGGTCAACAATAAAAAACGCATCATCGATCTGATAAAAGTTCATTTGTTGCGTTTTTCCCGGGGTGTTACTGGTTCTCGCCAGCCTTTTTTTGTTGGTTATCCTGTTGATGAGGGATGATTTCCCAACATTAGACCTGCCCGCAAAGCAGATTTCAGGCAAGTCCGGCTCGGGGCAATCTCTCAATGAAGGTGCTGAGGTGATAAACTTCGCTTTCTGAAAAGCCATCAAACAATTTCGTTTTCTTCTTTCTCTACACCAAAATCTACCGGTACGGGATACTCGCCCGTAAAACATGCGGTGCAGTAGGAGTGGTTTGATTTGTTTGCTTCTTTCACCGCACTCACAAGCCCTTCCGGCGAGAGGTACCGAACACTATCCACGCCAATTTCGCGGGCAATCTCGTTTTCATCGCTGTTGAATTTATTGGCAATCAGTTCTTCCGGGCTGGGAAAGTCCATTCCGTAAAAACAGGGATGTGTGATAGGTGGTGAGCTCACAAGAAAATGTAATTCGGCAGGATTTGCTTCACGAATCATCTCAACCAAATGGCGTGATGTTGTGCCACGAACAATAGAATCATCCACAATGATTACAGAGCGGCCTTCAATTACCCCACGCACCGTGTTGAACTTGGTTCGCACTTTCTGCTCCCGCGATTTCTGCCCCGGAGAGATAAACGTACGCCCCACATAATGGTTTCGGATAAGGCCAATATCGTACTTGCAGTCGAAACCCGCTTTGTTGCTCTCGTGGGCGTAACCAATAGCGGCTGTATTGCTGGAATCGGGCACCGAAATTATAATCGGCCTTCTATCGGATGCCCCTCCGGTTATCACTTCATTGAGCGGATGCTCTTTTGCAAGCTGCTTCCCGAGGTTTCTGCGAATTTTATCAACGTTTTCACCAAAAATGCGGCTGTCGGGCCGTGAAAAATAGACATACTCAAAAATACACTGGCTGGTTTCAGTACCCGTTTTCGGCTCCAGGTAGTACGACTGAATATCCCCATCCTCAAACGCATTACGGTCAATCACCAGCACTTCGCCGGGTTCAACATCGCGAATGTATTCAGCTCCAATAATATCAAATGCGCAGGTTTCACTCGCTACAGTGTATGCCCCTTCAATTACACCAAGTGCCAGCGGCCTGAACCCGTTGGGATCGCGCACAGCTATCAGTTTGTCATCAGTAAGAATCACCAGGCAGTAGGCCCCCTCAATCTGGTTCAGTGCATCCAGTATCTGATCCAGCTGATTTTCTTTTCTGCTGTGTGAAATGAGATGGAGAATCAGCTCCGTATCTGATGTACTCTGAAACAGCACGCCTTCATCCCTGAACCGCTCTCTGAGCGTTCTGGCGTTCGACAGGTTTCCGTTATGGCCAATGGCAAGGTTGCCGTTTCGGTAGTGCACCCTGAACGGCTGAATGTTTGCCGGGTTTTTAGCCGCACCCGATGTAGAATAACGGTTATGCCCAATTGCCGACCGGCCTTTCAGCTGACGCTTGAAAATTTTGGAGTTGTCGAAAACAGACAGAACAAGGCCAAAATTCTTATGCATCGGCATAATATGGCGGCCTTTCTCATCATCAAAATAGGTTGAAACGATGCCTGCTGATTCCTGGCCACGATGTTGAAGAGCGTGTAAACCGTAGTAGGTGAGTAGGGCGGCATCAGGATGGTCGTGAATTCCGAAAATGCCGCAATAATCGCGGGGTTTGTCGATCATTAGTAAGAGTACAATTCAGTGGGATTTTAGTAAGAGAGAAGATAGGCAAAAGCGTGCAAAATAACAGTGATGAATCCTGTCTCTATGAATTTCCGAACAATCGATCTACACGGCAGGGAACCTTTTTATTCCATGATAGAGTTTTACCAAGTGGATTGAATTGCGTACGTATTCATCTTTTTTTCATACTAAACATCTCACTGTTTCGTATTTTTCTGTGATGAAGAAAGAAAACATTATCAGTTACATTCGGGTATTTTTCCGAATTCTTTTGGGCGGCATGCTCATATTTGCCGGCATCCTAAAAATTCAAGATAACACTACACTTTTTGAATCCGTAGCCTATGTGCACTGGATTCCTGTTTGGGCAAAATCACTCATCATCAATTATCTGCCATACACGGAAATTGCTGTTGGCAGCCTTCTTTTGATTCCGTTTTTCGATAAACTCGCCGTTCCTGCAAACTTTCTCATCTATCTCAGTTTTTTCATTTTTGCGGCCTGGGGGCTCGGCACCGGCATGGAGTTCGATTGCGGCTGCTTCGGCGATCTGGACAGTTCCTCGTTCATTGGCCAGCTTCTTGGTAGTGAAATGGGCTGGAAAATGACCATACGCAACGGCATTTTTACGGCAATGTCTCTCTTTCTATTCTGGAAGCCGGCAAGTTCTGTTTGATGAATTGAAGGCTACTCGCCGGTTTTATCCTTCATTCTAACATCCACAGCGGTTGATACATCCGAGCTGAACGTAAAGCCCTCTTCAATCAGCTTTAAACGGCAACTGTTCATCAGTTTAGTTCGCACCCTACCAAGGCTGTTTTCCTGATCTTTTGAGGAGATCCAGAAAAAAAGCTGTATCTCAACGAAATCCGGCGTAAATCCCTTGATGGATGCCCCGGCTGCGGGACTTTTCAGAACTCCGCGCGTGGTTTTAGCTACATCAACCAGTAAACTGATTGCTTTTTCGGCATCATCAGCATAATCAATCCCTACAGTGAAGCTGCCTCTGCGAAGGCCATCGAGCGTGTAGTTATGCAGCGGCTTGGTGAAGAGTTGTGCGCTTGGTATGAATACATCGCAGCCGTCGGATGTGCGAATATGAGAATGACGCAGCTGAATGCTTTTTACCTGGCCTGTGATACCACCTGTTTCAATCACATCATTTGTGTTGAACGGGCGGCTGAACGCGAGAAAAAAACCGGCAAGAAAATTCTCTCCGATATCTTTAAACGCAAAACCAAGCATTACAGCAGTTAGTCCACCACCGGCTACCAGGCTTGCAGCAAGTGTACTGTAGCCAATCAGATTCAGAAAAATAATGATTCCAAAAAAGAGTGCTATACCTTTTATCAGCTTTTTGAAAAATGCATGATATGTTTCCGGCATGGAGCTTCTCCTTAGAATCTGAATCACCCCTTTTGAGAGAAGTATTCCGAACAGATAGATGGCAGCTGCAACGAGCAGTGCAACGGTTAGCCTCGGTAAGAATTCAAGAAAAAGCTCCAGCTCGGCAGCGAACGATTCGGCAAGAATACCAAACATGGAGATGGTTGAGTCGGTGTAGGCTGATGCAGTCATTTTTTATTTACAAGATTGCAAGCC
>SLLL01000021.1 GCA_007134085.1 Balneolaceae bacterium
AGAACCTGTTGTAAGCGGAACGGATAGCCTGAAATCGCTCGCAATTGTTGAGGCTATTTACCGATCATCAAAAGAGAAACGCGGGATAATACCAATATGCTGAAAGCGTTTTTAACATGATTTAAAGTTTTGAAAAGTATATAATTAATGATGAGCTATACTCGGCACCACAGTTTTTACTCTATGGGAACACGGTTTCATCTGATGCTGCCAGGCATTGATGAGGATTACGGTTACCGAATCTTTCAAAAAATGAAAAACGAAGTGAACCGTGTGGAAAAAAAACTGAGCCGATATTTGCCTCAAAGTGATATTTACCGACTCAATATTGCAGCCAAAAAGCACACAGCAACGGTTGACGATGAGCTGTTTGATATCCTGAAAGCGTGCAAATTTTGCCATGAAATTACGGGTGGTGCGTTCGATCCTACACTGCGCCAGTTGTATGAATATCAGCAGAAATGTGAAGGCGTTTTTGTGCCCGACCAGGTATTTTATGATCTGAAAAACCTGCTTGGTTTTGACAAGGTGTTGCTTGATGAAGAACAGAACAGCGTGCAGTTTACCAGCCACATGGTTGAGATAGATCCCGGCGGTTTTGGCAAAGGTTATGCGCTTGAAAAGGTGAATTATGCGTTAAATAGCACATCAGTAAAACATGCATTTGTAAGTTTTGGCGAGAGCTCCATACTTGCTTATGGTGATCATCCTGCGGGAGGAGCGTGGAAAATCGGGATGAACAACTACACAGAGCCGGGGAAGATGGTTGCTGAATTCAGAGTGTCGGGCGGATCAGTCTCTACCAGCAGCAACTTTTTTTTGAATGATAATGGCACTCTTCAAAATCACTCCCATATCATCAACCCGAAAACCGGTGAGATTGACAGTCAGCTAATGGCAGTCTCAGTTTCAGCTGAATCAGCGCTGCTTGCAGAAATGCTCTCAACCGCATTTTTATCGATGGATGATGATGAAATTCAGGGCGTAATCAATCAGTATGAAAACGTATCCGTTGTGAAAGCGGATTATACAAGCGGCAGTGCCGAAATAACCCGTTTTGAACCGGAAATTGTTTCGGAAGAAATTTCAGTATAAAACATCAAAAACTATCAGTTATGTATCTAAATCGTAAAAAATTCCTCGAAATGACAGCCGCAATGGCCGGCTCAACCGTAATGGCATCGGCAATGCCGTGGTTCTCTGTGTTTAACAATCCGGCACCGTTCGGTATGGGTGCATCCGACCGCGTACGGGTAGGTATAATTGGTGTTGGCTCAAGAGGCCTGGCACTTCTCTATAACCTTATGGAACTGAGAAACCGGATGAACCTCGAAATTGCAGCTGTTTGCGATACATTTGTACCTCACTACGAGCGGGCAAAAGAGGTTATGAACGGTGAAGTGGATGCATACCTCGATTTTCGGGAGATGATTGAAAATACCGAGCTGGATGCCGTTGTGATTGCAACGCCGCTGCATGAGCATGCACACCAAACGATTGAGTGTATGCAGGCGGGAATCCACGTGTTTTGTGAAAAGGCTATGGCGCGCACGTTAGACGATGTGAAAGCTATGTACGATGCCCATGTTGAAACGGGTAAAATTATGGTTATTGGCCATCAACGCCTGTTTAACCCGGTTTATTTGCAGGCAATGGATAAAATTGAACGCGGTGACATTGGCCCGATCACCATGCTGCGCGGCTGGTGGCACAGAAATACACCGTGGGTTTTTTATGATGATACCGGAGGGCGTGGCACAGCTCTTGACCGCCAGCGTAACTGGCGTTTTTATGATGAATATTCAGCAGGAATGCTTACTGAATTAGGCTCACACCACTTTCAGGTAGCTAACTGGGTTCTTGGCGAGCTGCCGCTATCGGTGATGGGAGCAGGCAGCATCAACCATTTTGATGACGGACGCGAAGTTTACGATAATTTTGGGCTGATTTTTAAATACCCCGATGGAATTCATTTCACGTACGACTGCATCACCAGCAATAAGCACAACGGAATGCAGGTGCAAGTGCTTGGTAATGATGGTACTATTGAGCTTGAGTCGAACATGTGGTTTGAGGAGTTTCCCGCTGAACCACCAGCCATTCAACAGATGATTGATGATATTACCGACAATGAAAATGCAACCATACCCATTGGTGGGGCAACATGGATTCCAAACGCACCAATTCGCCTGGGTGGCAGGTATATTTCGCCCGATTATGAACTGAACGACACACTTCTCTTTATGGAGGGATTCCTCAATTTTGTGAGAGAGGGTTCAGCCCCTGAAAAACTTGCCATAGAAGGGTACAATGCATCCATCTGGACACTCCTCGCAGAAGAAGCAACCAAAAGCGGGAAAGAGGTTACCTGTCCTGAGAAGTATATCATATAAGTTCAATTTATTGGGTTGATGATTGTTTCAGCATCGATCTGAGTATGATACCAGCTGTTCGATAGGTGCAAAAGTCTACCCACAGATTACAACTAAAAAACACCATAGCAGCACATTTAATCTCATAGTTATGTCTACACCTAAAACATTTTCCAGGAAAGATTTTATCAAAACATCAAGTGCGCTTGCAGGAGGAATGGTGCTTTCGAGTCCACTTGCTGGCAGGGCCGCAGGAATGTTCAGAGAAAAACGGAAAATGTGCCTTGTGGGAACAGGGGTACGCGGAATCAGCATGTTTGGCAGGCGTCTGCGGGAAGTTTACCCTTATACTGTGGATCTCGCCGCAATTTGCGATATCAATCCCGGCCGGTTGAGATACGCCCGCGAATATATTGGCGGCAACCTGCCTTCTTATACCAATCTTGAAGAGATGCTGAGGGAACATAAACCGGAGGTACTTATTGTAACTTCCCGCGATGATGTGCATCACGAGCATATCATAACAGGTATGCGGTTGGGTTGTGACATCATAACAGAAAAGCCTCTCACTATCGACGAAACCAAAGCGCAGCAAATTCTGGATGCGGAAAAGAGATACGGGAAAAAGATTATTGTAACGTTTAACTACCGCTACCCGCCGTATCGGGCAAAAATCAAAGAGCTTATTATGGAAGGTTGGGTTGGCAAGCCTACCAGTGTGGAATTTCACTGGCACATCAGGCACAGCCATATGATGGCATACATGCAGCGATGGCATGGACAAAGGCAATTTGGTGGTTCACTTTGGGTGCATAAATCAACGCACCATTTCGATATGGTGAACTGGTTCATCAACTCCGATCCCGTTGATGTGTATGCAAACTCCACTCTCGAACGTTTTGGGAAGCACGGCCCGTTTCGCGGAAAAAACTGCAGGAATTGTGCTTTTAAAGATCAGTGTCTATACCACTGGGATATCAATTCCAATGCTCACCTCAAAGGGTTATACGCGGATAATGAGCATTATGATGGATATGTTCGCGATAACTGTGTTTTCCGCGAAAACATCGACATTTTTGAAAAGCACTCTGCAATTGTGAACTATGCGAATGGGGCAATATTAAACTATTCATTCACAGCCGATACCGAACATGAAGGGTATACCCTTGCTATTAACGGTACTGAAGGCAGATTGCAGGTCCGTGCTGGTGGGTGGCCTCAAAAAGGGTATGAGGATATCATCTTTATGCCAAACCGGCGCTATTCTAGCCGTGATGAGCAAATCATTACTGTTGAACATGGCAGCGGCGGCCACTGGGGAGGTGATCCCATTATGAATGATCAGCTTTTTAAAGACCCTGATCGGCCAGACCCTCTCGGCCAACAGGCAGGAACACGTGATGGTGTGATGTCGATATTGATTGGGGTTGCAGCGCGCAAAAGCACTGACAGCGGCAACCTGGTTAAGATTGAGGATCTTACCGATTTGAAACCGATGCCAAATCGCGCCTGATCAAGTTGAACCTTTTCCTGAATTGGTTTCAGATTAACCCCAAAGATCTGAAGTTGGCGGGTGAACACCATGCTCATCATACTTCAGTGTAACAGTGCGGTCCTCGGCAAGCAGAAGTGGCCCATCAAGATCAACTACGGACGCATTTTGCGCGATTAAGACTGCCGGAGCCATAGCGAGAGAAGACCCAACCATGCAACCAACCATAATTTCAAAACCTGCATTAATGGCTTCTCTCTGCAAAGCGAGTGCTTCCGTTAAGCCACCGGTTTTGTCGAGCTTTATGTTGATCATATCATAACGGCCTTTTAGCTTAGGAAGGCTCGAGAGGCCGTGGCAGGACTCATCAGCACAAACTGGTATAGGCCGGTCAATTTCACTTAGCAGCTCGTCATTTCCGGCGGGGAGAGGCTGCTCAATCATAGAAACACCCAGTTGCAAAAGATATGGTGCCAGCTCTTTGTAAATTTCGGCTGACCATCCCTCGTTTGCATCAACAATAATCTCACTTTTTGGCGCGCCCGATCTTACCGCTTCGAGCCTTGGAATATCATCCGGGGTGCCAAGTTTAATTTTCAACAACGGACGGTGCGCATTTTCTGCGGCAGCAGCTTTCATTCGTTCCGGTGTGTTGAGAGACAGGGTATATGCAGTAATTTTTGGAGTGGGTATCGGTATTCCGGCGAGTTGCCAAACGGGTTTTTGCTGGCGTTTAGCTTCAAGATCCCAAAGGGCACAGTCAACAGCATTTCTTGCGGCGCCGGGCTTCATCAAACCTTGCAGTTCCGTTCTGCTAAACGAAGGTGGCAAAGATAGGATTTCATTTTGTACGCTCTCAGGGGTTTCATCATATCGCAGATATGGCACACATTCACCCTTCCCGATAAAACCATTCGAAGTGATTGTTACTGTGATTACTTCTGCATGCGTACGCGATCCCCGTGAAATCGTGAAGATATCTTTAAATGCAAAACGGTTTCTTTCTACGTTGATATTGAAATCACTCATGGCAGTTGTTCAAGTGCATCAACAAGGCGGCCGGCACCGGTTTTATATGGATCTACCGCCGGCAATCCCATACGGTTTTCAACCTCGTTTAGATACTCTTCAGCTTCTTGATCGGTTAGTTCTGATGTATTGATGGATATGCCAATTATTTTACAATTAGGGTTTACGATTTGGGCAGTTTGAAGCGATAAATCCCGTAGTGCTTCAAGCGAAGGAAGCTTATAACCGGGAATACCACGCATATGCTTGCGGGTTGGTTCATGGCACAGAATCATTGCATCCGGCTGCCCGCCATGAATAAGTGCAAGTGTAATGCCGGAAAATGAAATATGAAAAAGCGAACCCTGCCCCTCAATCAGATCCCAATGATCATCGTCATTATTTGGGGTTAACCATTCAACTGCACCAGCCATAAAATCTGCAGGTATGGCGTCTAATGGGATACCTTCCCCGGTAATCAAAATACCTGTTTGTCCGGTTGCTTTGAATGTAGCCTTCATTTTGCGCCTGTGCATCTCTTTCTCCATAGCGAGCGAAGTATACATTTTACCAACAGAGCAATCTGTGCCTACAGTGAGGCATCGTTTGCCTGTACGAGGCTCTCCGTTTGCAATAGGAAATTCTTGTTGGGGAATTCTCACGTCAAACAGCTGCCGTTGGTACTTATCTGCGGTGAATGCAATAAGATGGTCGCGATTCAATTGTTGATGCAACCCCGAAGCGAGGTCAAAACCGTGCTCGAGTGCCTGGAGCAAAATCTCCTTCCAGTTTTCTGAAATTGTGCCTCCACGATTTGCTACGCCAATAACGAGTGTTTGGGCACCGGCTTTACGGGCTTCCATCAGTGTCATATCGGGAATTCCAAGATCTGCATTGCAATCATTCATCCGGTATTGTGCAATTGCATGTTCGGGGCGCCAGTCGCGTATGCCGCGTGCAACTTTTACAGAAAGGGAGTCCGGCGCATCACCAAGAAACAGTAAATATGGGGTATTTATCATCTAAATCACTTTGAGCTTGAGAATCGAACAGCGGAAATTATAGCAAGAAATACCAATATTTACTAACGAAGATATTTTTGTAAGCGCTTTTAAAACAGTTAATTGTCAACTTTTTACTTTAAAAAGTCATAACTGTTTATCCTTTAATTGCATTATAACGATGAGCAAGTTTACGATGCCGTGCATGTTGAAATACGGAAAGCCAATAAGCAGTATTTTTTTCTCACAATCACATTTTCAACGCTAATAGTTGTGATGAATAGTGACTTAACTAAGTGGAATTTTGTTTTGTCATTGCCCGAATTCCGGCTTCAAGGCCTCTTAGTTCAGCAAGGCCGCGCATTCTGCCAATCAGCGAGTAGCCGGGATTTGATAACGTATAAAAGTCAGAGAGCATTTTGTGTCCATGATCAGGCCTCATGGGGATGTTCAGGCCCATTCTACCGTTTTTTTTACGCTGAACCTGTTCGTTAATAAGTGATTTCATTACAGCGCCCATATCTGTGCTTCCTGCAAGATGATCGGCTTCGTAAAAAGACCGGCTGCCTTCTTCCAGCTGTACATTCCTCAGATGAATAAAATGAATGCGGCTGCCAAACTGATCAATCATTTGGGTTAAATTATTATCAGGCCGTGCCCCGAAGGAACCCGTGCAGAACGTGAGCCCATTCGCAGGTAAAGGAACCGCATCAAAAAGCTGCTTCAGATCATTTTCGGTGCTCACTATTCGGGGTAAACCGAATAGCGGAAAGGGTGGGTCATCCGGGTGGATCGCCAGCCGAATACCGGCTTCTTCAGCAACGGGGACGATCTCGTTCAAAAACAAGATCAGATTTTGACGAAGATCATCATCTCCGCATTCAGCATAGGCATCAATTTTCTTCTGAAATTGCGTGATCGTATAACCCTCTTCTGATCCGGGCAGGCCGGCAATGATAGTTTTTGTGAGTGTATCTACCTGAGACTCGGTGAGATTTTCGAAGAATTGTTTTGCTTTCTCCTGAATTGACACGGAGTAATCTTTCTCAGCATCTTTTCTTTTTAGAAGGAACAGATCAAAAGCAGCGAGTGCGGCTTCATCAAATCGCAGTGCGGTTGAGCCGTCGGGCATTGGGAAATTGAGGTCGGTGCGGGTCCAGTCTAAAACCGGCATAAAGTTGTAACACACTACCGGAATTCCGCATTGGCCGAGATTGCGTATCGACTGTTTGTAATTTTCGATGAACTCTTCAAAACGCCCTGTTCTCAGTTTGATATCCTCATGTACCGGAACACTTTCGGTTACTGCCCAACGTAGGCCATGTTCTTCGATGATATTTTTTCTAGCCAATATCTCATCAACCGGCCACACATCGCCATTTGGAATGTGATGAAGAGCCGTTACGATTCCTGTGGCACCGGCCTGTTTTACATCGCAGAGTGTAATTGGATCACCCGGCCCGAACCATCGCCAGGTTTGTTCTAACTGCATGGTTCAATTCTCCATTGCCATCTCTCTGGCCATCGTGGTAATGTAATATTTGGTAATCAT
>SLLL01000219.1 GCA_007134085.1 Balneolaceae bacterium
CGATGCACAAAAATTTTCCCATTAAAAATGCTGTGAGCACTTCCGTTTACCACAACTTTATGCAGCTGATGGCTTCTGGCATGAGAAAACCTGTGATCCATTACAGAGTGCGTATCAGCAACCTGGTTGCCGTCTATCAATACAAGCCCGTCAATGGTAAAGTCTACCTCTTCGTCTTCTTGCACCACTCTTGGCTCGTTCCGTGTTAGTTTAGCACCAAGTGTAATAGTGTAGGAGTGGTATTCTGAATTCTTCTCTACATACGCAATTGGCCTTGACATGTGCAGCGCATTAATACTATCACGCTGAATTCGCACATGATGGATATGAGCTCCCTTCTTAGTTTTCACCTCGCAAACAGGGATTGTCATATACTCATTTTCCGACAGGCCAATGTGGTCTTCGATGATGGTTACATCAGAATTTTCCTCTGCAACAACAAGCATTCTCGGTGTTGCTACAAATGGTTTTGCTGAATCAGTGTAGAGGTTCAAAATTTGAATTGGTGCTTCAGCCTTTGCTCCTTCTTCGAGGTGTATAAACGCACCGTCTTCGAACATTAACCCGTTAAATTGAGTGAAAACGTCATTCTCATAATTCACCAGGTTGTCAAAATATTCAGTAACCACTGCATTCCCGGTGAATGTATTTAGGTTACCAACGGTAACTCCTTTTCCGAGGCCGCCAATGGATGAATATTTTTCATGAAATTGGCCGTTGATGAAAACCAGGCGGCTGCGGTCAGATTCCGGAATAAAATACTTCTCAATATCTGTTGCAGGTAGTGTGCCTGCTTCGCTCAATGGAACAAATTCTGTTCTTTCAACAGGCCTGAGATCTGTAAATCTCCACTCTTCAATTCTCTTATGAGGGAATTGGGTAGTGTTCAGAGCTTTCAGGTTTTTTCCCCGTATCTCACTCCATAATTCAGAGCTTCCCTCGGGTGCATATTTTGCAAGATCGTGCAAGATGGATGGTTCTGCCTTTGTGAGGTTTGCCATTACTTTGCTTCTCCGTTTACTTTAGCAAGGGACTCGAGCCAGTCGTATCCTTTTTCTTCAAGTTCAAGTGCAAGTTCTTTTCCGCCTGATTTCACAATCTTTCCGCCAAGCATTACATGTACATAGTCCGGCACAATATAATTTAACAGACGCTGATAGTGAGTAATCAATACCACCGCATCGTCTTCTCCGTGCAGTTTGTTGATTCCGTCAGACACAATTCGGAGAGCATCAATATCAAGTCCGGAGTCTGTCTCATCCAGCAATGAGAGTGTTGGCTGAAGTACAGCCATCTGGAAAATTTCATTTCTCTTTTTCTCACCACCAGAGAAACCTGTATTCACACTTCTTTCGAGGAAATCCGGGTTCATTTCTACAAGGTCAAGCTTTTCTTTGATGTAGTCATCAAATTCAAGCGGGTCAAGCTCTTCGCGGCCCCGTGATGCTGCGATGGTGTTGTATGATTCGCGCAAGAGCGTTGTATTCGTAACACCCGGTACTTCAACCGGATATTGGAATGCAAGGAAAACACCTGCATGGGCTCTTTCATCCGGGTCGAGCTCAAGAATGCTTTCGCCATCATAAATAATATCGCCATCGGTTACTTCATATTCGGGATGGCCTGCAATAACTTTTGCCAGCGTACTTTTGCCGCTGCCGTTTGGCCCCATAATAGCATGAATTTCACCTTTATTGACTTTGAGGTTCACCCCTTTGAGGATTTCAATACCCTCACCCTCTACTTCTGCATGTAAATTTTTTAGTTCTAACACGTCTTTAACTTTAGGTTTAGTTTTTGTTTTAAAATGTTTTGTTTTTGCAGGAGATGTTGAAAGTCTCGCTCATCAACTCCCAAACCACCCTCCTATCAGAAAAGTGGCAGTAATGCTTTATCCAACACTACCTTCGAGTTTAATACCAAGGAGCTTATTTGCCTCAACGGCAAACTCCATTGGAAGCTCTTTGAGAACTTCTTTACAGAAGCCATTAACGATCAGCGAAATGGCATCATCTTCACTGATTCCACGCTGCTGCAAGTAAAAAATCTGATCTTCTCCCACACGTGAAGTTGTGGCTTCGTGTTCGATTTTTCCGGTTGGGTTTGCCGATTCGATGTATGGAAATGTATGTGCACCACAGGTTTGGCCAATCAGCATGGAATCGCACTGTGAATAGTTACGTGCGTTGTCTGCTTTCTTGCTGATTTTTACCTGGCCTCGGTAGCTGTTGTCAGACCGGCCGGCAGAGATACCTTTCGAAATAATGGTACTCTTTGTGTTTTTACCGATGTGAATCATTTTTGTGCCAGTATCAGCCTGCTGCTTCTTATTAGTAACAGCAACTGAGAAAAATTCACCCACTGAATTATCACCCTGCAGTATTACACTTGGATATTTAAGGGTAACTGCTGAACCAGTTTCGAGCTGAGTCCATGAGATTTTGGAATTTTCACCACGGCAGGCACCACGCTTGGTCACAAAGTTGTAAATACCGCCTCTGCCCTCTTCATCGCCGGAGTACCAGTTCTGAATGGTTGAATATTTAATTTCAGCATTGTCCAGGGCAATAAGCTCAACCACAGCAGCGTGCAGCTGGTGCTCATCGTACATTGGTGCAGTACAACCCTCAAGGTAGCTCACATGGCTGTTCTCTTCGGCAATAATCAGCGTCCGCTCAAACTGGCCGGAGTTCATATTGTTGATACGGAAATAAGTAGAGAGCTCCATAGGACAAATCGTATCTTTCGGTACGTAGCAGAAAGAGCCATCAGAAAAAACTGCGGAGTTTAAGGCTGCATAAAAGTTGTCTCTGGCAGGCACAACAGAACCCATATATTTTTTCACCAATTCAGGATGATCCTGAACTGCTTCTGAAATTGAGCAGAAAATAACACCGGCTTCAGCCAATTTTTCTTTGAACGTAGTGAAGATAGAAACACTATCGAAAACAGCATCTACCGCAACACCTGCCAACATTTTTTGCTCATCAAGAGGAATTCCAAGCTTCTCGTACGTCTCGCGGATGTTAGGGTCTACCTCATCAAGACTGTTCAGTTTTGGTTTGTTCTTGGGAGCTGAGTAATACTGAAGCGTATCGAATTTTGGTTTTTCGTACGTTGCGTTAAACCAGCTTGGCTCTTCCATTTCACTCCACGCGCGGTAGGCTTTAAGGCGGAATTCAGTCATCCATTCCGGTTCGTTTTTCTTTTCAGAAATAAGACGAACAACATCTTCATTAATACCTTTAGGAAAATCTTCATATTCAACATCAGTGGTGAAGCCATATTTGTACTCTTCACCGATCATTGATTCGAGAGCTTTTGTCTCACTCATAATAGTTATCTGTTTTAAAGCTTATGATTCGATTTTGGGTAATCTACAATCTACTTATCACATCTATAAACAGTGACTTCTGATTGTTATGCTTATTTAGAACGAATAAATATAAGCAAAATATCGTTCCTTATAAATTCAAATAAGCACTTTAAATAAATGGTTCTCAGTGGCTAAACTCCAATTGAATTGTACTATCAATCCGATAGGGCTTACACTAAAAGATTTTTCACCCAGTTTATTCCAACGTAAAACTACTGGGAAGATAAAAGTGAAGCCACACAAACCGTATTTACAATATCATCCACCGAGCAACCGCGAGATAGATCCATATATGGCTTTGAAAGCCCTTGAAGAATTGGCCCGGTTGCCGTTGCGCCGGCCAGCCGCTCAGTAATTTTATAAGCAATATTGCCGGCATCGAGGTTAGGGAAGATAAAGACATTTGCACCTCCTTTTACGGGTGATTCGGGTGCTTTTCTTGTTGCGATATCAGGGATTATGGCTGTATCGAACTGCATTTCGCCATCCATTTTCCAGTCGGGCTTTTTGGTTTTTGCCAGCTCTGCTGCCTGCTGAACCAATTCTACCCGCTCATGGCGCGCACTGCCTTTCGTTGAAAAAGAAAGAAATGCAATTACAGGCTCTTCACCGGTTAAAAGATGATGCGTTTTACCAGCGTCAATAGCTATCGAAGCAAGCTGGCCGGCGTCGGGATAGGGAACCACGGCACAGTCGGCGTATGTGAATACGCGTCCGTCGGGCATTTCCATCAAAAATGTACTCGAAACAAGCTCCGAGCCCGCAGCTACTCCAACAGTTCTCAATGCAGATACAATCACCTCTCCTGTTGATGCCACCGAGCCTGCCACGGCTGCATCTCCCCTGCCCGTTGCGAGCATCCACCCTGCTGTAAAAAGCGGATTGTTACAAAGCTCCAATAGTTGTGTCTTGTCCAGATTTTTATGCTTTAGCTTCTCTTTGAAAAATTCATACTTCTCACCTTCTGTAGCCTTATCAGAATAGTGTGTAATGGTAATTTCATCAGGCAACATTACACCATTCTCCTTTGCCAACGTGGCTATCACTTCGCGGCTGCCAAGCAGTAGCGGTTCAGCAAAATTGTTCTTATGCAGTTCAACTGCTGCGCTTATGACACGAATATCTTTTTCTGCTTCAGGCAGTACAACGTTTTTCTTTTGGCTTGACGCTTTTTCCCTGATTTTGTTGATGAGGCTCATGGCTCTTAACCTGGTTTAGTTAGTTCTTTGTAATTTTGGATACTGAATTTCAATATGAAAGGAAAAATATCATTTCTTTATTAACCTTTTATAAATCTCTGAATCATAACAGAAGTAAAATGGCAACAACTGCTGCACCAATTCCCGCCCACTGCAGTTTTGTGAAGTGGTCTTTCCATCTGAAAACCCCAACAAAAGTTGCGCCAAGTACGGTTAATATGTTTACACTACTGTAAACAATGGCACCACTTAACTGCTCTAAAGCGAGAATCAAAAAGATTGAAGTGAGCAGGTTAGGAACACCGATTGCAGCGCCCATTATCCACTCCTCTTTTTTTATAGCGTAGTTTTTTTTCAGTATAAGCACAGTTAAGCCGATCAGAAATGCGGAAAAGAAGACAATGCCCATAAAAATCTCTTTAGAAAACACTGATGAAAGCTCTGTCTCATAAACCATCAAAGATGCATCGCCTACACCGGTTCCAATAAAAAGTACCACAAGAAGCCAGCCTGCACTGAACGGTTCTTTGATCAACTTTCGCTTATTTGGAAGCAGAAGGAACAGTGCACCGAACACGATCAAAATCCCAAGCCATTGTGGGGTACTCAGTACCTCCTGATACCACAGAATTGAGATAAATACCGGAACAAGCAGCGATACCCTCATCGCTGCAACAGTGATACCTACTCCGTTCAGGTGAACGGACTTACTGTAGATGAAAAAGTTTGCTATGAAAACAAAACCGATTGCAGCCGCAAATATAACCGCTATGGTTATATCGTTCATTTGAGGAACTGATACTCCTTCGCGAACAGCCAGAACTGCAGCAAAAATGGTAGCTATCAGATAGTTTACAGTTAATACGCGGGTTGTGTTTAGTTTTCGGTACTCGGTTACTTTAAAAAAGTGAGCAATAAGAATAGATGAGGCAGCGCACAGAAAAATAAAAACCCAGCCTGCCATCACTGCGTGATATTTAGCGAGAAATTACCGAAAGCCTGGATTTCCTGCGGCCTGTCGTGAAGGCGCCTTGACGTGAAATCGACATTGTTTTCGAGATGGCGAACCAACTCGTGCACACGGGTATTTCTCCGTTTTATCGCTTCTGCCCAGTAATAGTTAAATATATGATGGCGCTGATTTTCAAAACCTGCTGCAGCATATACAGAGGAACGCTGCCCCGGCCTGTGGCTGAAAAGGATGAACGAATTTGGGATAGCTCGCTGCAACCGCCCCGAAAACTCCTGAAGTACGGAGTTGTACCCACTTCGGGATGCAGAAGAAATAGTTTCACCGTTGATGAAACCAAATTGAAGGTCTGCCTTCAGAAAAAGTGCGGATGGGTTGATTCGCTCAAATTCTGGAAATATAAACTCTGTAAATAAGCCATCACCCTCTTTTTCTTCTGCAAAATCGAGATAAATGGTACCGGGGCGTGCCAGTGTGCCAAAACCGGATAGGTAAACAAACAGTGAGCCTTCGCCATTAATCTCAGATACTGCTTCCAGTTCGGCCTTCCAGTCTCTTGTGGAATCCATACGTATGTAATGAATCTGATTTTCAGCCATCTGCAGGGCATGCCTCATGTAAAACATAAAAAGCTCGTGGCCTCTGTCGAGGTAAGGGCGTACCTCTGCTTGTTCAGCAAATCCGTTGGTAAGGATAATCGCGCGGTCGTTGATGTTTCGTGGTTTCAGAATAGGAACTGAATTTTCTACATCAATCTCACCGAATGGCACATCTCTGAATTCAAAAACATCCGGAGCATCTTCGGTTCCTTCTGCAAGCCATTCAATTACTCCCACATTTGAATTGATAAATACTTCCGATCCACCAAATCGCACTCTGAACCACCCTTCCGGATCGCGGTTAATGAGCTGCAGGGAGCTGCCCTCGCCAACTTCCGTAATCACGTTCAGATCATTCTGAACTGGTGCATTTCTGAGAACCGCCACAGGCGATGTGATTAAAACATACGGTGAGAGAAAATCTGTAACGTTGAATGTATGATTAAGTGAATCGTTGTTGTAAGCTAATCTTACGGATACGGATGTATCATCACTGATGTCTCCTTCAATAAAATCGGCAACCTGCGCAAGGTTTATGCTTAGCGCCCCAGCGGAAGGCCCGGTTTCATCCAGAGAAAATATCAGCGAATCATTCAAAAAGATCTCTGCTTTCACATCAAGCTCTACATCTGTAAACCGGCTGCGAAGAGTATCGCTTACAATTTCGGTTCCGCTTCTGCGCATTAATTCGGTTTCACCGGTAAAAATGGGGTCACCCGTGGGCTGCATATTGGAAAAAGAGAGCAGTGCAAGGCTGGCAGCAGTAACATTTAACGGCAGCTTGGCGCCGGATGAAACCGAAGGCATTACTGTTGATGTATTCGCTGCCAATGCCGCAAATGTGGCTCCAGCCAGCCCAAGGGTTAGATATCCCCAGCGTGGGCGATAACGCTGAATGGTTCGCTCAACCTGAATTCGCTGTACAAACTGCTGCTCGGCAACAGTGAAAATACCATAGGTTACAACGGGGTTATCAACAGTTGGCTCTTCGGTTATCTGAAGAATATTGCGCTCTTCAAGAATAACGGGATCAATCCGCTCATCCGTTGCATTCTGGTCAACAACAACCCATCTGCTTGATGTGCAAGAGATTGAGAAGAATAAAATTATGAGCAGTATGGTTAACTGTCGAATTTGCATGCATGAAGTTTAGAACGATACAACAGCACCAAAGCCGAAAAGGTGCCGGAATTTAAACGAGTCTTCATCCCCCGCATCTGATAACCA
>SLLL01000105.1 GCA_007134085.1 Balneolaceae bacterium
ACCTGGAACAGCCGGAAAAATCATCTTTACACTGCGGTTTTTCATCTGGATGATGTCCGATATGTTCAGCTTGCAACCACTGAAATTCCAAACGTATCACCGGGCCATCACAGTAAAAAGCTACTCGGCTCATCTGATATTCCTTACAGAAAACTAATCACCTGGGATGGCCGATATTCTGATTTTTACCTTGTTGACCAGCATACCGGTGAGGCTGAAATATTTATCGAGAAACAGCGCTTTGGTGCTTCAATTTCTCCCGGTGGCAACTTTGCAGCATGGTTTGATGGCACCGACTGGCTCCTCCGGCCTGTTAAAACCGGTAAGATCAAAAATCTCACTCATACCATTGATGTTTCCTTTGCTGATGAAGACAATGACAGGCCAATGCCATCTAACTCTTATGGAATAGGCGGCTGGGTTGACGGAGATGCATCTGTTTTGATCTACGACAAGTTCGATATCTGGCAGTTTGATACTGATACTGGCGATTTTCTAAACCTCACAGGCGGCACCGGCCGGGATGAGATGCGCATTTTCAGAATCAGAGATCTTGATCCTCAGAAAGATACATTTGCCCAAAATGAACGGCTTCTGCTCACCATGTTTCACGACTGGGATAAAAACTACGGCTTCTATGAAACTAGGGTTGGCAGGCCCGGTGTGAGCCGCATCAAGGAAGATGATAAACGGTTCAATATTGTAGCTCTTGCCGAAGAATCTGATGCTATCCTCTTCACGCAGGAAACATACACCGAGTATCCAAATCTTTGGGTAGCCTCAGGCCACCGGTTCAGAAATCCTGTTCAGCTTTCTCACCTGCATCAAAATCTCACGGAAGAATTTGCCTGGGGCCATGCTGAACTCGTTGACTGGATAAATATGGACGGACGAACCGTTCAGGGAATTCTCTACTATCCCGGTGATTATGAGCCAGGCAAACGTTATCCCGTGTTCATTTACTATTATGAGCGCTTTTCACAACGGCTCCATCAGTTCAATACCCCTGTAACCAATCACCGCCCCAATATTGCACAGTACACCAGCGATGGTTACGCCGTTTTTCTTCCCGATATCTGGTTTGATGTGCCAATTCCAGGCTACTCTGCCACAAAAAATCTTGTGCCCGGCGTGCATAAACTTATCGAAATGGGCATTGCCGATCCTGATGCCATTGGCCTGCACGGCCATTCCTGGAGTGGATATCTCACTGCTCAGGTAGTTACCCAAACCGATATTTTTGCAGCGGCCATTGCCGGTGCACCGGTTGGTAATATGACGAGCGCCTACAGCGGCATACGCTGGGGAACCGGCCTCGCAAGGCAGTTTCAGTATGAGCAAACACAGAGCCGGCTTGGCGTGAGTATGTGGGAGAATCTGGCTCCATACATCGAAAACTCACCCGTTTTCTTTGCCGATCGCATCAATACTCCACTAATGATTCAGCATGGCGATGCCGACGAAGCTGTGCCGTGGTATCAATCCATAGAACTCTATCTTGCACTCAGAAGGCTTGGCAAGGAGTCGGTGTTTCTGCACTATTATGATGAGCCGCATCATCTCAGAAACCTTGCAAACCGGCTGGATTATGCCATAAAGATGAAGGAGTATATGGATCATTACCTGAAAGGCGAGCCGGCCCCGGCATGGATTACGGATGGAGTGCCATATCTGGGTGATTAATTTGAATACGTGTGGCCAAGTAGATCGAAGCTCCCGCTTCGAAAAAATTTTGCCATACAACAATCCGGCCTTCGATTGAAAGATTTAAAATCCATCTGCCATCATTAAGCCTATGCCCACACTGCATCTTTCCCAACCGGACGGGGACGTCCGGTACTACGTAGATCGAAGCTCCCGCTTCGAAGAATTTCTGCCATACAACGATCCAGCCTTCAACTGAAAGGTTTAAAAATCCATCTACCATTATTAAGCCCATGCCCACACTGCATCTTTCCAAACCGGACGGGGACGTCCGGTGCTACGTAGATCGAAGCTCCCGCTTCGTAGAATTTCTACTATACAACGATCCGGCCTTCGATTGAAAGATTAAAAAATCCATCAGCCATAAATTAAGATCTTACCTTCACATCATCTTTCCTAACCGGACGGGGACGTCCGGTGCTACGTAGATCGAAGCTCCCGCTTCGAAAGCCACAATACAAATCTTGACCCTATCCCTACCGGACGAGGACGTTCGGTACTACTGTAGATCGAAGCTCCTGCTTCGAAAATCCATAATCTAAATCCAAGCCCAACCCCTACCGGACGGAAACGGCCGACGCTGCGGGTGAAATTGAATGGATTTTTTAGCAGCTTCGTTATTCTATTAAACACCAACTAAAACCAGAGAATTATGATTTGGAAAGTCTACCTCTCCGGCGAAATTCACAGCGAGTGGAGAAATGAGATCAAAGAAAAAATTGACAAGGAAAACCTGCCGATTGAAATTTCTGCTCCGGTAACTGACCACGCCGCAAGTGATGATGCGGGCGTTGGCATACCAGGAGATGAGAAAGACGATTTTTGGCGCGACCATAAAGGTGCTAAAGTAAACGCCATTCGAACACGGACGCTCATTGAACAAGCCGATATTGTGGTAGTGAAGTTCGGAGAAAAGTATCGCCAGTGGAATGCAGCTTTTGATGCAGGCTATGCTGCTGCCCTTGGGAAAAAACTCATCATAATGCATCCCGAGGAATTCACGCATGCACTAAAAGAAGTGGATGCCGCTGCCCTCGCAATAACCCGTACCCTCGATCAGGTTGTGGAGATTCTGAAATATGTAACTGTTAAAGTCTGATCAGTTGCCGGATGGTACCGGTATTTTATTCAAGCTTTTCACAAATCACTGATAGCATCAATCGAAACAGCTGATCTTTTTTGAAAACCCGACGCACAGAAAACACTCTATTCTCTGCGAAAGAAATCTTTTTTTTTAAGTAAGCGGTTGTAACCGGTTCGGCGGCAATGAACCAAGTTTGATGCAAAAAGAAAGCAATGTTTGGCAATTTACGGTTACACATATATCTTACATATTATTCTTCTGCACTAATTCTTAGGATATATGATTGCTCAAACATTTTCACCACTACAGAAAAAGAGAAACCCACTCTACAACAGGCGCAAGACAGAAACGGGGTTTCCGTCACCTGCTACCGATCATCTCGAAGAGCGCCTTAACCTTCACGATCATCTCGTTAAATATCCGTCTTCTACCTTTTTTGTGAGATTTGAAGGCGAAGAAGGAGCACCGCTCGGCCTGAATCATGGCGATATTTTAATCGTTGACCGCTCTCTCGCTCCAAAACTCAATTCACTCGTTATTGCTGAAGTAGATGGAGTGAATATTGTCTGCCGTGTTGTTCGTGATAAAACCGGATGGGCACTGGAAAAATCTACCGGGGCTGTGATCCCACTCACAACAGATATTCCCGGCCAATCTCCCGTTTGGGGCAAAATTACGCACATTATTCATGCGGTTTAGATGCTATGCCTTTTGCACTGGTTGACTGCAATAATTTTTACGCCTCTTGTGAGCGGGTATTTGATCCGGACCTGAAGAACAAACCACTCGTAATTCTCTCAAATAACGACGGATGTGTAATCGCACGGTCAGCCGAGGCAAAAGAGGCCGGAATTCCAATGGGGGTTCCGGAATTTAAAATCCGCCCTCTAATCAAGAAGAACCACATCGCTATGCGTTCTTCCAATTATGCTCTCTACGGCGATATGAGCATGAGGGTAATGGATATTTTAACTCAATGCACCCCCAATACCGAAGTTTACAGTATTGATGAGGCATTTTCTGAAATTCACGGGCATGATACAGCTGATATTATTCAAACTGGTAAAACCATCAGAGAGCGTATCTTGCGCGACACCGGAATTGCAGTTTCCGTTGGGATCGCATCAACCAAAACGCTTGCCAAAATCGCGAATGAAGCTGCTAAAGCCGACAAATCTCTTGGCGGTGTGCTCTACCTGTATGATGATGGGCAGATTGATAAAGTTCTCAAACAAACACCGGTTTCTGATGTATGGGGAGTTGGCAAAAACTATGCAACCATGCTGAATCGATATGCAGTTCAAACTGCATTCGATCTGAAGATGCTGCCGGATACATGGGTGCGGGCAAAAATGAAAGTCACCGGTTTGCGAACCGTTTGGGAACTGCGTGGCAGGCCGTGCCTCGATATTGAAGAGTGTTCAGATACACGAAAGGGTATCCTCAGTTCACGGTCATTCGGCAGGCCGGTGGAAAATTGCGAAGACATCTGTGAAGCTGTGTCACATTTTTCAGCCAGGGCAGCGGAAAAACTTCGGTCTCAAAAATCTGTTGCCACTAATATTACGGTTACTCTTGTTACCGATAAGTACAAAGCACCCGGCCAGCCTTATAAATTTGGAGCCACATGTACATTGCCAAATGCCACGGCAGACTCAGGTGAAATAATTGCGACAGCCTCAAAAATGGCACGATATCTTTTTAGGCAGGGGAAGATTTATAAAAAAGCGTGGGTTATTCTAACCGGTATAGTTCCACAAAGCGAAATTCAACAAGACCTGTTTGACGGCGAAAGGTACTCCGAAAAAAAGCACTACCTGATGGAAACCCTTGATGAGCTAAATGCAAAATATGGCAAACGGACTGTTTTGCAGGCGTCAACCGGCATTGATCAGCCCTGGCAGATGAAACAGCAGTACCTCAGTAAAAAATACACTACCAGCTGGAACGAGTTAATGACTGTAAGGGCGTGATTGCTAATTGCACACTATCTGCAAGTTCATGGAATGGAACAGCTAAAAAGTTTCAACCATTTTTGTGTAGAGCAAACCTGATAGCGGTAGCAGAACTATCTTAACTACCAGTAAAACAGCTTCACCTAACTTCCGCACTTTTTAAAAGTGAAAATTATTGGGTTTATAAATCAATAAGTTACAAATCTAAAAATGAGTATTAGGTATCCCAAAAGAATTTTAGCTCGCATAATGCCTTAGATGACCTCCTTTCCAGATGAGATCTGTCGGCCTTGAATTCCCGGCTCGTAAGGTGGAGCGGTGCTTTACGAATCCTAAGCCACGCAGGGTATGAATTAACCATGATTTATAAGTTTTCAAGGCGGGGCCTTGCCCCGAAGCCTCGGGGCGTGTAGCCGCAACGAACTGCTTCGGGAATTCACCGCCTTGACCTTTTGGTACTTTTGGGTCAAGCCAAAAGTACAAGAGATAATGTTAACTGCATAAACAACGTGATATAGCAAATTAAGTTGAAAAGTAGTTATCAGGTTATTGGTGTCCCAATGCGGAAGTCAGGAAACAGTTAAAAATATTAACCATTTTTTTTAAAGCAACCTGATAGCGGTAGCAGAACTATCTTAACTACCAGTAAAACAGCTTCATACAAAAAACACTACCCCCGCTTCTCATAAACTCATACGTACTGAACTCATGCACGGAAAAACCTGCATCGCGCAATTTTTTGTTCACGTCGGTACTACCCTGCTGGATGAATACATTCTTACCGTCGGGGCAGGCAGCATTCACGGCGAACAGTTTTTCAGCTTCGTATTTGCTTGCGAGAATCACGTTGTCAAACAGTTTGTGAATCATCTCGATTGACGCAGGAGCGAATGCATCCTCATAAATCAATACGCTATTTTCATTGAGCATGCAGAAACAAGTATCAAGGTGGTAAAACTTGTCATCCACCAATTCGAGAGCAATTACCGGTATATTCAGCAGTTCAGAAACCCGTTCATAAGCTCTCACGGAGGTTCTGAATCCATATCCACCCCAAAGTAACCTTCGTTTAAAGTGCCAGATGGCATCCCCCATCCCTTCAAATTTGCCCGACTCTTCCAGATCCAGCGACAACGTTTCATACCCCTGTGCATGCAGCCATTTTTTTATGATGGCAACTTCGCCCTGCCGCTGAGGTGCACGCATATTGCTTAGTATGGCAGACCTGTTCTCCTGTTCATCAATAAACGGCAGACATTGGTTGGCACAAAAAACCAAATCCGGCAGGCCTTTCACCCCATCAAGAATTTCTACACTGTAGCCAAGTTCTTCGTAGCCATCTACAAGGTGCTCCCACTCGTTAGCTGCCTGCATTTTATCCACCTCTCCAATTTGTCCCTGCATATGCGGGTTAATCACATATTCTACATCAAAATAGGTTGGCCTCACCATCAAAACTTTATTTGGCAATGGCATGGTGGGGAGGCCGGAAATAGTGAAATCAATTTGTTCGGCAGATGTCAGGATTTTATTCATGTATAGTAGATATTTAAGACGTGGCCCGCACGATTCTCAGGCCATGCGGTTTAAAGGATCTAATTTTGACATAGAAAAAGAAAATAGCAATGTTGTAACAAATATATTCGTTCAATTTTTACTTGGCACCAAATAAGGAAACTCTTAGGTTACTGCATGATTTTAGACCCAAACCTGCTCACACAGCTTGCCCCGCTCGACCTTAAAGCCCGTACAATTGTTGAGGGATTTATCTCCGGGCTGCACCGAAGCCCTTTTCACGGATTTAGCGTAGAGTTTGCCGAACACCGCCCATACAATCAGGGAGATGATTTTAAACATATCGACTGGAAAGTGTATGGCAAAACAGAGCGTTTTTACGTGAAGCAATTTGAGGCAGAAACCAATTTACGTGCCCACATAGTGTTGGATGTAAGCAGCTCCATGTATTTCAAACATTTTGCGGAGTGGAGTAAATTGCGCTACGCCATTCATTATGCAGCTTCACTCATCTACATGATGCATCGCCAACGCGATGCCTGCGGACTTGTACTTTTTGATGAGGAGATCCGGTCGGTTTTTCCGCCAAAATCGTCCTACAGCCATGTGCGTCTGCTCTATCGCGAACTTGAACAACAGCTTGAAGATGAAGACGGTAAAGCAGCACTGAAACGAGGTTCTGCATCGGCCAATGCACTGCATAAACTGGCAGAAAGTTTAAAGAGGCGCAGCCTTGTGGTAATCATCACCGACCTTTTTGAAAATGTAGAGAACCACGATGCGCTCATCTCCTCACTGAGGCACTTACGCCATCAAAAACATGAAGTTCTGCTATTTAATATTTTAGAGCACAAAAGTGAACGTGAGCTTGACTTTCCTGACGGTAAGTTCCTGTTTGAGGATATGGAAACAGGCTCCGAACTGGAAGTAATTCCCGCACAGGTAAAAGATGATTACAAGAAAAAGGTGAGCGAATTAACCCACAAGTTTAAAATTGCCTGCAGCGAAACCGGCGTTGATTTTGAAGAGATCGACACCCAAAGCCCATTCGACCTTGCCCTACTTG
>SLLL01000190.1 GCA_007134085.1 Balneolaceae bacterium
GCATATAGTACCGGGAAATCGAGCTGTTCATCGTCTGCATCGAGCGATACGAAAAGGTCAAAAACCATATTCAGTACTTCATCAGGGCGGGCATCATTTCGGTCAATTTTGTTGATCAACACAATAGGTTTATACCCAAGTGCAAGTGATTTCCTAAGTACAAACTTTGTTTGAGGCAATGGGCCCTCGGCTGCGTCAACAAGTAATATTACACCGTTCACCATCTTGAGGATTCGCTCAACCTCACCGCCAAAATCAGCGTGGCCGGGTGTATCAACAATATTAATCTTAGTGCCTTTCCAATTGATTGCAGTATTTTTCGAACTTATGGTAATTCCCTTTTCTTTTTCAAGATCTCCGGAATCCATTACTCTTTCGGCAACTTGTTGGTTCTCTCTAAATGTTCCGCTCTGTCGCAGCATCTGGTCTACAAGTGTAGTTTTCCCGTGATCTACGTGAGCAATTATTGCAATATTTCTGATGTCTTGTGTCATATAAAATTCGTGTAGGCCTGTATTTGAAACAAACCCTTATTTATTGGTTTACTTGAAGTAGTTAAGCCCGAAAAACAGACAGCCCTAAATATACCATTATTATTACTCATAACTCTATTATTTCTTCATAAACCTTTTGCCCTCTCTTATCTATGAAATCGGATTTATAAGCTTATTCTCATGCGTATTAGTAGTTGTAAATGAAAGCTAAAAGTTCAATCGAATTTCTTATACTTCATCAAAATTATACCACTCAACTAAAGAAATATCATCATGGATTTAGGCATTTCTGATCATACATTTATTGTTTGTGGAGCAAGCAGTGGTTTCGGAGAAGCCATAACAAGGCAATTAGTAAAAGAGGGCGCAGATATAATTGCAGTTGCAAGGCGGGGTGACCTGCTCGAAGATAAGTATGCCAATTTTGAAAAAAATGTTACCCCGGTAGAAGGCAGCCTTATCTATAGTGAAACACTTGATAAGATTATGGCTTTGGTTAAAAAAAGAGAAATTCACGGTATTGTGTTCAACGCCGGAGGGCCACCCACAGGTACACCCCTTCAAACTACCATGGCCGATTGGGATGCATCCTGGCAACTTGTAATGCGCTGGAAAATTGATCTTGCTCTACGATTAGCCCCGATATTCAAAGAAAAAGGATATGGCAGAGTGCTGTTTATTGAAAGCCAATCCGTTAAACAACCTTTGCCTGCTTTAACTTTGAGTAATGCTTTCCGGGCGGGTGTAACCGGTTTTGCTAAAACGCTTGCTTTGGAGTTGGCAAAACATGGTGTAACTGTTAATGTTCTTGCACCAGGTTCTCACGAAACACCTGCTATAGAAAGAGTTATCAAAAATAACAGTAGTATGAGGGGTGTTTCATACGATGAAGCCAAACAAGAGATGGAACAAAACATTCCGGTTGGCAGATTGGGTAAAGCCGAAGAATTTGCATCATTAGCTGCCTGGCTGCTTTCACCACATAGCAGTTATATTACTGGACAAACCATAAGCCATGATGGCGGAAGTATATCCGGGCTATTTGGTTAATGTAGTTAATAATTTTACCTGAGATGCCGATGAATTGTTTTCAAAAAGAGATAAAACTAACTTCAAAATCACGAGGCTTTCACCTTATTACCAGTGAGATTCTTGAGAAGCTTGATGAATTGCATACTATAAAAGCGGGCATTGCTCACATATTTATTAAGCATACGAGTGCAGGGTTAACCATCAACGAAAATGCAGACCCTTCTGTGAGGCGGGATTTTGAATCCCATTTTAACCGAATGGTTCCGGAAGATGTAACTCTATTTGAACACACCCTTGAAGGAGCCGATGATATGACTTCACACATTAAAAGTTCCATTTTAGGGCAGTCAGTTACAATTCCCATTACTAACGGGAATTTTAATCTTGGCACCTGGCAGGGCATTTATTTATGTGAACACAGAAATTATGGTGGCCGCCGAAAAATAGTAATAACCATTTACGGAACCTGATAATGGGATTAGATTTTAAGAGCCTGCCTAAAGTTGAGTTACACTTACATCTGGATTGTTCTCTTAGTTACGAGGTAGTACAACAAATTGACCCCACTATAAGTGAGAATGAGTATCAAAATGAATTCATAGCACCTGTTGGATGCTCCGGCTTATCTGATTATATAGAACGCGCAAGTAGGGGTATTGACCTTATGCAGACGAAAGAGAATCTGCGGCTCGTAACACTGGATCTTTTCAGACAGTTAAAAGAGGATAATGTTATCTACGCAGAAATACGTTTTGCTCCACTATTACACCTGAAAGAAGGTTTAGATCCAACTGAAGTTGTAAAAACTGTTAACCTGGCTACTGAAGAAGGAATAAAAAAATATGAAGTTGAAGCCTCCATTATATTATGCACCCTTCGGCACTATTCTGCAGAACAAAGCATGGAAACCATAAAACTTGTCGAGGCATTTAGAGGCACCCATGTTCGAGGGTTTGATATTGCTGCAGACGAAGCTGGCTACCCAGTTGATAATCATATTGCAGCTTTTCAGTATGCCAAAAAGAAAAATATACCCTGTACTGCACATGCCGGAGAAGCCAAAGGCGCCACAAGTGTTTGGGAAACTTTAAAACATTTTGGCCCCAAACGTATAGGGCATGGAGTTAGAAGTGCCGAAGATCCTGCCTTGCTTTCGCATCTTCGTAAAAATAATATTCATCTTGAGGTATGCCCCACAAGCAATATTCTAACTAAAGTTTTCCAAAGAATAGAGGATCATAATATCGGCTATCTGTTTAGTGAAAATATTTCTTTAAGCATCAATACAGATGGCAGAACAATCTCTAATGTTTCACTTGAAGATGAATACAAAACTTTGAACAGAGTATTTAAATGGGACCTAAACCACTTCAAAAAGTGCAATATCGAAGCATTGCAGCATGCTTTTCTTCCTGAACATAAAAAAAGAGAACTACAAACAATATTGTTAGATAGATTTAAGGATAATTAATTCAAATCTTTGTGTTACACAAAAAAAAGATTAAATTTCTCTAATAAAGGATTAGAACTGTTTTCAGGCGTACAGTTAATTGATGCGATGGCGCTTTCTTTGAAATTAAAGATTAGTGGTAAAAGGTTTATTTTGATAAATGTTGGCTAACAAAAGTTTATACAGATAAATACTACTATCAATTCATTAAAATATAAAGTTAATTTAATTAGGCTAGTTAACATTAGTACTGAATAATATTTGACAAACGTTGGAAAGTCAGTGCCTTAAAATTCTTGATACAGCCGAATATATTTTCATACAAATCAACATATAAAGCTATACGAAAGACGTTTCAGACAATATTGATTTCAAGAGACTGTGATGGAAAAGACTGAACTTCAAAATCTGCTTTTAAAAATTGCAACAACGTATATCAATGTAAACCTTGATAAAGTAGATTCTATTATTGAGCAGTCATTAAGAGATATGGGGATGTTCGTTTCAGCGGATAGGGCCTATGTGTTCAGTTACGATTTTCAAAATTCAACTACATCCAACACGTTTGAATGGTGTGCGGAAGGCATTTCACCCGAGATCGATAATCTCCAGCTATTGACGATGGATAGTATACCCCAATGGGTGAACAAACATCTACGTGGACAACCATTTTACGTACCCAGTGTGAAATCCCTACCCGATGACGGGCCGGAAGGCTTACGAGCAATTTTAGAGCCACAAAACATTAAGAGCCTGATAACGATACCTATGATTCTTAATGATGATTTATTGGGGTTTGTAGGATTTGATTTCGTAAAAAATTCATATGAATTATCAGAGACTGAAATCACATTGTTAACTCTGTTTGCCAATATGTTGGTGAATGTGCAGGACAGAAAACTCAAGGAACTAAAATTAAATTCATTTCTTTCGATTACGCAGAACCAGAATGAAAAGCTTAAGCATTTCGCCCACATATTGTCTCACAATATTCGTTCGCACTCTACAAACATATCTATGATTTTGTCTTTAATATCTGATGAATATCCTGAATTGCATGAGTTTCAGCTTATTCGATTGTTAAATACTGCATCTGAAAAATTATCCGAAACAATCAGGCATCTTAATAAAGTAATTTTAATCAACACCTCTTCTCCTGAAAAATTTAGCCCGTTAAATCTCCGCGAAGTGACTGATCATGCTATCAGAACATTGAAGTACATGGCAGAGAATGAAGGTGTAATCATAGAAAATCAAATTCCAGAAAATACGATTGTAAAAGGAGTAGAATCGTACCTGGACAGTATATTTATGAATTTGATTACAAACGGGATAAAATATTGCTCAGACGAACGAGATAGTTTTGTAAGAATTTATCTCAAAGAGAAAGAGCAATATTTAGTTTTATGCGTTGAGGATAATGGCTTGGGTATAGATCTGGCAAAAAACAGGGAAAAAATATTTGGCTTGTACAAAACATTCCATGAACATCCAGATTCAAGGGGAATTGGATTATTTATCACGAAAAATCAGATCGAGGCAATGGGTGGAAAAATAGACGTAGAAAGCGAAGTTGGCAAAGGTTCAATTTTTAAAATTTATTTACCTCATGAAGAATACAAGTAAAATTTGCATTATCGACGATGACGAAATCTTTGTAATTGTAGCAAAGAAAATCATGAAAGTGGCGGGCTTTTCTGAGAAGGTTGAAATTTATAAGAATGGAAAAGATGCGATAACCTACTTTAAAGAAAACGCGGATATTGAAGAAAATATACCGGATTTTATTTTTCTTGATTTGAATATGCCACTTATGGATGGCTGGGAATTTTTACAGGAACTGGAAAAACTTGATTTATCAAAACAAGTGAAGGTTTTTATTTTCACCTCTTCAATAGACCCTGAAGATCAAAAACGGTCTGAAGAATTCTCAATCGTAGAAAGGTTTATTGAAAAACCTTTAACCATGCAGAAGCTGAAGCTTATCACAGAGCCATCTTAATGTTAGGCATTTTTTATATACCTTTTTTTAGCTTCAGCATTCTAGAGATGAGATCATTTTGTTGATAATGTAAACCTTCTTCCATTTGAGCTACATGCTTCACATCTTCAATTGAATAAAAAGCATTCGGGGCGTATGTATTTAAAATATCAACAAGTTCTTGCCATCTTTTTCTCTTTGCTACGGAAAAAATAACTTTAACCGGCCCGTATTTACCCTTTCCATCGACTTCGGTTATTCGAAAATTCGCTTCCATTAACTTTGAAGCCAGCTCTTCACTCTCCTGCCCTACAATTATGCGAAATATTTGGATACCAACTTTTATCCGCTCCTCGATATACATCCCAATAAAAGTGCCCGTTGCAAAGCCAGCTGCGTAGGCTACATAATTCAACCAATTATCAAGATTTTGAAAAATCTGAGCTACAACAATTATCCAAATGAGTACTTCTATAAACCCAAGCAAGGTAGCTTTTCCCTTTAACCCTTTCGAAACAAACATTATCCTTAGTGTTCCGATGCTTACATCAAGAATTCTGGCAACAAATATAAATAGCGGTAGCCATGCGGCAGGAATTATCTCTATCACTAATAACCACATTACATTTCTCTATCTTTATTTCAAACTCTATAGAAAATGGTAAAAAAAAGCGTGATTTGAAGCTCAAATCACGCTTGGTGCGGAGAGAGAGGGATTCGAACCCTCGATACCCTTTTGGGGGTATACTCCCTTAGCAGGGGAGCGCTTTCAGCCACTCAGCCACCTCTCCATTCGAATTCAATAAGCGTTAAATATACCAACCTTTTGTATGCCTTTGCAACAATCAAATTACTTATTATCACTGACAGGAATATAGATTTGAGCCAAATTTCTCCCTTCTTGAGCATAATCTAAACCATATCCCAAAACAAACAGGTTTGGAATTTTGAAGGCGGTGTAATCTATTTGAACATCGTGTTGAGTTGCTTCTGTTTTGTGCAGCATTGTGATTACAGCAAGAGATGCGGGGTTCTTCTTCTTCACTTTTTCTACAAGATATTTCATAGAAAGCCCGGTATCTATAATATCTTCAACAAGAATTACGTGCCTGTCTTTTACATTGGCATCTATCTCTTTCAGGTCCTGGACCTGCCCTGATGATACTTTTTCATCACCATAGCTGCTGAGTTTCAAAAAATCAACTTCACATGGCACCGTTACGTATCGCATCAGGTCAGCAAGAAAAATGTATGCACCATTCAATACACCTATAAAAATAGGCTGTTTGCCTTTATAATCATTACTTAGAATAAGCCCCAATTGTTTTATTCGCTGCTGAATCTCCTCATGGGTTAAATAAACTCTGAAATCCTCTCCATTAACATTTACAACATCGGGTTGATATAGATCCATAATGTTTTAATAACTGATGATTATCGATTTTTTAGTTTGATCGGTGCAGCGGTATGCTTCAGAAATTGTTCCAATAGTATCAACACCGGAATTGGGCGGAAATATAACGGCACAAATAGTTCCATCAAAAGATTCAATAACTTTAACTGATTTTTTTGCCAAAGCAGATACTTTTTTGTTAGTAATGTGGCTGGAAATTAATTGCGAACCTTGCATTCCAAACGAAATAAACCTGTCCCCATCCTGCCAGTTTCTCAGAGTTATTGGAAATTCAATTGCATCTGAATTTAGTACTAAAATTTCTTTCGAGTACACACCATTAAAGACCTCAGATTTTAGTTTTACAAAACTGCACTCTTTTCCATTTGAAACATCGTCTTCAGAAAATTGAACCGGCATAAACTTATCCAGATTCTCATTCACAATTACAAAGCTTACCCGATCTCTAATCACAAAATAATCATCAGAAATTTGAAGCTTAGCCCCGGTTTGTAATTCACTCAATTTATGAATTTCACTCAAAAAACCAGCTGATAGAATGCCGGTTCCCCCTATTTTGTCAGCCGCATAGGAAAAAATCACACGCTGAACAGAATCCGGCAAAGCAAGAAACTTAGATCTGTCAATTAACCCATCAGCAGATACAATGCCATTAGCAACTAATGTTTTAAGCCCTGCAAACTCATCTGCCCTGTCTCTTACAGCCAGAATATTCTCACTCCATCCGGGAAATAATTTGTTCAACTCAGGGAACCAGTTATTCCTCAGAAAATTACGGGCATAGGTACTCTCTTCGTTTGTGCTGTCTATTCTATATGGAATATTAAATTGTTGAACAAATTCCATAATCTCGCTTTTTGAAACTTCTAATAATGGCCTAAAAAGAGTACCATCAAAGGTTTCTATTCCCCGCCACGATGATAAACCTGAACCTCTTAAAATTCGCTGAAAAATAGTTTCGATCTGGTCGTCCTGATGATGAGCGGTAACAATAACATCTGTTTTGAGTTCTTCTTTTAAATCATAAAAAACTTCGTAGCGTCGTTCTCTGGCCCATTTTTGAAAATTACCGGTAGCTTTTTTTTCGTATTCAAGCCGAACAGATACACATTCAAAATTCCATAACTTGCACATTTCTTCAACAAGATTTTGGTCTTTATCTGATGCCTGCCCGCGTAATCCGTAATTACAATGAACAATAAAAGCAGGTATCTCTTCTCTGTGTAAAAGATAAAGCAATGCCATTGAATCGGGCCCACCACTCACACCCAATAAAAGTTTTGCATCATCAGGCAGAAAGCTCTCTTTTGCTTCCTGAAATTTCCTTACTACGGGGGATAATTCGTATCTGTTCATAAGAGAATTTATTGACATCCATCTGCTCATTCAACATCAATAATTCACCTTTATCGTTAAGCCCAATAAATTTGAAAAGGCCGGGTTGAAGCTCATCATAGATGGTGATATTTACCCACTCGCCATACCCAATTATTTTTTTATTGATATCTCTTAAGTGGTTTTGATCAAATTTGTGCCACTTTTGATAGGCTGTTTCGGCATCCCGCAGTATGGCAGCTAATAAATCTTCCCGGGAAAAGATCGTATCACTTTCTGAACGCATTGAAGTGGTTTTGCTATCTATAGATTTGCTATATACGGTTTGATTTACATTCAGCCCTACACCGATAAGTAACCTATCGATTTCAGGCCCTATGAATGTAGTTTCTGTTAGAATACCACCTATTTTTTTTCCGCCACAAAAAATATCGTTAGGCCACTTTAAGCAAATGGGCTTGTTTAAATATTTTTCTAACGTGTTTGAAATTGCAGCTGCAATAGAAAGGCTCAACAAAGTTAACCGATTACTTCCCGGTGGTTTGAAGAGTAGAGTAAAGGTGAGATTTAAAAAAGGGGCAGCCTCCCATATACGTTCGTACTGCCCTCTTCCATTTTTTTGAACATCAGCCAAAAAAACAGCTCCGTGAACTAACTTCTCAGAAGAAATTGCTTTTACGAGAGAATTCGTGGAAGCTGCCTGCTCAATGTAGTGGAAATCTGTTCCGACCCAGGTTGTAGTTAATCTGTTACGAAACTGATCTACATTGAAGGCTTTTGCCATATATTATTTTCCTACTTCAACAACGCTGTCTTCAGTACCGAATTCGTTTGGAATATAAGCATCAGCAGCGTCGTCGTTTTCCCATTTTTCGCCATCTATAAGATAACGGAAACGGTACTTACTTTCAGGTTTAAGACGCATGGTTACTTCCCATTTGTCTTTTTTCTTTTCGAGTTTGTCTGCTTTTAAATCCCAATCGTTAAAATCACCTACGAGTTGTACCTTTTTATCGGCCCACTCTTTAGGAATTGCAAAGGTAACTTTACAGACTGTTCTTTTTGGTGTGAATGACTTTTGTAACATTATTATAAATTGGTTTGTGAATAATTAAGGACATTCAAAATTACTTAATTTTATTTCGATAATAAATAGTTTTATCGTATTAATATTTGCTTAACAATTATTTAACCTAATTTATTTAAAGTATAAAGGTAAAAATTTAACTTAATATGCTGTGGTAGCGTTTTCAAGTTAAGCTAAAAACAACGGGAAGTGCTTACACCCTTATTCGTGCTGTTTTTTGCTTTTCCCTTTAGTAAGCCAAACTAGCCTGTAAAAAATCAGAATTCCCGCCAATCATCAAGAAGGCTGTGTACTTCATCTAAATCTTTTGCACCCAGCACGTTGTTTGATAGCATTTGCATTTCAGATAGTGTGTGCTTGCACAAAACTGATTTCACTTTAGGAATAGAACTTGAGTTCATACTCAAATCATTAATACCCAATCCCAGTAAACAAGCCGCTGCTTCCGGTGATCCGGCCATTTCCCCACAAACCGCTACCGAAATCCCTTCTTTGCCGGCTGCATCTTTTGTCATCTTGATCAATTTCCAAATGGCAGGATGAAAACTATCGAAAAGGTGTGCAATTTTTTCATTTCCCCTGTCAACAGCCAGAGTATATTGAGTAAGGTCGTTCGTGCCAATGCTAAAGAAATCGGCTTCTTTAGCAGCCTCTTCGGCCATGATGGCAATACTTGGAACTTCTACCATGATTCCAATTGGAATATTCACATCGCACTTTACGCCTGCTAATTCAAGGCTATTTTTCACTTCAGCACAGTATTGACGAAGTGTTCTTATCTCTTCAAGCCTGGATATCATAGGAATTAACATCTTAATCCTTCCGGGATATAACCCACCAACGCGATAGATTGCTTCAAGCTGGCGTTTTAGCAGTTTTTTCTTATCTATTAGCATACGAACTCCTCGCCAGCCTAAAAACGGGTTCGCTTCACTTTCAGAGCCTTCAATAAGCTTATCACCTCCGGCATCGAAAAGCCTTATGGTTACAGAATCTTCTTTTACAGTTTCAACCACTTGTTTATAAAATTCAACCTGTTCTTCAATATCAAACTCATCTGCCTCAAAAAGGATCGTTTCGGTTCGCAAAAGGCCAATGCCACTTGCTCCGTGACTGGTTAATTTTGGCAGTTCCTCCAAAAACTCTACGTTTGCCCTTAGTTTAAAATCGGATCCGCATTTAGTTTTATCCGGCTTTTGTGCCCACTCAAGGGCTTTTTCAAAGCGGGAAAGTTCATCCCCTCTCCTTTTCTTATACTCATCAACTTGTTTTCTGGTGGGAGTAATAATCACCTGTCCAGTTGAACCATCAATAATAGCCTGATTTCCCCTTACTATATTGTATCTATCCCAGTGAGCATTAATCACACACGGAATTCCTAATGATTGCGACAGGATAACAGCATGCGATGTTAAACCCCCTTTTTCCATCACAATACCGCCAATCTTTTTTTGGCTCAACTTAACCATAGCTGTTGGCGATATATCATCAGCAAAAACAATTTCACCCTTATTTACATCAAAAACTCTCTTTTTCTCTTTGGTTGCCTGAATTAAATCATCACGAACAGAAACAATATCTATTGTACGTTCATTGGCCCATTTTGCATCAGCCGCCTCAAGAAGTTGAATATAGTCGTTATATGTGCTGAAGATGGCATAATCAACCGTACTGAGTTCAGTTTCAATTTTATTTGTGATCTGTTTGATTACTTCGGGATCATTCAATGTTTGAATCTGCGCCTCAATAATGTCAATCAGATCGAATTCATCAGGGAACTGCTTAATTTTCTCATATTCTTCGGTTACTTCAGCCTTCGCTTTTTCATATTTGGCAAGATGGGATTGTATCTCTCTCTTGCTGATTTTTTCGGGATGAACCGGTTTGTTGTCATCCGTTAAGATCCAGATCTTACCTATAGCTATACCTTGTGCTGCCGGGCGGCCTGATAAAACTTTTGGTTTTATCTCTTTCATAGTTGTTGATGGTGAAACTTATTCTCAAAAAGTGCTGCAACTTGTTCTAATGCCTCTTGTTCATCCTCACCTTCAAAAATCAGCTCCATCTCGGCGCCATGTTCTGCAGCAAGCGTCATCACGCCAAGTATGCTCTTGCCATTTACAGTGAACCCATACATTTTAATGGTGAAATCGGATTTAAATCTTGATGCTGTTTTTACAAGTACCGATGCAGGACGGGCATGCAAACCTGCTTCATTTTTTACTTCTACAACTTTTTTCACCATATAAATCAGATTTTTGAAGTGCTTGAATCTGCCTTGGAATAAAGTGCAACACAAGCATAATTAATGATTATTTGCTGTAGCCTCTTTACTAAAACCTTTAAGACAGCATCTAAAAAAGTTTAAGCATGATTGAGTTAGCCACTGAAATAAAGATACTGTAAAGAACAGCCCACCAAAAACCTTTTATGGTAAAACCTTCCACAAATTTGTCGATTATCATTAAAATCCAGGCATTAATTACCAAAATAAATAAGCCAAGGGTAAGGATGGTCAACGGCAGGGTTAATACAACAATCAAAGGTTTTATCAATGTGTTCAAAACAGCGAGAAGAATTGCCACGCCAATTGCTGTGAGAAAGCTTTTAACCTTCACCCCATCAAGGAGGTAGGCACCTATAAATATTACTATGCTATTGATCAGAAGTATTTTTAACATGCGTTCCGTATTTATTATGATTTAATTTTATTACGCAAATTGTACCTGAAGGTTACCATGAAGTGGAAACACGTAAAAGAGTTTAACTCCTTAACTGCATCAGATATTTATAAAATACTGAAGCTACGTCAGGATATATTCATCATAGAACAGGATTGTATTTATGAGGATATCGACAATCTGGACCAATCATCCGAGCATCTGATGCTATTTGATGGTGAAACACTTGTAGCATATTCAAGGATTGTTCCCCCAGGCAAGAAATTCGAAGACTATTCTATTGGTCGTATTATTGTAGAAAAAGGGTATCGTGGTAAAAATTTTGGGAGAGAGATCGTAAAGAAATCTTTATCGATACTTAAGGAGAGAAATGCAGATATCGTTAGAATTGAAGCCCAGGAGTACCTTCTTGATTTTTATACTTCGCTAGGGTTTCGGGCAATTAGTGACAGCTATCCTGTGGACGGAATTCCGCACATTGAAATGATACTTCAATTCGGCTGATAAATTGAGTAAAGTTGACTTTATCCCGTAAACGCAACGATTATGATTACAACGATAAAAACGACTTTAAAAAGAACTGTTTTCCAGTTTTTCATCGAGCAAAAAAATTATAAAAACGAAGGGTTGTTGTCTGTAGATGTATAAACCAACAGTGCTTAGTTATCCACAATATGTTGGTTTCTTGGAAAGTAGATATATTTTTACAAACATGCTTAAATTATTCTCAATTTAATCGATTTTTTTTATAGATCCCGATTTACCTACCATTTACAAGAAAACTTATCCACATTTTCAGATAGATTTGTTAGTAAGCCGTTTTGAGTTGCCAACTACATTTATTGAGCTGAATGCCATGGCAATTTCTGCTAATACGGGATGCATCCAGCCTATAATGGCTACAGGTATCATCACAACATTGTAGAAAAAAGCCCAAAAGAGGTTTTGTTTAATTTTCTTAAACGTTTGTTTACTCAGGGTTAATGCGCGAATAATTACTTCAGGGTTGCCATCAACCAGTATTATTGAACCTGATTCAATTGCAATATCTGTTCCAGTTCCAAAGGCAATTCCAACGTCAGATACCGTAAGTGCTGGCGCATCATTAACACCGTCACCAACCATTGCAACTACTTCACCATTATCCTGGAGGCTCTTAATGATGGATGCCTTCTCATCCGGTTTTACTTCAGCATGTACCTGCTGAATTCCAATCTCATCAGCAATTTGGTTTGCTACACTTTGCTGGTCGCCCGTAAGCATCACCGTTTTATACCCCATTTTATGCACAGACTGGATCATTGATTCAGACTCCGGCTTTAAACTATCAGCAATAGCTGCAATTGCCTGTACTTTATTATCTACCGCAATGTAGATAGTTGAGTAGCCTTTTTCGGAAAGATTTTTTGATGTACTCATAACTTTATCAGATAAATCAATGCCATTCTCATCCATCAATTCAAGATTACCGGCTGAAACGGGCAAACCATCTATCATACCTGTAACCCCCATACCGGTGAACGATGTAAAATTGGTTACATCATAATATTCGCTATCCCCTGTGAAATTTGTAATGGCTTTACTGATTGGGTGCTCTGACAAGTTCTCTACAGATGCTGCTAACTTTTTTATCTCTTCATCATTAAAAGAATCACCAAAATGTATCCATTCTATCACTTCGGGCTCTCCTTTGGTTAGAGTTCCGGTTTTATCAAACACAAACGTAGTTACTTCCTGCAACCGCTGTATGGCTTCGCCCTTGCGTATCAGAATGCCGTTTTCTGCTCCCATTCCTGTACCAACCATGAGGGCTGTTGGCGTTGCAAGCCCCAATGCACACGGGCATGCAATAACAAGCACGGCAAGTGATGCAAAAAATGCCTGGCTTACTGTATTCAAATCTGTAATTATCCAGGGTAAGTAGGGTTCCGCTGCAAGTAAAACCGGTTGAAGTGATTCACCGAAAAACCACCACATAAGAAACGTGAGCAGAGCTAAAACCAAAATAACCGGCACAAAAACAGCTGTTACCCTATCTGCAAAATCCTGAATCGGTATTTTCGAACCCTGTGCTTCCTCAACCAAAGCAATTATTCTATTCAAGAACGAATTTTGCCCGATCTCTTTAACCTGTACCCTTATGGTTCCCTCGGTATTAATCGTGCCGCCTACAACATTATCCCCTTTTTTCTTCACAACAGGCATCGACTCCCCCGTAACCATCGCTTCATCGATCGAGCCTTTTCCATCAACCACAACGCCATCAGCGGGTACCTTCTCTCCTGGCCTGATTATGGTTACATCATCAACTCGAAGATCATTAATATCAATTTCTTCTTCTTTTCCGTTTTTGATAATTCGTGCACTCTTGGCTTCCAGAGTAAGCAACTTCGTAATTGCATCTGATGCACTTCCGCGCGCTTTTGTCTCTATGTAGCGTCCGGTTAGGTGGAAAGCCATAATCATCGCGGCGATGCCGGCAAAACTATAAAACTGCGATTGGATCAGCCCAAGCTCAAACCCAAGAGCCACCAAACCCGTGATAAGAGATGCTACAGTACCAATGGCAATCAGCACATCCATATTTGGCGAGAGCACTTTTGATGACCGCACAGCACTCAATATGGTGGTGTATCCCGGAAACATGATGACGTAGGCTGCTCCTGCAGTCATTGCTATCTCCATCACAAGATGTGAGGTAAGATGAATGCCCAGAACCATATCTACAAACATCCAGATCATCAGCGGAAGCGTAACTATCCAGCTGCGCACCATTTTTTGGCGGGCAGATTCCAGCTTCTCACTATCGCGCTTTCGCTTCTCTTCTAATCTGTTTGGGTCATTCGTGGACTTTTTTTTTAACGAATACCCGGAATCTTCAACGCGTTTGATGATCTCATCTACAAGCTGGTCACCTTCAAGCTCTACAACAACAGTTTCAGCAGCAAGATTTACAGTTGCTGATACAACCCCATCAATCGAATTGATTGTCTTTTCAACTGCGGATGAACAGCCCGTACAGTGCATACCACCCACATGAAATGTGATGCTTTTCTTTTCCGGCAGATGAACGTTAAAACCGGCTTTCTGAACCGCATCAACTACAGCTTTATCATCAATTGATTGCTCACTGAATTGAATGGTTGCTTTCTCGGCTGCAAGGTTAACATCTGCTGTTGAGATGCCATCAACCTGCTCAAGAACTTTTTTCACACTGTTTGCACAACCGGTACAGTGCATTCCGGTAATTGTGTATGTTTTTTTCATTGCCTTTGTCTTTGGATTTACGACAATGTACCATTTTAAATCAGGCAGCCCCTCACAGGCAGAGAATCCAAATGTGTAAAACTTTTGGTTAGATAGAGTCGATAGGTTTTCTCTCTGCCCTCTTTGAGGCGAGATATTGGGAAACGGTTTGCCCGGTAACTTTTTTGAACTGATTTGAGAGATACTGAACGCTGCTGTATTTCAGTTTCCATGCAATTTCACTTAGTGTGAATTTATTGAAACTGAGCAGCTCTTTTACGCGCTCAATTTTAAGCTCAATCAAATAGCTCTCTATTGTTCTGCCCTGTTGATCTGAAAAGACCTTGCTGAGATAGGAGTAATTGTAATTTGTATTTTCAGTAACAAATGCAGATGGTTTTAGCGGATTTTTTTCGTTTTCGAGATGATTCAAATACTGAATCATGGATGATTTAACCAGGTTCACCAGTTCTGTTTCCCGGTCAAAGATTAGCTCAAACCCGCTTTTGTCCAATCTGCTTTTTAGTTCTTCAACCTCTTGAGCGGAGAGTTTTTTTTCAAGTTCCACCCTGCCAAGCTCAACATGTGCAGCCGGCAGGTTCATCTCCTTAAAGATACCTTCAACGGCATCAATACATCGCGGACAAACCATATTGTTGATGCCAATTTTCATCAAAGAGTTTTCTTAATTATTCTACAGTTACGCTTTTTGCGAGATTTCGGGGCTGATCAACATTGCAGCCTCGGTTTACAGCTATATAATATGAGAGAAGCTGCAACGGTATCACTGTCAACAACGGGGAAAAACAGTCTTTCGTTGTGGGAATAGAGATATGAAAATCAGAAATGTCTTTCACATCGCTGTTTGCATCGTTCATGATGGCAATGATTCGCCCTTTTCTCGCCTTCACCTCTTCAATGTTCGATATCATTTTATCGTTCGTATGCTCCGTAGCGGCAATTACCACAACCGGCATCATCTCATCAATTAAAGCAATCGGGCCGTGTTTCATCTCTGCGGCGGGATAACCTTCTGCATGTATGTACGAAATCTCCTTCAGCTTCAGGGCGCCTTCAAGGGCAACGGGAAAGTTGTAGCTCCTGCCGAGGTATAGAAAATTTGGGGCATAGGTGAAGAGGCTTGCCATTTTCTTTATCGGCTCATTTGCGTGTTCAAGAATATACTCCACTTTTGATGGAAGCATTAGAAGCTCGTTGATATACATCCTCATATCATCATCCTTTAGTATACCCTTGTGCTTGCCAACGGCAAGTGCCATCATGGTTAGCACCACAACCTGAGCCGTAAACGCCTTGGTTGATGCAACCCCGATTTCCGGGCCCGCATGGGTAAACACACCGGCATCTGTATCTCTGGAAATTGTTGACCCAACAACATTACAAATCCCCAAAACAAGTGCGCCACGTTTTTTGGCTTCACGCATAGCCGCGAGCGTATCAGCGGTTTCACCACTCTGAGAGATTACAAGAAGCACATCTCCCCTGCCAATCAGCGGATCGCGATACCGAAACTCCGATGCATACTCAACCTCAACAGGTAATTTCGCAAGTTCTTCAAACAGGTATTCCCCAACCAGGCCGGAATGCCAGCTTGTACCACAGGCCGCTATTACAATTCTGCGGGCATTTACAAGCTCATCCATCACATCTTCAATACCGCCAAGCTGAATGGAGTTGGTCTCTTTTACCACCCTGCCTCGCATACAATCGGCAATGGAGCGTGGCTGTTCAAAAATTTCCTTCAACATAAAGTGCGGATAGCCGGCCTTTTCGATCTCTTCGAGACCAATGGCAAGCTCGTGTACCTCTTTGGTAAGAACAACATCATCAATTGTTTTTACTTTGTAGTTATCTCTTGTGATGGTTGCCATTTCGCCATCATCCAGATAGATAACTTTGTTTGTAAACTCCACAATTGGCGAGGCATCAGAGGCGATAAACATTTCGTTTTCACCAATTCCAAGCAGCAAGGGCGATCCCTTTCTTGCGATATAAATTTTGTCAGGGCTGTCTGTGTGAACAATTGCCAACCCGTACGTACCCACAATTTGCTTCAGGGTTAACTGGATAGCTTCTTCGAAAGAGATCTCGAACGAACTGTTATAAATTTCTTCAAGCAGCAGAGCTATTACTTCGGTATCGGTCTGGCTTTGGAAAGTTTTGCCACGATCTGCCAGTTGTTTCTTCAGTGAAGAGTAATTTTCAATGATGCCATTATGTACTACTGCTATCTTTCCATTTTCGCTGACGTGTGGGTGTGAATTTACATCATTCGGCTCGCCGTGTGTAGCCCAGCGTGTATGGCCAATACCCATGTTTCCACTCAAACCCTCTTTGGCAATCAGTTTAGATAAATGATCTACCTTGCCCTTTCGCTTTCTCACCTCTAAAGAACCGTTGATAAGAGCCACTCCTGCAGAGTCGTAGCCACGATATTCAAGCCTCTTTAACCCTTTTATTAATACATCCGATGCTTTTCTGTCTCCGATATAGCCTACTATTCCGCACATACTGTTTTCGTTAATACAATTAATTTAATTTTAGGTACTTTACTGCTGCCTCAAATTGCAACAAGCCCAAATTGTTTCAAATCTGATAAATTTTTTACTACAAATTTTGAAACGCCCTAATTTAACAACATACAATCACAAAAAAAGACTCAATTCATAAAGATGCATCAAACTTGCTGCTTTTTCGAAGATGATTATCTGGACAACTTCCATCCCCTTACTCTTACAAGGCCTGTATATAACCTTAGAATTGGAATTTTCACTCTCGGTGAAAAGTGGGCATCTGCACTTGGAATTGATAAAAAAAAGATAGCCGGTAAACTTCGCAGCCATTTAAAAGGAGTATTCCACGAACCAAAGCTTAAGCCGGATCAACAAGAGATTCTCTGGATTAACCCAAGATTCTTTCCGGATGATGAGCTCATCGATCAGATAAAAAAGATGAACCTCAAAGAAGCTATTTTTTCTGATGATTCACTTGTTGCAGCAAAGGTATCCATCGAAGAACATACAAAATGGATGGAGAGTGAGATCGATACAACGATTTTGATGCCAGTGCCACCAACCACTGAGCTGCGATCGTTAGAATACAGCTGGGAACTGTTTCAGCAAAATGGAGAGCAGATAAAAAAAGATATCGCAAGGCTGGATGTTAGTCCAGTCACAGATCCATCGCAATACCCTGATTCAAGGCTGATTCATTCTGAACGTATTTACATTGAAGATTCAGCCACTATTGAGCCCGGTGCCATTTTGCTCGCTGAGAAAGGGCCCATTTATGTAGGGAGAAATGCCATCATTATGGCAAACTCTGTGGTTCGCGGGCCATCTGCAATTTGTGAGGGGTCGGTGGTTAAAATGGGGGCAAAAATCTACGAAGAGACCACCATAGGCCCGGTTTGCAAAGTTGGCGGAGAAATTGCCAATGTTATTTTCCACTCCTACTCCAACAAATCGCACGATGGCTATGCAGGTAATTCTGTTTTTGGACAATGGTGTAATCTTGGTGCCGATACCAACACATCAAACTTAAAAAACAACTACAGCACCGTTAAGGTGACGAGCTGGAACAGCAATAAACAGATCGATACCGGCCAGCAGTTTATTGGCACCATAATGGGTGACCACAGCAAAACAGGCATCAATTCGATGCTTAATACCGGAACGCTTTGCGGAGTTTGCTGTAACCTTTTTTCTGATAAATACCCGCCAAAATTTGTGCCATCCTTCAGCTGGGTAAGCGGTAACGAAATTGTGCCTTACCACTTTGAAAAAGCTATTGAAGCGATGGAACGGATGATGAAGCGGCGCTCCGTTGAATTAACCCCCAGATATAAAAACATGATGAAGGCGATTTTTAATTCAACCAGTTTTTAAGTGTACGAAATAAGCACACCTACAGGGTCAATGATCACGCTTTGTTGAAGGCCCACTTCGTGAAACCCTCAATCGAATCGTATTCAGCAAGGCCAAGTTTATCGTACTTCTCAGCGGTTTGAATGGTTCTGTCGTCAGCAATCATCCAAAATTCTCGGCTTTTACTTCCGGGAAATTTAGGCTGATCTTTTTGCGACGCATGCTTAAAAATAGCCCTTCGTTTTTTAAGCCTTTCATCCGGGCTGAGTGGCACAGCCATATCGATATCGCTCACATCCCAATCCTGCCAAACACCCCTGTAAAGCCACACATTGCAATCTTTAGCCCACGTTTGATCTTGAAATTTGTACAGCGTTTTTCTGATGGCATCCCAGCAAATTCTGTGGGTTCCATGTGGGTCGGATAGATCCCCAGCGGCATAAATTTGATGAGGTTTAACTTTTGTGATGACCTCTTCTATCAACGAATAATCATCCTTTTCAAGATCTCTCTTTTTCGCCCTGCCTGTTTCGTAAAAGGGCATGTTCAGAAAATGAATATTCTCTTCAGAAATGCCACAGTACCTGCATGCAGCACGAGCTTCTGCCTGCCGGATATTGGTTTTTATACGTAGCATCAATTCAGAATCAATGCCTCCTGGCTCTTTATTTTCTACCATTTCCAAAAGTTTGGCAAACAGCTTCTTTTCATTCTCATTTGAGCTGTGCAGAGACACAAAATCGGCATAACGCAGGGCCTCATCATCATACACTGAGAGGTTTCCGGATGTTTGATACGCTACATGAACTTCGTGCCCGTGTTCTGTAAGCCTCATAAGCGTGCCACCCATCGAAATTACATCATCATCGGGATGTGGAGAAAAAATCAACACCCGTTTGGGGAACGGAAGTGCCCTCTCCGGGCGGTTTGTGTCATCAGCATTTGGTTTGCCTCCGGGCCAGCCAGTAATGGTGTGCTGAATCTGATTAAACACCCTGATGTTTAAATTATATGCCGGCCCGTGATCGGTAACTATATCACTCATTCCGTTTTGATTGTAATCCTTATCTGTAAGCTTTAGCACAGGTGTATTTAGATGCAAACTTAGCCAGGTAACAGCTTTTCGGATGGATCTGTCATCCCACTGAACAGGCCCCACAAGCCAGGGGGTTTTGCGGCGGGTTAGCTCGGATGATGCAGCTTCATCCAGAATAAAAATGGTATTATCATGCTCCTGCAGAAACGTGGCGGGAATCTGGTCAGTAATGTCTCCCTCTACCGTTCTTTTGATGATCTCTGCTTTTGCCTCTCCCCACGCCATCAAATAAATTTTCTTTGATTTGAGAATGGTACCCACACCCATAGTTATTGCCCTTCGCGGTACCTGCTCTTCACCAAAAAATGCGGCGGCGGCATCCGCTCTTGTAAGCTCATCAAGGGTAATGAGCCTTGTGCGGGTTTTCTTCAGTGAACCGGGCTCATTAAACCCAACATGCCCGGTACGGCCAATGCCCAGCAGCTGGATATCAAGGCCGCCGGCTTCATCAATTTTTTGCTCATATTTCATGCAGTAATCAACAACATCTTCCCTTTTCAGGGTGCCATCAGGGATGTGGATATTCTCTTTTGGTATGTCGATATGATCGAACAGATACTCGTTCATAAACCTTACATAACTCTGAAGCTCTTGCGGCTCCATAGGGTAGTACTCATCCAGGTTGAACGTAAGTACCCGTTTAAAACTGAGGCCATCTTCCTTATGCAGCCTCACAAGCTCTCTGTACACCTTTACCGGTGTTGATCCGGTTGCAAGCCCCAAAACCGTATTCTGGCCTATCTGGTTTCGGGCATGAATAAGGCTTGCAATTTCATTTGCAACAACTTTCGACGCCTCCTCTGCATCGTGGTAAATAACGGTATCAACTTTTTCAAAAATTTTCTGCCCGAGTTGATCAAATTTGGTATCCATTCTTTCGGCTTTGGTTTGGTAGTTAGTCATGTAGTAGAATGATACTAAGAACCCCTGCCGTTATAAAGTGAAAAGCAGAATATTCTTATGGCGCGGTGTATTAAATGCTCATAAAATGAGTAATATTTCTACCCCGTAATTTTATCAGTTTTGATGAATTAAGATTGCTTTCGGGCTTGCATAGTTGCTATCTTACAAGCTTTAAAGATGCCCGAGTGGCGGAATTGGTAGACGCGTGCGCTTCAGGTGCGTATGCCCTTACGGGCGTGGAGGTTCAAGTCCTCTCTCGGGTACAAAAATAGCTCAGTAGATATTGCTTCTGCTGGGCTTTTTTGTTTTTGAGAATATTGTGAAAAAATTTTGGCCTGAGCATTGTTATTCCGAAGCAGTGCTTCGGACTCTCTCCGGTACAATTATCCTTGCAAATTGTTGATTTGCAATGTTTTTTAGTTTCAAGTTCTAGGTTAGTTTTACGTCTTTCAGTAATTTTCTAACTGTATCAATTCACTACATCCAAATCAAGAATATCAAACAGAATTTCGCCGTCTGCGGTGTCGAAATCTAAGCCGAGAATGTGAGCTACGGTTGGGGCTATGGAGCGCATATCAACCCTGTCAATAACTGTGCCTTTAGCAATACCATTGCCGGAGGCTACAAATGCACCCTCCATCTGGCTAAACGTATTCAAAAAACCGTGATGTGCTAATGAAAAACCATGTTCTTCACTATTTACAACTACTTCGTTCTCACGGATAGAGATGTTGAATAAATAACCCGGTTCGGCAGCGAGAAGTATCCGGCCCGACTGATCACAATCGTCCGGATGAGGTAATCCAAGATCATCAAATTCATCAGCGGTAAAAACTCTGTAGATACCTTCTGTACCCTCAAAAATGCGAATTACCTCATCGTGTACTTCTTCATCATTCGGGTCATCAAGATAAACAAATGCGAAGCCGCCTGTACCAATTGCCTGAGCTTTTGCAGCAACTATATCGGTGCCCTCTATCTCAAGTAAACCATTTTGTGCAAGTGCCACATTTGGCAGAATAGTATTTGGAGTATTTACAAAACCATGATCAGAAACTATAAACAAAGCGGTATTCTCTTTTTTACCGGCTGTATCGAGGGCTTGAAGTATTCTTTCCAGATGGCTATCTGCAAGTCTTAATGCTTCTTTACTCACTTCAGTACTAAGGCCTGATCTATGTACGGAACTATCCAGGTTTAAAAGATGAAGCATCATCAGGTTAGGCATTCTGTTCTCTATCAAATAAATAGCCGATTGAAGCCAAATCTCATCTCTGCCCTCACTGTCGTGCTGCCAGAGTGCAAAGTTGGTCATGTCGTCAAGTATGCCTTCATCAAAGAGATCCCAAAGCAGATTTTCCGTCATATGGCCAACGCTGTTTGGCACATCAGGGAAGCTGTCATGTAGTGTACCGGCATTTCTTGTAGCTGGCCAGTTTATATCAGCTGTAAATAGTCCTGCTTCAAACGCAATATCATATATGGTAGGAACAGCTACAAGCTCGCTCTTATCCTTACTTGAATTTAAATGTACTGGTAAACCTCCATTTGTATACTCAACTTTACCATTGAATAACAGGCAATGATACATTGAGTTAACTCCGGTTACCATGGTGGTATGGTTGGGCCAGGTTACCGTAGGATTTGTAGGAACAAGAGAGTGTGCATACGCACCGTTTTCAGCCAGTTTTCGCAGCGTTGGAATCTCGATGTTTTTATTCCAGAGAAGATCAGCCGGAAAACCGTCTATACTTAAGATGATTACATTTCTTTCGTGGCTCTTATCATTAGAATTGCCGTAAACGATTGAAGCAGAAACGATGAATGCTATACAAAAGACAACTATTTTCTTCATTAATTACTCCCACGTTTCTTTAAAATGTATGAAAAAAATAGCAGATGCTGAATTTTAATCGAGAAATTGGGGCACTAAACGGTGGTTGGTTGCCTGTTCATATGCGTATGCTATTTCGAGCAGAACCGGTTCGCTCCATGCACGCCCAAAGATGGAGATACCAACAGGCAAGCCGTCAATACTGCCCATTGGCAGTGATATGATCGGGTAACCGGCTCTTGCAGATGGCGAGCTGGAACTTAGCCTGAAGTTATCACCCATAATCGGGTCAGATTTCCAGGCAGGCGAACCCGTAGGAGAAATGATAGCGTCAAGGTTGTGCGCATCCATTACCCTGTCAATTCCTTCCTGCCTGCTGTAGAGCAGCATATTTTCGAGTGAACTTAGGTACTCTTCGGAATCCAGATCGCCTGCTTCGGCAGCCTGAAAAATCAAGTTTCTGTCGAATTGCTCTGTCTCTTTTTCCACCTCTCTGGTTTTCTCCGCAAGCTCTTCAATACTGCGAATTGGGGCATCTTCACCTAATGACTCAAAGTATTTATTCAACCCATCTTTAAATTCATATAGCAGTACCCGGAATGCATCACCGCCTATATTCTGTCCTTCTATCGCATCAATTTCAATGATCTCTGCGCCTTGGCTTTCAAATTCCCGAACGGCCTGGTACATCAAAGAATCAACCCGAAAGTGATTGCCCATTGGGGCGGTAAAGAAACCTATTCGCTTTCCTTCAAGGCCATTTTTGTTCAAGAACTGGGTGTAATCAGTATACATGTGATGCTCTGATTCTTTACTAAGCTCATCTCTTTCATCAGGCCCCGCAAGCACGCCAAGCATAATGGCTGCATCCCGAACAGTTCTTGTCATTGGCCCTGCACTGTCAGTAGTGTAACTTATTGGGATGATTCCCGACCTGCTCCAAAGCCCTACTGTTGGTTTAAAGCCAACAACTCCATTCGCATTTGCCGGACAAACTATGGACCCATTTGTTTCCGTACCAATTGTAACCGCAGCAAGGTTGGCTGATGCAGCAACACCTGAACCGGAACTTGAACCACATGGGTTTCTGGAAATTTCATATGGATTATTCACCTGCCCACCGAGCCCACTCCAGCCGCTTGATGAAAAGCTGCTGTGGAAATTTGCCCACTCGCTTAGGTTGGTTTTTCCCAGTATGATTGCGCCCTGATCCCGCAAACGCTTTACAATAAATGCATCTTGCTGCGGGATAGACCCTTCAAGAAACCGCGAACCTGCAGTTGTGGGCATGTCGAATGTATCGATATTATCCTTCAACAAAACAGGTACTCCGTGAAGAGGGCTACGTCGGGTTCCGTTTTGAAGCTCCTCATCGAGTTCAGCTGCGGCCTGCAAAGCGGATTCGTTTACAGTTATTACTGAGTTTAAACCGGGCCCGTTTCTGTCGATTTCTTCTATTCGCTGAAGATAGGCCTGCACAACCTGCTCTATGGTAAAGTCACCGCTTTCATATCCGGCTATGAGTTCCTCGATGGTAATCTCCTCGAGAGAAAGTTGATCATAGAGGGATTCCTGATGTGGTTTAGTGCAGGCGAAAAAAAATATCAGCGTGAAAAAAGCGAAGAGATTAAGGTATTTCATTTAGTTAAAGCGTGTTGTGATTTAAAATTTTAAACATCTAATATGGCGAATTAATTATGCCTTCTTCTCTCTTCCTGAAGCAGCCACTGCCGAAAATTCTCTCGATTGTAAGCGATATAATTTTCTGTTGGAACCCAGATACTATCAGGTTTAGTGGTTGGCAGTGGGCGAACCAAGCTTCTTTCATTTTTCACATCAATCACAAATAGAATGGTGCCACCTTCAATAGCTCCGGCCGGTTCTTCGTCATCAGCTGACTGGTAATAGCCGGTTTCTATTTCCAAAAAAACTTTGTCTATATATTCTGATGGTGTAAGATTTCGCTCAATAGGGAAAACAACCCTGAAAAGAATGCCAAAAAGAGCAAATGCGAATAAAAAACCTAATGACCAGATAATTATTAATCTGAAGCCTGATTTACTTTTATTAGGAGTTTTCAAAACGAATTATGTTTAATTATCAATTTGTGTAGCAGAAAATAGGTGTGAAAATATTGAACTGAAAATAATTTCTTGGCCAAAAAAAAGCCCTGTCTTCCGACAGGGCTTTTACTCATAACTCAACAAGGGAAAAATCAGATTGCACTGTCTAATTTTTCGTAATCGTACCCATCTGCTTTACTCATTTCTTGTGCAGTTAGTGTAAGCAGAATTCCGTAGATAACTTTGGAACTAACATCAGCTACTGTGTATGTAATATGGCGTGCCACAACTGCTGTTTCGCTCAATGCTGGCTCCAAGCCAAAGCTGAAAAGATACGGCATTAAATATGCACCAGGATAGAGCATCCAGGAGAAGAGGAACAGTGTCCAGATTGTGCCAAGATATTTTTGTGCTTTTGGCGGTGCACCCTCTTTACCTTCTGTAATCACTCGCTTCATAAGAATAAGAATGTGGAAGAAAAATACAGTAGAAAGAGCTCCCCAGAAGAAGAAAAGACCGGGGCTTGTTACTTCATAATACTGGCCTACATAACCGGTAAGAATCATTGCAGTACCTGAGAACCAGAATCCGTTTCTGATTTTGCTGAAATCGCTCTTTGTAAGTGTTACCACAAAAAGTATCTGGAACAGAAGCATTGGTACGTCAATCAACCAGTTCAGGTAGCGGTAACCGTTATTGAAAAGGTCGGTAGTGCTACCCAGTACGTAGCGTGCAGTTTCGGAATCAAAAACCATGGCGTTGGTCCAGTTTTGCTGCTGCACTAGCAGAAGCAAAAACGCTGATACCATAACCACAACCGAGAGCACTGATGATATTCTGTATTTGGGTGCTACTGTTTTTAATGTAAGAACAAAATATAGCAAGCCGGCGAGCATTATTGCGTAACCCAAAGTTAATACGTGGGCTGACATCTGATAAGCCATTTCAGTAAAACCAGAGTCTAAGGCTACGTAATTCTCGAAGGTTGCATTCCCTAAAGAACTAATAAGATCCATCATGTTTGTAGGTGGTTTGTTTAAGGTTGAACACTCATTTTTTTGAGCATTAATTATTGCATATAACCACCACTCTATTTTTAGAGTTCAGTAGTATGATTAGGACAGGGTACTCTTTTTAGTTAGTTGAACAGCAATTGGTTAATGTAGTTTCCGATGAGAAATGATGTATAATAATCCTCTTGATTTGTAAAATATTTTCAGAAATTTCTGAAAGTTTGAGAGTGAGACGGCTAAAAAGCCCTTTTCTCAATGCGATGCAGCAGTTTGACAGAAAAAAAGAAGGTAAGTAAAGTTTAAAGAAGTAAGGCCTGTACTATTCCTATCTCCTGATAATCTCTTTCACAAAATTAGGCAGTGCAAACGAAGCTTTGTGAACTTCAGGATTATAATATCTCAGGTGTGCCAACCAATCAGCAGCAGATGATAAAATACGTTTTTGAACATCGTCTCCAAGCGGATTTTCTTGTTTTGAAGCGCAAGCCATCGACCACATCCCTGCAGGATAAAGAGGTATATAACTGATGTACATTTTTGAGATCGAGAAAAGATCATCCAAAGCGTAAAACACTTTCTTCATACTTGGATAGTACGATTCTACCCACGGGCTTTCAGTTTGGGCGGTAAGAACACCATCATCGGAAAGTGCGTCAAAACAGAACTGATAAAAATCTTTTTCAAATAGCCCTTCTGCAGGGCCTACGGGATCAGAACCATCAATAATGATCACGTCGTAGGGTGTTTTCACATTTTTAACGAAGGCTATGCCATCTTCGTAAAGTACATTCAGTTTAGGATTCCCAAAATCCCCTACCCCGGGAAAATGCAGTTTTGAAGCATCAACAACGGTTTTGTCAATCTCAACCATGTCTACTTGCTCAACGGAAGTGTGCTTTAACACTTCTCTTGCTGTACCCCCATCGCCGCCACCAATAATTAGTACCCGCTTGGGGTTGGAATGGGTAAACATTGCCGTATGGGCGAGCATCTCATGATACACAAACTCATCTTTCTCACTGAGCATAACCATACCGTCTATAGTCATTAAATTTCCCCAGGTATCGGTTTCATAAACTTCAACCAGCTGATACTCAGACTGCTCGGAAAAAAGAAGTTTTTTTAACCCTATGGTGAGGCCGGTTTGCTCATTATAATACTCGTTGTACTGAAGAGGCATATTTAAATTGTATGATGATTTGAAGAATAGTTAGCAAAGTAGTAGAATGCCTGAGCGGATTATTTATACCAAAGCACAGCAGCAGCAAAAACAGCTGCACATTGTTCAACTTTATGCTCAATACCGATGGTTTTTATCTCTTTGAGCTTTCGGTTTCTGTACTCAAAACCGTCAACCACCATTTGACGAACAATCTCTTCTACAGTTGAAAGAGGTGCATGATCTTCAAATTCCATAATTACGCCAGGTTCTCTGTCATCCTCAGGTATTCCAACTGCAATGGCTCCTGAGATCATTCTACCCGGAGTGGTACTATCGATAGTAGCATAGGCAAGCGGTATTAAGCCACCTTTTGGAAGCACGAGTTCATTAACAGAGATCTCTTCGGCTGCGGGTGGCAATATGCTGCTCATTCTCATAAGATTAGTATCACCAACTCCGGCTTCTAAAAGAGCTTTATCAAAAGCATTTAAACGCGTTCTGCCTTCGGCCGCACCTTTAACAAGGCAGTAAATGTCTGGGGTTTTTACCATCATAACTGTAAATGATTAATTTGTTTGATATTCCTGATTTGGCTTGAAAAGAAGCTTCTGCCCTTCCGGCACTTTAAACATACCTCGCTTCATTTCCATGCTTGATACATTCTTTGAATCAAAGCTCTCCTTCAGATACTCCTGAATAACCCATGGGTCTATCGTATCACCACAGGTAAAAATATCAACTGCTGCGTAGTTATACTCAGGCCAGGTATGAATTGCTATGTGAGATTCGGCTATAACTACTACTCCACTTATTCCGTAGGGGCTGAATTTGTGGAAATTGTGAGAGATAAGGGTGGCACGTGATGCCTTAGCTGCCTGTATGAGTGAGGTTTCTACATAACTCACATCGTTTAATTTTGACCCGTCACAGTCATAAAATTCTACAAGAATTTGTCGTCCAAGTGCTTCCATTTAATGTCTTCCTGTATTACTATTAATAACTAAGTTTTTGTAAGATGGTGATTGATAAATTGTCTCTTATCCCTGGCCATATGGTCAGTTTATATTTTATAGGTTTACGAACACCGTTCGCTTGTTAAGAAAGCTAAATTACACACAAAAATAGGATTAATGATAGCCCCTGCAAAAAAAATTTCTACAGAGAACGCATTAGATATTTACAAAGATTTACTGCTGCCACGCCTTATAGAAGAGAAAATGCTTAATCTTCTGCGGCAGAACAAGATAAGCAAATGGTTTTCTGGTATTGGGCAGGAGGCGATCTCCGTTGCTGTTGGCCGTGTGCTCGATGAGGATGACTATATATTTCCGATGCACAGAAATCTCGGCATATTTACCACCCGGAAAGTTCCGCTATACAATCTGTTTTGCCAACTAATGGGCCGTGCCGACGGGTACACGGGTGGCAGGGACCGATCTTTTCATTTCGGCATTCCTGAAAAGAAAATTTTTGGCATGATTTCTCATCTCGCCGCAACCATGCCAGTAGCTGCCGGTGTTGCACTTGCCAACAAGTTACGGGATAACGGTAATATTGCACTCAGTTTTTGTGGGGATGGTGCCACAAGTGAAGGTGATTTTCATGAAGCGTGCAACCTTGCTGCAGTATGGAACCTTCCTGTGGTGTTTCTGATCGAGAATAATGGATATGGGTTATCCACTCCCACTTCCGAGCAATATGCATGCGAAAATCTTGTTGACCGCGCAGCCGGGTATGGCATGAAGGGAATTCATGTTAACGGCAATAACTATTTTGAAATGCAGCAAGCCATTGAAGAAGCAAAAAAATCTGCATTGAACGGCACACCTGTCTTAATTGAAGCCCTTACGTTCAGAATGCGGGGCCATGAAGAAGCCTCAGGAACATTCTATATTCCTGATGAAAAATTTGAGGTATGGAAGAAAAAAGATCCAATCCTGCTGTTCGAAAACTGGATGCGGGACGAAGGTATTCTAAAGGGAGACGACCAGAAAATTAATATCAGAAATGAGATTAAAGAGATCTTTGCCAGCGATCTTGAAAATGCGCTTAATGCACCACTACCCTCTTTTGATGAACAGGCTGAACTGAACCGGGCCGAGCTTAGCACACAGCCTAAGTCAACCGTGAACGGCAAATCATATCCTTCATCCGAAAAGCGAATGGTTGATGCCATTAAATTTGCCCATGAACAGGCTTTTGATAATGATGAGAGCTTCATTTTAATGGGACAGGATATAGCTGAATATGGCGGTGTTTTCAAAGTATCTGAAGGCTTTTTAGAGAGATACGGAAAAGGCAGGGTGCGTAACACACCCATAATCGAATCCGGAATTATTGGTGCCGCAATCGGTTTAGCCATGGAAGGATTTAAGCCTGTAGTTGAACTTCAGTTTGCTGATTTTATTTCGTGTGGTTTCAATCAAATTGTTAATAATCTATCGAAAGGGCGCTATCGCTGGATGCCAGACCTAAATGTAACACTACGGGCCCCACATGGTGGTGGTGTTGCAGCCGGCCCGTTCCATTCACAAAGCCCTGAAAGCTGGTTTATGCAGCTGCCTGGTATGCGAGTACTAGTTCCTTCATCGGTGGCAGATGCCCAGAACATGCTCTACACCTCACTTTTTGACCCCAATCCTGTACTCTTTTTTGAGCACAAAAAACTTTACAGAAGTATCAAAGATACTACGGAAGATCACTGCAGGTTTGTGGATCTTTCAAAAGCCAATGTAGTAAAGGAAGGTAGTGATCTTACGATAATTACGTACGGAATGGGGGTTCACTGGGCTCTGGACTTACTGCCTGAATATGATGAAAAAGGTATCACTATTGAACTTGTTGACCTCCGAAGCCTCGCCCCTATCGATTGGGAAACTGTTACCAATTCAGTGATTAAAACCGGCAAGGTTCTGTTGCTGCAGGAACCATCAGAAATACTCGGGCCTATGAGTGAAATTTCTGCCGGAATTACGGAAAGAGTGTTTGGCCATCTTGATGCTCCCGTCATGAGGTGCTCATCCCTTCACACCCCAATCCCATTTAGCAGAGAACTTGAAAATGGATATATGGCAAACTTTCGCCTGAAGGAGAAAATCGAAGCTCTTCTTGAGTATTAGCCATAAAAAAAGCGGCTCTCAACTGAATGATGCCGCTTTTTATGATTTTTCAGGCTAGAAAAATTACTCTTCACCTTCTTTAGGAAGAAGAGCTTTTCTTGATAATCTGAGTTTACCACCATGCTCAACTTTAAGAAGTTTTACATCGATCTGATCTCCAACTGAGATTACATCTTCAACTTTTTTCACGTGGCCGTGTTCAAGTTCTGAAATATGTAATAAACCTTCTTTTCCGGGTACAATTTCAACGAAAGCACCGTATTCCTTAATGGCTTTCACCGTACCCTTGTAGGTAGCACCTTCATCAAGCTGGCCAGCAACTGCCTGAATACGTTTTTTGGCAGCTTCTGCCTTATCGAGGTTGTCGGCTGAAATCGTAATCTGGCCTTTGCCTTGTTCATCTTCCTCAATCCAGATTTCAGTATCTGTCTCTTTTTGAAGCGTCTGAATTACTTTTCCACCCGGGCCAATTACAGCACCAATGCTGTCACCATCAATCGTCATACGCACAAACTGAGGCGCATATTTCGAAAGGGTTTCCCGCGGGGTAGAAATTGTTTCAGCCATCTTCTCAAGAATGTGCAGCCTGCCTTTGTAAGCTTGCTCAAGAGCCTCTTCGATAATTTCGAAGCTTATACCCTGAATTTTCATATCCATCTGAGTAGCTGTAAGGCCATCAGCTGTACCTGCAGTTTTGAAGTCCATGTCGCCCATGAAATCTTCTTCTCCCTGAATATCAGAAAGAACAACCGTGTTGTTCTCGCCAACAACCATACCCATAGCAATACCTGCAACCGGCTTAGGAAGCGGTACACCTGCATCCATCAACGCCATAGAGCCACCGCAAACAGAGGCCATAGAAGAAGAACCGTTGGATTCGGTGATGTCTGACCGTACACGAACTACATACCCAAATTCTTCAAAATCGGGCAGTACCATTTTTAAAGCTCGCTCAGCAAGGTGGCCATGGCCAATTTCTCGCCGGCCGGGGCCTCTCATAAAACCTGCCTCTCCAACTGAGTACGGAGGGAAGTTGTAGTGAAGCATAAATGTCTGCTCTTTTTGATAGAAAAGTGTGTCTACACTCTGTGCATCACGCTTGGTTCCAAGTGCTACAGATACAAGTGCCTGAGTTTCCCCGCGTGAGAAAAGTGCTGAACCGTGTGCTCTTGGCAGATATGCTACCTGAGTCCAGATATCACGAATATCTTCAGGGCCACGGCCATCAATTCTCTTTTTGTTTTCAAGAATCATGTTGCGTACAGCATCTTTCACAAGGCTTCCGAAAATACCAGACACTTCGCCACCGGCCTCTTCATAACCCTCTTCAGCTGTGATAGCTTCCACAACTTCAGTCTTAACTTCTTTCAATTTACCACTGAATTCGTACTTGCTAAGTCCCTGCCCTACAATATCATGCAGCCTGTTCCCAACGAGAGCAGCTACTTTCTCTTCCAGCTCTTTATTGCCTTCTTCGGCTACAAATTCACGCTTCTCAACTCCAAACTCTTTTCTGAGCTCTTCCTGGAATTCACATAATTTGATAATAGACTTATGGGCTGTCTTGATGGCTTCCAGCATCTCTTTCTCGCTGATTTCGCTCATCTCGCCCTCAATCATAAGTACGCTTGTTGCCGTACCGGCTACAACCATATCCATATCGCTCTCTTTGAGCTCATCTATTGTTGGGTTGATTACAAACTCACCGTCAATGCGCCCTACTTTTACCTGAGCCATTGGCCCATCGTAAGGTATATCTGATATGTGAATTGCAGCAGATGCGCCAAATGCACCGAGTACATCTGCCTGGTTCTGCCCGTCTGATGAATATACCTGACAAATTACCTGTGTATCATTGTAATATCCTTTCGGGAAAAGTGGCCGTAAGCTTCTGTCAATTAATCGGCTGGCAAGTGTTTCATCGTCAGATGGCCTGCCTTCTCTTTTTAAAAAACCACCCGGGAATTTTCCGGCGGCTGTAAAACTCTCTCTGAGGTCAACTACAAGCGGGAAGAAATCCTGCCCCGGCTTTGTTTCTTTTGCACTTACTACGGTACAGAGTACCATGGTATCGCCCATGCGAACCATTACTGCACCATCAGCCAGCTTGGCAATTCTGCCGGTTTCAACTGAAATTGTTTTTCCGGGTGCAAATTCTACGCTTCTAAAATCTTCTTTCATAACTGTTTTCTTATTGTCTTCTTACTATTATTTCGTCTTTTATCGTCGTTAATAAACATATCTGCATGTTTCTATGATAGGCTTTCGAAACTTGCAGATAAAAAAAAGGCACATATAATAATACGTGCCCATTGGAAATGCTTATTTTCTTATTCCAAGCTCTTTGATGAGCTCGCGGTACTTTAAAATATCTTTGTCGCTAAGGTAGTTTAATAATCTTCTTCGCTTACCTACCATTTTTAAAAGTCCTCTTCTTGAAGCGTGGTCTTTTTTGTTTTCACCTAAATGGCCGGTCAAATCGTTGATTCGTGCGGTTAGAATAGCGATTTGTGCTTCTACGGAACCTGAGTTTTCAGCTGTTCCGCCAAATTTTGTAATAATTTCTGCCTTTTGTTCTTTTGTTATGCTCATTATTGTTTCTAAGTATTGATCTATTTTTCTTGTATAGCAAAATAAAATACGCTTATTTCGCCTGTTTTGCAATATTTGGTGATGAGTTCCCCAAAACATTTTGGGCTTTACGTTTGTCATCATCAAGCTGATTTTTTAGATCTTCAATGCCGTTAAATGATCTTTCATTACGAAGCCTTTCTACAAACTGAATCTGGATATCCTTTCCGTAGATATTAGTATTAAAATCAAAAATGTTTACTTCAAGGGTTTCAGCGTCCCCTTCAAAGGTTGGCCGTATACCAATGTTCATCATCCCTGCATGATAACCTCCATCTACCCTCACCCAAACGGCATAAACGCCACGTTTGGGAATAATTTTCCGGGAATTACGGACCTGAATATTTGCTGTAGGATAACCAATTGTTTTACCGCGTTTATCTCCGTGAACCACAGTACCATTCAGGATATAGAATCGCTCCAGGAAACTTGCGGCCTGTTTCATATCTCCCTCCTCCTGAAGTGCCCTCCTCACAGCTGTGCTGCTTACTGTTTTACTGCCTACTTCCTGGCGTGATACTACGTGAGAAGTAAACCCAAGTTCACTGCCAAGCATCTTGACCGTTTCGATGGTTCCTTCCCTGTCGCGGCCAAAATGATGGTCATACCCAATTACAAAATGAGAAACGCCTATTTTTTCCCAAACAACATCACGAACAAATTCCTCTGATGTCAGAAGAGAAAAATCCCTGTCAAAAGGAATAACTACCATTTCATCTACACCAAGATCAGACAGCAACTCGCTCCGCTCTTCAAGTGAACTGAGCAATTTAATGCCTGATTTGCCAGGGTTAATAATTTCTCTTGGATGAGGATCGAACGTAACAATTACGCTTCGGGCATTCTGCTCTTTAGCTTTATCAACAACCGTATTGATCAGCACTTTATGCCCTGCATGAACACCATCAAATGTACCAACTGTTAGCACGGTCGATTCATTTCGCTCAACATCTTTTAAGAAAACAATATCAGCCATCGCTTTTCGGTTTAATCAAGCTGTTAAAAAGTTCCGGAGTAAGTGCATTATTAACATTAAAATGGCCCGTTTTAGTTCTTCTAAGTGATGTGAGATGAGCTCGTGACGAAAGCTCAAGGCCCAAATCATGCGCGAGAGAGCGGATGTAGGTACCTTTTCCACAACGAACTTTAAGAACAATTTCAGGCAGGTTAATTTTCAACAATTCAATTTCATGAATTACTACCGGCCTCGCCTTAATTTCTATCTCTTTCCCTTTTCGTGCAAGTTCGTACATTCTGCGGCCGCCAATACGAAGTGCTGAGTACGCGGGCGGTTTCTGTTGAATATTCCCGGTAAAAATGGTGCTTAGTTTCTCTTTTATCTCTTCTTCTGTGATATGCTGCCATTCCGCAATTTCGTTAGGTTCCATTGCAGCATCGTAACTTGCTGTTGATTCACCAAACTTTACAGTAGCCACATACTCTTTTTCGAGTTCCTGAATTTGCGATATGGTTTTTGTTGCTTTCCCGGTACAAACAATCAGTAACCCTGTTGCTAAAGGATCCAAGGTTCCTGCATGGCCAACTTTTTTAACTGGCAGCCGATTGCGAACAAATTTCACCAGGTCAAAACTGCTCCAATCCTGCGGTTTATCAAGTAAAATAACAGTACCGCTTTGAAAGTCCTCAGGGCTAAACTGTTCAAAATTATCTGATTTGACTACAGGTAATTCTGATAAAGGAATAGGTTTAGCCATAGAGATAGGCAGTGATCAAAGTGTAAAATCAGCTTTCAGATCGATCGTTTGATGAACCGCTCTGTTTAGCTTTGGAGAAGAGTGTTTCAATTTTATTCACATACTCAGAGGTATCATCCTGAAAAAAGATAAGTTCAGGTATTCTGCGAACCTGATTTTTAATCCTGCCTGCAAGCTGATATCTAATCTCAGTTTGATGATCATCAAGATGCTTGTAGATTGGCTCAGGATCCCTTCCGGGTGAAAATACACTGAGATACACTTTGGCTATGGAGAGGTCGTCCGTAACCCGAACCTGCGTAACTGTGATAAATGCACCCTGCGGCTGAAAGTTACGCTGCAGAATCTCTCCCAGATCCTGCTTTATAACCGATGCCAGTTTTTCAGTTCGTATACTCATGATGCGGGGCTAATAATCAGCCTATTACAAATTGTACTTTACTGAGCGTCTTCCAGCTTACGCTTCTGCTCAACAATTGCGTAGCTCTCGAATTCGTCGCCAACTTTAATGTCGTTAAAGTTCTTAATGCTTATACCACATTCGTAGCCTGACTGTACTTCTTTCACGTCGTCTTTGAATCGTTTAAGAGAGTCGATCTCACCGTCGTAAATCACAACACCATCTCTAATGATACGAAGCGGATTATTGCGGTTCACTTTACCCTCAGTTACATAACAACCTGCAATGGTTCCAACTTTTGATACTTTGAAAACTTCACGCACGGTTACAAGAGCTTTCATCTCCTCTTTAATCTCCGGTGAAAGCAAGCCTTCAAGTGCATCATGAACTTCATCCACGGCATCATAAATAACACTGAACAGGCGAATGTCAATACTCTCATTTTCAGCCAGTTTTCGTGCATTAGCAGTTGGCCGCACCTGGAAACCGATGATAATCGCATCTGAGGCTGATGCCAAAAGAACATCTGATTCGGTAATTGCACCTGAGCCGGTGTGAATAATATTCACAGAAACTTCTTCCGTACTCAACTTCTGCAGCGCGCCGGAAAGAGCTTCAATAGAGCCATCCACATCTGCCTTTATAATGATATTCAGTTCAGAAACTTCACCAAGTGCCATTCTTCTCGAGAGATCATCCAGAGTGAGATGTTTCACTTTTCTGAGATTCTGCTCACGCCTGATTTGTTGACGCTGATTTGCAATTTCACGGGCTGTTTTCTCATCTTTTGGCACAATGAGTTTGTCACCTGCCTGTGGTGAATCCACAAAACCGGTAAGCTGTACCGGAACAGATGGGCCTGCCACTTTCAGCCTCTTGCCATGTTCATTTTCCATGGCACGTACTCTACCCGAAACGGAACCTGCAACAAACGGGTCACCAATTTTCAGAGTACCATTTTGCACAAGTACGTTGGCAACTGTACCCTTGCCCTTATCAACACGCGATTCGAGCACAATACCCTGTGCAAGACGATCGGGGTTTGCCTGTAATTCCATCAATTCTGCTTCGATAAGTACTTTTTCGAGCAGTTCGTCAATACCCATACCTGTGTGTGCAGAAACTTCAGCACACTGATTCGTGCCTCCGTAGTCTTCAACAATTACACTGTGCTCGGATAGCTGCTGCTTAATTTTGTCAGGATTGGCACCCTCCTTATCCATCTTATTGATAGCCACTACAATGGATACATTTGCCGCCTTGGCGTGATTAATCGCTTCAATTGTTTGAGGCATCACAGAATCATCAGCTGCCACCACCAGAATTACAATATCTGTAGCTTGCGCTCCACGGCTTCTCATAGCAGTAAAAGCTTCGTGACCCGGTGTATCGAGGAATGTAATTTTCTTGCCCGATTCGGTATCCACTTCATAAGCACCAACGTGCTGGGTAATACCACCGGCCTCACCCGCTGCAACTTTCGTTTTCCTTATATAATCAAGAAGTGAGGTTTTACCATGGTCAACATGGCCCATTACTGTAATAATCGGTGCACGGGGGCGCAGATCAGCGGGATCATCCTCTTCCTGGATGATCTCATCTTCTATCATCTCATCCGCATCCACAAAATTCACATCAAAATCGTATTCAGAAGCTACAAGTTCTATCGTAGCAGCATCAAGGCGCTGGTTGATGGAAACCATCATGCCAATGTTCATACAAGTAGTAATTACATCAGTTGGCTTTACGTCAAGAAGATCGGCAAGGTCACTTACTGTGATGAACTCTGCTACTTCGAGCACATCATTTTCAAGTTCTTCCATCTCCTCCATCATGGCGCGTTCTTCTTCTCTCTCCTCTTTACGCTGCCTTCTTCGTTTCTGCCTCCGGCTTCCAACCGTTTTGCTTCCTTGCAGTTTTTGCAGGGTTTCACGCATTTTCTTCTCTACATCTTCCTCATCAACTTTACTGCTCTGTTTCGATTTTTTCTTCTTTTGTTTCTTGGTGGAAGGTGCAGTATCGGCTGATTTATCCTTTGCTTTCTGCTTTGTTGGCGGGGCTTCATCAGCCTCGGTTCTATCTTTTCTACGCTTACGGGTTTTACGCTTTTTCTTGGCATCCCGCGAAAATTCAACTTTACCAAGTACTTTTGTACCACTTAATTTGCTGGCACGGCCACGTACAATTTCTTCTTCTTCGTCTTGCTTGGAATCTTCCTCTTCTGGTTCATCGGCTTCATCTTCCTCAGGCTCATCCTGCTCTTCTTCAACCTCTGACTCTTCTTCCTCTGCCACAACTTCTTCTTCTACTTCGGGCTCCGGCTCAACAACCTCATCTTCTGGTTCAGGCTCAGGTTGTTTTTCCTCAACCGGTTCCGGCTCAATAACCTCTTCAACAGGTTCTAAAACTGGTTCCGCTTTTGGCGGGGGTACATCTTCTGGTTCAATCGGGAGCTCATCAAGCGGCTCAAGAAATGTATCAATCGTAACACGCTCGTTACGGTTCGACATCATTTGATTTCTGCGTGATTCGTACTCTTCCCGCGCTTTTTCGTGTTCCCTGCTTTTCTCTTTATCGTCTCCATAAACTCCATCCAGCACCTCATACATTTCCTGGGTAATTTTGGAGTTTGGTCGGTTTGCAATATCGAATCCGTTATCACTCAGTGTATCAACAATAGATTGAGTGGCAACATTAAATTCGGATGCAACCTTAAAGAGTTTTTTCGGTTTTTGGTTGGCCATATATTCGTTTGTACGTCTGTTATATCAAAAAAATTACTGCGGGGAATACCTGTTAAAGGTACGATCAATCTTGTTCGTCCTCAAATTCATATGCAATGATGTCGATAATTCTTTCGGCTTGCTCTTTGGTAATTTTACCTTCTGTTCTCCTGATAATTTCCTCTTCATCAAGATCCAGAACAGCACGCGCACTATCGCAACCTATCTCTCGCAACAGGTTAACGGTCTCTTCACCAAAATCAACCGTAAACTCAGCGATATCGATATCATCTTCTTCTTCAACTTCTCTGAATACATCGATCTCGCACCCAACAAGCTTAGATGCCAGGCGGATATTTACCCCACCTTTACCGATCGCTTTGGAAACTTCATCAGCCGGTACAAGAACACTGGCACGCTTGCCATCTTCCGACATTTCAACTTTCAGTACCCTGGCAGGTTGAAGCGCACGTTTTATAAACTCAATAATATCATCACTGTAGTTGATTACATCTATATTTTCATTTTGAAGCTCACGAACCACAGCATGGATACGAATTCCCTTCATACCTACACAAGCACCAACGGGATCAACTCGTTCATCGTACGATACTACGGCTACCTTGGAGCGGTCGCCCGGCTCTCTGGCAATTCTTTTCAGTTCGATGATGCCATCAAATACTTCCGGAATTTCATTTTCGAACAGCCTCTCCAGAAAAAGCGGAGATGTTCTTGAAATGATCACAGATGGGTTGCCGCCAAGCATTTTTACCTCAACTACTACCGCGCGAATGGTATCGCCTTTTCTGTAACGGTCTTTATAGATTTGCTCGCTTTTTGGAAGCAGCAGTTCCACACCGTTATGGTTTACAAGGATGTCTTTATTTGAACGAACCTGGTATACGTCCCCAAGTACAATTTCACCAACGCGATCGGAGTAATCCTCAAAAATATTATCTTTCTCAATTTCACGGATTCTCTGTGCAAGCTGCTGCCTTGCCATAGTTACTGCACGGCGGCCAAAATCTGTAATTGAAATTTCCTGTGCGAATTCATCATAGAGTTCCAGATCAGGATCGTGCTTTTGGGCATCTTCCAAAGAAATTTCTGTTACCGGGTCTGTTAATTCATCAGCCGGTACAACTTCGCGAATGTGCAGAATCTGAATTTCACCCCTGTCTGCATTTAAAATTACTTCAAAAGCTTCATCAGATTCATATTTTTTCCGGATCATTGTTCTGAACACATCCTCAAGAATGGTCAGCAATAAGTCTTTATCAATGCCTTTATCTTTTGCAATTTCAGCAAATGACTGAATAATGAGCTTTGAAATATCGTTTTGCATCAGAGTTCTACCTGTATAAAAAGTTAATTCTAAATTTTTGGAATAATTTTCAACTCAACAATCTGGCTGAATTCTATGTCAACCTTATCGTTTTTCTCATCTAAAATGGTAATGAGTTCATTTTCTACTGCATTAATAACACCCTCTATGGTGAGGTAGTTATCATCTATTTTGTACTTAACCTTCGCTGTACGGCCAATATTCTTACGATATTGCCGCTTGTCACTCAACGGCCTCGAAAGCCCTGGCGACGAAACGTTTAACCTGTATGCACCGCCAAAAACATTCTGCTCTTCAAGCAGATTTGCAACCTCTCTGCTTACTGCCGAACATACATCAACATTAACGCCGCCTTCTTCTGTATCAACCAAAATCCATAATTCCGGAACTTTTTTGTGCTTCAACTCCACATCAACAAGAAACATATTTTGTTGATTTATAATGGGTTCCGACAATTCTTTAACAACTTCTATAATATCCTTCTGCATAGTTTTACCTGATACCAAGTACAAAAAAAAGTGAGAACCTTCCGGCGCTCACTTCACAGTTTCTAAAAATAACGTAAAATGCTAAAAATTACAACCTTTAGAACTTGTATCCCCATCCAGAACAAAGTATCATTAAGGCTCTACAAAGCAATTGAAATATATAATAGAAACTATTTTTAAGCCTTTTTTCAGTAAAAACTTACTCTTCATAACTTATGCCTCACTTTAACAAATCGCTTTTTCTTTATCTGATTGCTGTACTTTTTTTTGCTGTATCATGTGCTCAATCTGAAGAATCGCCGCAAACTCGCCAATCAGAAACAAGAGTTCTCGATTTTGTAACAACCGTCTCTTTCGGTGAAGAGGGCGCAGAGCCCGTTTCAACAATTCGTGCTGCATTGGCCAACGATGATGCGAGCCGAAGCGAAGGCCTTATGGATGTACACAACCTGCCATCGGATGCAGGAATGCTGTTTATATTTGATGGTGATGAGCCAAGAAGTTTCTGGATGGCAAACACCCCGATATCTCTGGATATTATTTTTGCCAACTCCGATTTTGAAATAGTACGCATACACAGAAATACTCCTCCCTACTCGCACGAAAGCATTCAATCAGAGATGCCCGCCAAATATGTGGTTGAGGTAAATGCAGGCTATACCATGCAGCACGACATTCGCGAAGGCATGTTTATCATCCTTGAGGATTAAACCCGTTTGATAAAGCTCTTAGCCATCTCCAAATTTTTCGGCAAACCTATATCTGGTTCTTCCTCTTTGATATTGTGATCAACTATTTACTAATTGATCTTCTCAAATATATCATCTGCTCTATCTCGTAATTCTTCAATAGTGCCGTTGTTTTCAATTATATAATCGGCAAGATGAGTGAGTTTATCAAAATCAGGTTGCTTTGCATTTCTTTCTAAAACGGCTTGTTCAGATACTTTATCTCTGTTCACAACGCGTTGAACGCGGCTGTTCTGACCGCTTTTTATAATGATGACTAAATCCAGCTCATCCGGCCTTCCATAATTCAACAGTAAAGCAGCTTCTTTTACTACTAATTTGTATCCGGAATTGGCGGCTTTCTTGGCAAAACGCTCAAACTCTTTTCTTACAGCAGGGTGTACAATACTATTCAGCTTCTCTACATTTCCTTTCTGAAAAGCTTCTTTGATAAGGTGGGGTTTATTCAGGCTTCCATCAGATAAATAGGTTTCTTGCCCGAAGGCTTGCTCCAAAGCTTTCCTGAGATCAACATCTTCAACCATCAGCCTTTTGGCTTCATCATCGGCATAGAACACGGCAGCACCCAACTCTTCCAGCATCTTACAGAATGTAGTTTTGCCTGAGCCAATTGCGCCGGTTACACCAACTTTTATCATGCCGAAGCGGTTGAGTACATCATTAGGTAGGCTTTCATAAACTCATCAAGGCTGCCGTCCATCACACTATGCACATCACCTGTTTCGTGATCTGTGCGGTGATCTTTCACCATATTATATGGATGAAATACGTATGAGCGAATTTGTGACCCCCATTCGTTACTGCTTTTCGAATCTTCTAATTTTTGCTTTTCGCGCTCTTTGATATTTTTCTCAAGCTCGTAAACTTTCGATTTAAGCATCACGAGAGCTTTTTCGCGGTTTTGCAGCTGGGAGCGTTCTTGCTGGCATTCAGCAACTACCCGCTCTTGTGTGCCATCACTCAGTTTCCCGGCCCAGATGAGGCGCACACCGGTTTCAACCTTGTTAACATTTTGCCCGCCGGCACCACTCGCATGAAAGCGCTGCAGCTCTATATCAGAATCGTTCAGGTTAACCTCAATGGTATCATCAATAATGGGCGATACAAAAACGGAGCAAAATGACGTATGTCTTCGTGAGTTGCTGTCGAATGGCGAGATCCGCACTAATCTGTGCACACCACTTTCCGACTTTAAATATCCGTAAGCATTCTGTCCGGATACTTCTATCGTTGCACTTTTTAGCCCTGCAACATCACCATCTTGATACTCCGCAACCGATACTTTGAACCCCCGCTTCTCAGCCCATCGGGTGTACATTCTGAAAAGCATAACGCCCCAATCCTGGCTTTCTGTACCACCTGCGCCGGGGTTAAATGTTACAATTGCATCGCGATGATCATCTGTATCACTAAGCATATTCTGCAGCTCTAGATCCTGCAGTTTTTCTTTGAATGTGTTAATCTCTTTTCGAAGTTCGTTTTCAACATCCTCGCCTTCACTCAAAAACTGTTCAAAAACCCGGATACTCTCCCGCAGTTCATCAAGTTCATCCCATTTTCCGGTAATCTCTTTTTCGAAGTCGAGCTGACGCATCACTTGTTGGGCGTTATCCGGATCATTCCAAAAATCCGGATCTTGTGTGCGTTCAGTTATTTCTATGATTTTTACTTTTCTTCTATCGTAGTCAAAGATACCCCCTGAGCGCATCAAGGCGCTCAAAGAGGTTATCAAGTTTATCTAACTGCAAACTGCTCATAAATATTAGTTCTTAAATAATTTTGCGATTGCAAAACCAATCAGTAATCCACCAACAAGTGCAACGCCTATTCCGGCTTCAGGATTTTTTTCCACATACTTGCGGGCGTTATCATACTCTTTCTGAATATCGCCTTGCAGTTTTTCGCCTTCTGTTTTTAGGCGTGAAAGTATTTCGTTATAGGTTTCCTTAAGCTGCTCTCTTTCTTTCATAAGAGCTTCTTTTATCTCTTTTTCCTTTTCTTTGAAGTCTGCCATAATTGTCTCCGTTTTATAGTTATTGTTCGTTAGTTTGTTGCTGTGCTTGTAATTACAGCTTGATCTTTATATTGTAACTCATATAGTTTTCTATAAATTCCGCCGTCTTTTTCGATAAGATCTTTGTGATTTCCTGTTTCTCTGATTTTACCCTTATGCATCACCAGAATATTGTCGGCTCCCTGTATTGTTGAAAGCCTGTGCGCAATAACAATTGAGGTTCTGCCTTTCATCATCCGCTGGCACGCACGCGAAACAAGCTCTTCGGTTTCCGAGTCAACACTTGATGTTGCCTCATCTAAAATTAAAATTTTTGGATCATAAACCATAGCTCTTACAAAACAAATTAACTGCCTCTGCCCCATTGAGAGCGATGCCCCACGTTCACTAAGCACATAATCATAGCTGCCAGGAAGTTTTTTGATGAAGTTGTGTGCTTCTACCTCTTTGGCTGCTTTAATCACCTGCTCACGAGTAATTTCTGGGTTACCAAGTGTTATGTTTTGATGGATTGTGCCGGAAAACAGAGCATTATCCTGCAAAACCAAACCGAAGTTTTTTCGTAAATCTTCAAGCGACAGCTCTTTGATATCAACTCCATCCAGATATATTGTTCCCTCATTTATATCATAATAACGCAGAAGCAGATTTATTATGGTAGATTTACCGGCACCTGTGGCTCCTACTATTGCAAGCAGTTCTCCCGGCTTAGCAGTGAAAGAGATATCGTTTATAATTATTTCTTCACCCTTATTATAACTGAAAACCACATTCTCAAAATCAATTCTTCCCTCTACTTTCTCAAGCGTTTTAGGTGAATCTGATTCATACACCTCATTTTTGGTGTCAAGCACATCAAAAATACGCTCGGATGATGCCAGTGCCGATTGCAACGTATTATATTTTTCAGACAATCCCCTGATAGGATTAAAGAACTGCCTCACATACTGGATAAATGCAAGCAGCACGCCGAATGTAACCTGATCCATCAGCGCCCTTGCTCCACCATACCAAACCACTAACGCCATGGCAATGCTTGCAAGCACCTCTACAATTGGCCAGAATATGGAGAAATAGAAGATGGTTTTAATGTGTGCATGCCTGTGCTCTGCATTAATTGATTCGAATTTCTCTTTTTGCTTCTTTTCTCTGTTGAAAAGCTGAACGATCATCATGCCGTTGATGTGCTCCTGCACAAAGGAATTCAACCTTGCAATCTGATCTCTAACCTCAAGAAATGCTACCCTAACTTTACTCTTGAACCAAAATGTAGCATAAAAAAGTATTGGCAACACCAAAATCGCAATGATGGTTAGCTCCCAGCTCATCACCAACATGAAGTAGAGAATGAAAAATATGCGGAAAAGGTCGCCAATCATGCTAACAACTCCATCCGACAGAAGTTGGCTCAACGCTTCTATATCGTTGGTTGTTCGGGTAATGAGTCGCCCTATTGGGTTTTTATCAAAAAACTGAACGTGGAGGGACTGAATTTTTTCAAAAACTGCATTTCGCAGGCTAAACAGCACGCCCTGTCCAAACCAACGAGTTATGTATGTATTCAAAATCAGAATAAAAAACTCGCCTATCAGAGCAAGCGCAAGCAGTATCACAATCCAGAGCAGCCCGTCGATATCACCAATAGCAATGTGATCATCAACGGCAACCTGAGTAAGCTTTGGGCGAACTGTACCCAAAAAAGCGGCGGATAGCGTAAGCACGATTGCGAACACCGCCCACCAGCGGTAAGGATGGAAAAAGTAATAAAGCCGCCGAATCAAAACAGAATCGGCGGCTTCAGATTGTTTTTGTTGCTTCAAGTTTACGGCCTGAATTTAAGAGCGTTACCTGAATCAGAAACGGTCGAAATTATCAAAAGGAGTTCTTGGCGTAATGTGTTTAGGTGGCCTCGAAGTTCCCTGATTATCGTTATTATAATCTTTGTTGTTATAATCGCGATTATAGTCACGTTCTCTTGGCTGCCTTTCCGGCCTGCGCTTTCTGCGCTCGCCACCGGAATCGTCCCTGCGGCTGTAATTGCCTCTTCGGCTGCCACCTCTTCGGTCATCGCCACGATCGGAACTGCTTCTGCGTTTTCTGAATTTTTTACCACCGCTGCCGCCTTTGTCGTAGCTCTTCTTACGCGAAGACTTTGAATCGGACTTTTCATCAATCTCTTTGATGTACACCTTCTGTTCCACAATTCCTTTTTCCTGAGCAGGATTTGTGTAGATGGGGCGCAATTCAGTTGCCAGCCAAGCCGGGAAGAATTTGGCACGCGCTTCTCTAAGCAACACAAAGGGATTTGTGTACCTTGCTGAGAAGTGGCCAATTACAAGCAGTTTGGTTTGCGCTTCTGTAGCAACGCGTGCTGCATCGCCTGATGTTGAATGGCCGGTTTCAGCTGCTTTATCAGCCAGTGATTCGCTAAAAGTAGCTTCGTGATAGAGAATGTTGGTGTTCATTGCCAGCTTTACAGCATTTGGGCAATATTTTGTGTCGGAAATATATGCAAAGCTGTCTCCCGGACGCGGGTGACCAACGATATCATAAGATTTGATGACTTTTCCATCCACTTCAATATCTTCGCCTGCTTTCAAGGCTTTATATTGGGCATCTTCCGTAATGCCTAGAGCTTCAGCTTTTTCAGCATCTACCTTCCCGGGTTTATCTTTTTCCTGAAAGCGGAAACCCATACAGAATTTTGAATGATTTAACGGCCGTGCCTCAACGTAATACTCTTCTTCATCCACAACCCGCTGTGATTCGAAATCTTCTTCAACCTCAACAAAATTTAGGCCGAAACTGAGATCTACCTTCGCAAAATTCAGGTTCCATTCCACATATTCTTTAATGCCTTTAGGCCCTACAATATTCAATGTTCTGTCTCTTCTCTGGAGCTGCAGGGTTGAAAGAAGCCCGATTAAGCCGGAGAAATGATCTACATCAAAATGGCTGATGAATATATTTTCAATTTTTGAGCGTTTTAAGCCGGCTTGAAGCATTCGCATTTGGGTATTTTCGCCGCAATCGAAGAGGTGAACATCGCCTTCTCTCCAAAGGGCTACTGATGGCAGGTGCCTTACTGCTGTTGGGGTTGCTGATGCAACGCCTAAGGGTACAATAATCATTGTTTTCTCCCGGTATGTTTTATGGGTTTTTGCCGTTCAAACAAAAGATCCCCGTTTTCTGTTTTTATATTTTTAAATTTCAGCTAATTCTTGTTCTAGTAATTGCTTTTGGTACATATTAGAGTAATGTCCTTCCTTTTTAATTAGTTCACTATGTGTACCAAATTCTACTATTGAACCATTTTGAACATAAAAAATTGTATCAGCATTTTTTACTGTAGAAATTCTGTGAGATATCATTATAGTGGTCTTATCAGATAATTTCACGCGCAGATGCTCTAAAATTGCATCTTCTGTTTTTGTGTCTACTGCGCTGAGAGAGTCGTCAAAAATTACTATTCCAGGATTTTTAATAATTGCCCTTGCAATGGCTGTTCTTTGTTTTTGTCCACCCGATAGTGTAATACCTCTTTCTCCTACAAGTGTCTCGAATTTTTTCTCAAAATCCAAAATATTATCCAGCACCTGCGCCTGGCCGGCGGCTTTCTCTATCTGTTCCATAGATGCATGCTCAACACCAAAGGCTATGTTCTCTTTAATTGTAGTTGAAAACAGGAATGTTTCCTGCGGTACATAACCAATTGATTTACGTAAGTGTTGAACACCCCACTCTTTCACATTTATACCGTCTATAAGAACATCACCTTCGGTTGCATCAAAAAGTCGCGGAATGAGATTTATAAGAGTTGATTTACCGGCACCTGTACGGCCAACAATGGCTACATTGCTTCCCGGTTCAATTTTCAGGCTCACATTTTTTAAAGCGTATTCGTCAGATCCTGGGTATTTGAAGCTCACATTCCTGAACTCAATACTTCCCTTAAGCTCTTTCTCCACAGCCGGTTTTTCATCATCAAGTATGTCGATGGGTTCGGTTAGCATTTCATCAATGCGCTCCCACGATGCAAGAGATTTTTGCAATACGTTAACTGTGTAACCAAGCGAAGCTACCGGCCAGGTGAGGTATGCTACATAGATCACAAACTCAGCAATATTTCCGAGCGTAATCACTCCGTCTATTACCATAAGCCCACCTTTCCATACTACAATTAAAACAGATACACCTATCAGTAAGTTTAATGTTGGGTGAAACAGAGATTCAACAAGGTCTAGCTTCAGTTTCTTTTTTCGATACTGATCGCTCTCTTCCTCAAAGCGCTCTTGCTCGTAATCAATCCGGTTATAGGCCTTGATGAGCCTGATACTGCTGAATGTCTCCTGTGCTTTTCCCGCAATGCGTGAATATTGCTCCTGAATAATTAACTGATATTTATTGATGAAGCCACTCACCCAATATGCAAATGCTGAGAGAAACGGCAGCGGCAACAGAGCCCAAAATGTAAGTTCGGGGTTTACAATAATCATCATCGTAATAATGAAACCGGCACGCGTAATGGTATTGATGGTATACATCAGCACAGGGCCATAATATTCGCGCACCCTGCCTACATCTTCCGTAGCCCTCACATAAATTTCACCTGTTCGATTGGCTGAGAAATATCGCTGCGGAAGCTGAAGGAGCTTATCCATGATGGTGTTACGGATATCAAACTCAATCTTTCGGGAGCTTACAATAAGAGTCTGTCGGGTGGCAAATAGTAAAACACCATACAGAATTACGGTACCGATGAGCAGCAACGAATTGAACGCAAGAATGGCTCCGGCTTCGCTGGAAAACAGAATGGTGCCGATAGAATCGAACTCAGCGGACTGATCTGCACCAAGAGCTTCAACCTCATCCATCGTTTGCCTGATGAGCACCGGAATCCAGATAAGAAAGAAGTTTGCACCCGTGAGGAAAATCCCGCCAAGGATTGCCGCTCCTTTATACTTCTTTAAATATTGATTCAGTTTTTTTAGTGATTCCACATTAAGGAATTTTGCATGCTAATGAAGTCAAACAAACAACATGCCATGAAAAAGCATTCAGCTTTTTATTAGTTGCTAAACTGTTGCTCTACCCTGTTTTTTTTATGAAAACTTTTCAATCCAATGATTTGCCAGATCATAACCTGATTTATAGGCACTCTCTACGCCATCTCCGTTATAATAATCGCCTATTAGTGAAAGAGGGGCATCATCATCTTCAAGCTCAAAGAAAGGCTGATTCAGCTGAACCTCAGGGCGGCTGTATCGCCAAAAATGCAGTTGTTGCCAATCGGGTGACGAAGCCCAGCCACCGGTTATGTTTGAAAATTCTGCGAGCATTTCCCTGCTTACCAACTCTTCATCTCCGTCACGATGCTTTCTTGAAAAAGCGGCACTTGCATGAAGCACGAAAGTTGTTTCATGGCCTATATCCCGCTTAGATGATTCATTAGACACAAAATCGAGATTGCAGTTATTACAAATGATTCCCTGCCAGTCTGGTTGTTCAGCATCGCCATAGCCAACCATCAGTGAAAATTGAGGCCTGTAGTTAACTTCATCCAGCCTGCGTACAATCTTCAGTGTATTCACCTCATCAATAGTGGTTGATAAAATACCATATGCCTGAGGTGCAGGCAGGGCGATAATCACCGCATCGAAGCCGAACGCTTTGCTGGTTGTCATATTGATCATCCAAGCACGTTTTTTAGACCTGTTTTTGCCAAAATAGGTCAATCCACCAACCTGGCTATTGGCTTGCACATCAACCCAGCGAGAGAGGTATTTACCAACCTTGTTCATGCCGGCTTTTGATGTATAAATTACATTACGCGGATCATTCGGATTTTTATTAATCAGCTTTTCACCATCATAAGCAGCGAAATTTCTGCCCCATGTTCTAAGGATATTTTTATCGATGAGCTCTGTAACGAAAGACCTGAACTCGTGTGTTTCGGCTGTAAAATAGTTGGCACCATGATCGAGCCGTGCCTTTAGGGATTTACCGGCATATCGGGTAGCCATTCTGCCGCCATAGCCACGGCTTTTTTCAAAAATTGTAACTTCATGCCCTGCTTTTGCAAGTAAACTGCCGGCAGTTAACCCGGATATTCCTGCTCCAATTATCCCAATAACCATATTTCTATGTCTTAGTCCTGATTGATTAAATGATATTTTTTGATGTGCTGAATTTAACGAACTATTAACTCTTCTTCCTGAATATTTTGAATGAGGAAAGTTAAAAGAAGTTATAGGTTTGTTAGCCGTCAGGTTTTGTTGATTGAAGTGACAGAGCAACTTGCTCCGATAAAGAAGAAAATTAGGAATAGGTATTATGTAGGACTCCGCCCGTTTTGGGGCGGTTATTTCATGATTTTGATCTCATCGCAGCACGCTGTACTATGTTATTGCCGGCGCTCCGTTGGAGCTGAATTTCGATGCTCAAGGTTCAGATAAGCCCTTTACGAGACACAACGCCGTCTCATGAAGATCGGAAATAGACATTTCGGAATAACTCTCAACCCAACCATAAACCCCGGCCCTAAAAAGGTCAAACTACAATAGCCCGGGGCAGCGCCCCGGGATAAAAATGCCAACAAAAAACCATCGGCCCGTAAATTGAAAGGGGTAATATCTATACCCGATGGTTGCACGATGAGTATTATCAACGCTTCATACTCCTCTACCCTAATTCACACATCCCAAATCTGTTTATTACCACTTCGTGCTTACACCTACACCCCTCAAACTTCAAAAACGGTAACCCTTGGCGTAGCCGCTTTTTTATCGAGAAGTGCGGGCCAATAAGCAACCACTTCACTGACACGGGGGCGGCCACCGGCAAAACCAGTAACTCCACTGGGGCCGGTTAAAATCAACGGGGCGATCTCCTTTGCAAACCGCTCAAGACCCTGTTTCGAATCTCCCTGTACGCTTATTCTCATCTGAACTTCATTAAGATCGCTCTGATCTTTTTTCAGCTCACCTTTGTCCTCGTTACATGAGTTCAAACCTACAAACTCAACATTAGTATCGCGGAATGTGATGCCAAGTTTTCCAGCACGTTTCAGCAGTATATCACCAGCAACTTTTGCCTTTTTAAGGGCATCAGGCCAGCTGTAAACCAGTGTAGATGAGAGCTTATAGCCATCAATGTAACTGGCAGAAATTTTATAGGTTGGCGTAGCCGGCTTACCGGTGATCCCCCACACTTTAACCCTGTCTTTCCCTTCTTGTTTTAACTGAATGGATGTAAAATCCGCAATGCAATCTGGGGTGATATACTCCGATGGATTACCAATCTCATACAACAGCTGCTCCTTAACCGTCATCTCAGAAATCAAACCACCGGTGCCTTCATGTTTGGTTACATAGAATGATCCGTCTGGATGTGCTTCGATAATGGGAAAACCAATATTCACCAGGTTGTTCACCGTCTCCCAATCGGTAAAGTTGCCACCGGATACCTGGCCACCGCACTCAATGATATGCCCCGCGATAGTGCCTGCCGACATCAAATCAAAATCCTCGTAATCCCAGCCAAATTCGTAGATCATCGGGGCGAGTGTGAGCCCGGTATCGGTTACCCTGCCGGTGATGATAATATCAGCCCCCTTTTCCAGAGCCTCTACGATCGGGCGGCAGCCAAAATAGACATTGGCACTCAGTAGGCTCTCTTTCACAGAGGCAATCGGCTCGCCCGTTTCCATATTATTCAGGTGATGGCCGCCTGCAATAAGCTCATCCAGCCCTGGAAGAATATCATCCCCATCAACCACTGCCACATTTAAGCCGGTAATTCCAGCCTTTTTAGCCACCTGAAGAATGGCATCTTTACAGGCAAGCGGATTCACTCCACCCGCATTTGAGATCACCTTCACACCGTCTTTCTTTATCTCTTGCAGGGTTGCCTCTATCACGTCCACAAAATCTCTGGCATAGCCAAATTTTTCGTTTCGCATTCGCTGCTTCTGCATGATCGACATGGTAACCTCGGCGAGGTAATCCATCACCAGATAGTCAATTTTTCCGTTCTTTACCTGGTTTACTGGCGCATTTGGCAGATCGCCCCAGAAGCCTTGGCCCGATGCAATTTTGATGAACTCTTTCAAACTATTTCCAATACTTTATATTCTGAATTTCTTTGAAGGAATATCGCAATTTATGACAAGAAATGAATGTGGATTATCATATGCAGCCACCGAATCATGTGAACAATATAAACCATCAGATTTATTAGCCGTGATTTTGTATCATAACCGCTGTTCAACGAAAACGGCACTGTTTTGAAAATAGAAATACCGCACACACTCGTTCTGCTTTTTATCCTGATGGCTGCTGCTCTTATCCTTACATGGATTTTACCCTCCGGCGAGTTCAGCACAGAACAAAATGAGTTTGGAAGAGATGTTGTTATTCCCGGTTCATTCGAAGCGTTTGATGACAAAGAGTATCTGCACCCCACCTCCATTTTTACGGTAGTTCCCCGCGCCTTCGCCGATGCGCAGGGAATCATCTTCTTTGTGCTGATTATTGGCGGCGCACTCGCTGTAGTTCGCCAAACCGGTGCTATTGATGCCCTCCTCGGCAAAATGATTACCACATTTGGCAATATGCCCGGCCCTCTCCTATTTCTTACTATGTTTGCATTTGCTGCAGCATCTGCCACACTCGGTATGGCAGAAGAGTATATTCCGTTCGCTATTATACTCGTATCTATGTGCGTTGCACTGAAGATGGACTCTATTACAGCTATTGGCACCATGGTGGTTGGGTACTGTATTGGGTATGCCATAGCTGTGACGAATCCCTTTACTCTTGTTGTTGCGCAGGATGTTGCCGGGCTGGAACCGACATCCGGTGCTTGGTATCGTGTAGTTCTCGTATTTCCACTGCTTGCCATCGGTTTTCACCACGTATGGAAATACGCGCGTACTGTAAGAAATAACCCGGAAAAGAGTCTTGTTTATGGTATTGAGGGGAATATTCATCAAAAAGCACCGGAATTTCCGGAGCTTTCGTTTAGAACCATCTCAGTATTACTTGCTACGATTCTTGCGCTGATTGTGGTTGTGGTTGGTATTGCCCGATATGGATGGTATCTCGTTGAGCTTGGTGCACTTTTTCTTGGATTGGCGATTGCTGCAGGTTTGATAGCTGGATTGGGTGTTAACAAAATGGCTGAGGCGTTCGGAAAAGGAGCCGCTGAACTTACCGGAACTGCTCTTTTGATCGGTTTTGCGCGTTCCATCGCCCTCATTATGGAAGATGGGGAGATTTTACACACCGTGGTGAATTATCTCGCAACACCACTGGCAGCCGTTGGGCCTGAACTTGCAGCAGTTGGTATGCTGATGATTCAGAGTGTACTGAACTTTTTTATCCCCTCGGGCAGCGGGCAAGCACTTGTAACCATGCCGCTAATGGCTCCAATTGGTGACCTTGTTGGGGTTTCGAGACAAATTTCTGTGCTGGCTTTTCAGTTTGGTGATGGACTCATGAACATGATTGTACCCACCAACCCCGTATTGATGGGCATCCTCGGCCTTGCAAGCATTCCCTACGATAAGTGGTTCCGCTTCATCATGCCACTTCTGCTAAAACTGATTGTTTTCTGCGCAATCGCCCTGGTGATTGCTGTGGTGATTGGGTATTCCTAACACCTCCTCTGTGGCAAAATTGAATTGCCACGGAAGCACGGATTTTCACGGAGAGTTTCTTAAGAAGGCCTTAAAGCGTCCGCCAGGTCCTTTAAGCGTCGTCTTTTCGATTTTGTGCCTTTTTCTGTTGCCACTGAATCACTGAATAACGCAGAGTTTTTTTGTCTTGAACCCGCAACGCTTGCCACATGGTGATCCTATTGGGAAAGGATTTTCGCTTCGATTAAGACGCTTCAAGGTTGCTCAAATTGTTACTTATCGTTGAGCAGATCGCGCAGTTGTTGCAGTTTTTCGGGTTGAACTTCTTTTCGCTGTGCGGTGATTTCGATGGCGATACGGCCCATCATTTTGTAGAGCTTTTTTGAGGATGGGTCGCCTTCGATGAGCTCCAAATGTTTTTGAACAGAGTTCACATCCCCTCTTGAAATTGGTCCGGTGAGCGCTTCAACGGTTCCTTTATCTAGTACGTTTTGAAGGGTTTGATTGATGAGCTGCTCAAGCAGTGATATCCCTTCATTTAATTCTGCCCGATTCAGAATTTTCTCTGTTTGATGCATCAGTGCTACCAGATAGTTGGACGAAAATACCGCAGCGATATGTAATATACTTTTTTGATACTTGGTTAATACTACTGAATTAGCTACCATTTTTTTAACAAGATCATCAAGAAATTTTATCACTTCTGAATTTCCTTCCAGGTTAATGAAAATACCCTCAAACCTATCAGCCTTATCCCCTCTTTTGAATGTTTGGATGGGGTGCATAGAAGCTGTCGTACAATCAACATCAGACAGAGCTTTTAAAGCATCCGAAGAGAGATTTCCGGAGCAGTGAACTACACTCTTGTTAGTCCAATTCAATCCGTTTGATGCAAGACTATTAGCTATAGGAGTGATTGCATCATCAGGTACAGCCAAAAAGATAACATCACCTACCTGATCGTCTGTATTCGGCAGTGAAGACTGTATCGTCTTTTCGGCACCGGTCTCATCAAATAGAATACCGTGACTGCTGTTCCAGATTGAGAGCAGCTGGTAATGATCACACTGATGGAAAAAATCAATTAAAGCCCCGCCAAGTGCTCCTGTTCCTATAACTGTAACGCGGGGTTTTTTCCGGATCATTTTAGCGAGGGTACTCTCTGCATATCTGCAAAGCCGGTGAGCAAGTTCACCGTTTCGAGTTCATTGTGCTGAAGTGAATCAAACGAAAGCCGTAACCCCCATTTTTTGGCTACCATCAACCCGCATATAAATGCCCCGGCACCATCAATGGATGAGAGCCCACCATTCAGATAGTTCATCAATTCTGACTGGCTTTCTGCCTCGTTCATGGTAACAACGCGTTTTAGTTCTTCAGCTTTTTCAGCGTCAAGGTCACAGCAGAAAACGATCAGCGCATTTTTCGACGCCAGAATCTCTTCAAGCGCTGATTCCAGCTCTTTCACATAAAACGACCGCTCATCGGTAATCTGGATGCTCAGTACGTTAAAATCGTCCAGTGCGCACTGCAGAAGCATCAGCTGGTTATAGAGGGAAACATCATCATCAAAAGCATCATCATTAATGAAAAAATCATCATCCTCATCGGCAAAATCATTCCTGAGCTGATCGTTCGCCTCAACCCTTCCGAGGGATGTTTCCACGAATTTGAATGAGGGCATCGGCAGTTTCTTTTCAGCTTCGCCTTCGTGCGTTTCAACAATTACAACGGTATCGTAATCAGATCTTCCAAGCTGAGCGTATACCCTGCAAACTTCGTCGATATTCTGTTCTGTGATTATCTGAGGGGAAAAAATGATTCGGATGGATTCGGATGGTTCTGTATGTTCCCGGGCTGATGCCAGTTTCGCTTCAATCTCTTCACGGCTGAATGAGGTTATGTTCATAGAGGTGCTCAGGGGAGGTTATGTTTATGGTAGCAAATGGAAATCCAATGATCTTTATGCTGAAAGCTACAAATTTTTGCACGTTTTCCATCACCAAATTCCACATCAAACAGAGAATCTTCAAGCATGGTAACGGTTACGCTGTTCATCGGTTTTCGCAGCCCGGTTCCAATCATTTTCAGGGCGGCTTCTTTGAGTGTCCATATTTGGATGGGATCTGCTTTTTTGTAGAGGCTTTCTCCTTCAGAGGGGCAGCGCATACGTGCGAGCAGCGCGGGGCTCACGTTTCTGTCTGTCATTTCAATATCGCAGCCAACAGTGTAGATTTTGGATAAACTCGCAGAGAGCCCAATTTTTGTATGTGAAAAACTAACCGAAATTTCTGTGTCGCGAATAAACGCTCGGGGTTTCTCGTATTTTTTGGAGATGATCTCCGTGATGGATTCATCATAATACTGCTTCGCCAATGTTTTGATGAGTTTTGAGCCTGTTATGGCTTCCTGCGTGTCTTTATCTACATACATCTTTACACCGTCGATGTGCACGTACGAGAGCAGGATTTCATCAGGTAAGTTGCTATGCAAAATTCGTTCTGGCAATGCTTTCTTATGAATTAATTTTGACGATAATGTAAGCATTTACTACACTCTGCTCCACATTTTAGCTGTGTTGAATCGCCACGGAGTCACGGATTTTCACGGAAGTAATTTATACAGACCTTAAAGCGACCGTTAGGTCCTTTAAGCGTCTTTTTTTCGAGTGTTTGCCCTTTTCTATTGCCACTGAAACTCAGAGTTTTACAGATGGTTAAAATATATTCTGCATCACTAAAGACGGTTCGACGTTGCTATTTCTATCAGTTTTTTGACATATTGAGTGTTGATTTTGCGGCGTAACCATGAATTGAATAATGCATCGAAAAATCTACGCCGCGATGATCATCAGGCAATCCTGTCATCCCGAACGAAGGAGCAGCAAAGCAGCCATATTAGGAAGATACTACAATCGCTCCGAGCTGAGGGATCTCCCTGTAATGGTAGAATCGCCATGGAGTCACGGATTTTCACGAAAGTTTTCTAAAAAAGACCTTAAAGCGTCCGTCAGGTCCTTTAAGCGTCTTTTTTCGATTGTTTTCCCTTTTCTATTGCCACTGAAGCACAGAGTTTTACAGATGGTTAAATTATATTCTGCAATACTACAGACGGTTCAAAGTTGCTATTTCTATCAGTTTTTTGACATATCGAGTGTTGATACTGCGGCGTGACCATGAATTAAATAGTGCATCGAATGATCTACGCCGCGATGATCATCAGGCAATCCTGTCATCCCGAACGAAGGAGCTGCAAAACAGCCATATAAGGAAGATACTTCAATCGCTCCGAGCTGAGGGATCTTCTTGTAATGGTAGAATCGCCACGGAGTCTCGTATTTTCACGGAAGCATCATTTGCCAGAAACCCGCAACGCTTTCCACATGGTGATCCCAATGGGAAAGGACTTCCGCTTCGCTTGAGACTCTTCAAGGTTGCTTGTTGGAAGATTCATTTTTGCCTTAGCAATCCCACACACCTTTACTATCTCATTTTTTAAATCCGTATCTTATGAGGCTGTAAACAAACGTGTAACGTATTTTAAATTATTATCAATGAGTACTCACGAACCCTCGTTAAGTGAACAACAACAAATTCGGCTCGAAAAGCTCGATCAACTCAGAGAGAGTGGCATCAACCCCTTCCCAACCAAATACAAGGTAACCCATCTTTCTTCACAAATTCTCGCTGATGAATCACTCATTACCGAAGATCAGGAAAGTGCACCAAGAGTTTCCGTTGCAGGGCGGGTAATGACCCGCAGAATTATGGGCAAAGCCTCGTTCTTCACTGTTCAGGATTCGGAAGGTGTAATCCAGGTTTATCTCCGCAGGGATGATGTTGGAACCGACCTTTACAATACTGTTTTCAAGAAGCTAACAGATATTGGTGATTTTGTGGGAATCAAAGGGTTCATCTTCAAAACCCGCACCGGTGAGACCACCATCCATGCCGAAGAGTTTACATTTCTTGGGAAGACGGTTCGTCC
>SLLL01000069.1 GCA_007134085.1 Balneolaceae bacterium
AATTCAAAGAAAAAGCTCTCTCACTACTTAGATTGTCTTTTTTTAAATTTTATATCGTATAAATCTGTTCGGCGGTCTTTCAGCGTGCGCACACTGCCTTGCTCATTAAGCTCTTTCAAAAGATCGAGGTCTACATCTACAATCAGCATCATCTCGGTATTAGGGGTAGCTTCGGCTTTAATGCCCGTAGTAGGAAACGGAAAATCGCAAGGCGTAAACACCACCGATTGCGCGAAAGACATTTCCATATTGTGTACCTTAGGCAAATTGCCAACACTGCCGGCAACTGCTACATAGCACTCATTTTCGATAGCGCGTGCCATTGCGCAATTACGCACCCTGGAGTATCCATTCTGTGTATCTGTTAGAAAAGGCACAAAGAGAATATCCATCCCTTCGAGGGCAAGCAGGCGGCTCAGCTCCGGAAACTCAACATCATAACAAATAAGAATGCCGATTTTACCCGCATCCGTATCGAATGTTTTGATTTGGGTGCCCCCGCTCATACCCCATACTTTTACCTCATCCGGTGTGGCGTGAATTTTTTCATAGCGCTCAATTTCACCATTTCGCTTGCAGAGATACCCAACATTTAGCAAGCTGTCATTTTCAATCATTGGCATGCTGCCGGTGATAATATTGGTATTGTAGGTGATGGCAAACTCAGCAAAAACATCACGTAAGCGCTCGGTATAGCCGGCAAGTTTTCTGATGGCATCCGGCTCGGAGAGGTGATTAAACTCCGCCATAAGTGGCGCATTGATATATTCAGGAAATAGAGCGAAATCGGCCCGATAGCCAGATACCGCATCCACAAAGTACTCTATCTGCTCGGTGAGGCCGTCAAAGTTTTTGTACGGGCGCATACCCCATTGCACCAGCCCAATACGTACTACTGATTTTTCGGGCCTGTAAACGGTAGATGGTTTTGTGTAGTAAATATTAGCCCATTCAAGAAGAGCCGCATACGATTCAGATGCTTCATCTTCGGGCAAATAATTTTTTACCACCCGTTTTACATGAAAATCATTAGAGAGCTGAAAGTTCAGAACGGGATCGTGTATCTCTTTTCGTTTTACTTTGTTGATGTACTCCTTGGCCGAGATATCATCAAATTTATGAAAGTTTGGAAGCCTGCCTCCAAATACAATGCTCTTCAGGTTCAGCTCCTCGCACAGCTCTTTGCGGTAGTCGTACAAGCGCCGGCCTAACCTAAGCCCGCGAAAATCGGGGTGAACCATAAGATCGAGTCCATACAGTGTGTCGCCATCGTCGGTGTGTGTATTGAAGGTGTCGTTGCCGGTTATATCGAGGTATTTATGCTTCTCTTCAAATAGTTTGTAGGGTATGATAATGCAGAGTGCACAGGCTACAATTTTTCCATCTACCTTAATAACTACCTGACCGTCCGGAAAAATTTTTGTGAGTTTTCTAAGTTCTTTTTTGCTCCATGTGGGATCCTGAATTTTCGGGTAGCACTTTTTCATTAGCTCACGAACCTCTTCATGATCAGCCTGCTTAATACGTTCAAGAGTTAACTTTTCGATTGGTATCATCTATTCTTCCTCTTTTGATACAAGTTTGGTCATTGCCGAAGCGATGAGCCCGGTTGGTACCGAAATTAATCCAAGGCCTACCATCAGCATCACAAAGGTAAATACCCTGCCGCCAACTGTTACCGGATATACATCACCATAACCTACGGTTGTTAATGTGGCAACTGCCCACCACAAACTATGGAAAACAGACTTAAACTGTTCCGGCTGTACCGGATTTTCGAAATAATAAATTCCCAGCGCCGAAAGGTAGAGCACAAACAAAATGATGATAAAAAAAATGGTGAGCTCTGATTGTATAGACCGGAATGCATCACCCATTCTATTGAAAGCAGCATTATAGCGGGTAAATTTTAAAATACGAACCAAACGGAGAAGGCGAAATGCGCGAAGAGAGCGAAGGTCAAAACCTACAGCGAGATAAAATGGCAGAATGGCGAGGAGGTCAATCAGGCCATAAAAGCTGAATATGAATTTTAGCTTTCTATCTGCGGCATAAATTCTGGCAATATATTCTATCGTGAAAACGATTACGCTGAATACTTCAAATAGATAAAGTTTCCGAACAAATTCAGGCCGCATATCGGGCAGAGTTTCCAGCGAGATACTGATCATAGAAAGGATAATCAGCACTTTAATGCTTAGGTTAAAGACACGCCCCTTGCCTTCCTGTTCGTTTTCAACCAGATCTTTTACATATTGCCTGAATGCCATCTTCCGACCGTTAAAAATTAGTGCATATCCGGTTTATTCATCTTCCCAGATCATCACAACGCGGTTTCCTTTCGAATCGATTGAGCCGCGGTACATTCCCACAGTGTTCATTTTCATAGAGATGTTTCCATCAGCATCTACCGCAACAAAGCCGGCATCACCTGGGTTTAGGCGCTGGGTGAGAACAAAATTGAGGGCTTCATCAAGAGAAGATCCTGTAAATTCCATGTAGTTGGCGATGGTTGCCGCAGACACATTCCTCATAATCTGCTCGCCCCAGCCGGTAGCAGAGATTGCAGCTACATGATTGGCAAAGGTGCCCGAACCGATAATGGGCACATCACCCACACGGCCAAACTGCTTGTTGGTCATACCTCCGGTTGAGGTAGCCGCAGCAAGATTCCCGTTTTTATCGAGCGCAACTGCACCAACGGTGCCGTAGTAATCGCCTTCGGCCCACTCTGCTTTTGGTAAGTGCATAGCCTCTCTGTCCTGCGCACGCAGCCACTGCTGGTATCGGGTTTCAGTGAAAAAGTGTTCATTTTCCACGCGCTCTACATCGGTTTGGTTAGCGAACTCTTCAGCTCCATTTCCTGAAAAGAAGATATGAGGGGAATCTTCCATCACGATGCGTGCGAGGGTTACCGGGTTTTTTACGGTAGTGAGGCCGGTTAATGCCCCTGCTGCAAGAGTGCTACCGTCCATGATGGCAGCATCGAGCTCATGCTTGCCTTCAGCCGTAAAAACAGACCCTTTTCCGGCGTTGAAAAGCGGATTATCCTCAAGATTTCTTACCACATACTCAATAGCATCCAGAGCTGAACCGCCTTCGCGCAGAATTATTTCGCCTGTACGAAGCGCCTGTCGCAAGCCATCATAGTATTGCTGTTTGAGTGAGTCGGGCATCTCTTTAGAAATGGTGCCGGCACCACCATGCAGTGCAAGTGCCCATTCAGTGCGTTCGTTCTGTGGCTCGTTGCAGGCCATCAAGATAAAAGAAAGAGCAAGAAGCAGGTAAGCTGCTATTTTCATAATTATGGGATTGGGTTGGTTAAAAGAGTGAATCAGTTTTTTCTATGATAGCCAAAAACGGTGTTTGGAACACGGCATAAAATAAAAAACCCGATACAACAATTGAACCGGGTTTTTGCTAAGCTTGGGATTTGAGATTATGTGCCTGAATAAAAAAGCGGCTTCGATGAATCCTAAACCTCTGGTGTAAAGATACTTCTATTAGTATTTGAGCAGGAATGGGTATTCTCTTGGCACAAACTTCCTGAATTGCTAAGTTTACAATTGATGTCTTATAACATGTTATGGATGAGGAATTTTGACATGGAAGGGCATGATTGTTTTTGAAGTTTGTATGGATTGGGAGACAAGTATAAAGTAAATTGGAAAGTAGACAGAACGAAAACAAGCAGATAAATACTCGCATTAATTATGAAAAGAAGAGAATTTCTGAAAACCGGATCGAAAGCAGCTGCCGCTTTAGCAGGCTTTACAATTATTCCCTCCACAGTATTGGGGAAAAGTATGGGGTATGTTGCTCCCAGTGATAAAGTTAATGTGGCCGGTGTCGGCATTGGCAACAGAGGTGGGGAGATATTAAAAGCTTTACATGGCACCGGATTGGCAAATATTGTGGCTTTATGTGATACAGACATGGGGGCTCCGCATACGGTTGACCTTATGGAAAAGTTTCCCAACGCACCCCGTTTTCAGGATTTCAGAAGAATGTTTGACCGTGCTTCCGGCAGTTTCGATGCAGTTTGTGTGGGCACCCCCGACTTTTCGCATTTTCCGGTAACGATGCTGTCTATGGCAATGGGAAAGCACGTGTTTGTTGAAAAGCCAATGGCACGAACTTTCAATGAAGTAGAACTGATGACAGAAGCTGCAAAGCGGCACAATGTAGTTACCCAGATGGGCAATCAAGGGCATTCGCAAGCCAATTACTTTCAGTTTAAAACGTGGGTCGAAGCCGGCATTATCAAAGATGTTACATCCGTAGTGGCACACATGAACGGCCGTCGCCGTTGGCATGGATGGGATCCTGCCATCACAAGTTTCCCTGAAGGAGAGCCCGTTCCCGATACCCTGGATTGGGAAGGCTGGCTTTCGCAAGCCCAAATTCGCGATTACCACAGAGACTTTATCAATGGGCAGTGGCGTTGTTGGTACGATTTTGGCATGGGTGCACTGGGCGACTGGGGCGCACACATCATTGACACCGTACATAGATTCCTGGACTTGGGGCTGCCTTATGAGGTTGACCCGATATTGCTCGACGGCCACAATAACTTCTTCTTCCCCATGGCTACCACACTTGACTTCAAATTTCCGGCCAGGGGTGACAAACCTCCGATGACCATTACCTGGTATGATGGTTTGAACAACTTCCCCGATTTACCCGAAGGCCATGTTGGTTCAGAGTTAGATCCCAATATTCCACCCCCTTCTGATGGCGCACTGCAGCCTACGCAGTTGAACCCCGGAAAAATTATATATAGTAAAGAGCTGACCTTTCAAGGAGGTTCTCACGGTAGTACTTTGTCAATCATTCCATCTGAAAAGCATGAGGAAATGTTATCCAGTTTGCCCGAAGTTCCCGAAAGTCCGTCGGATCATTTTGAGAATTTCTTGTTGGGATGTAAGGGAGAAGAAGAATGCCGGTCATCATTCGACATTGCCGGCCCCTTAAGTCAGGTGTTTTGTCTGGGTGTACTTGCGCAGAGGCTTGGTACTAAAATTGTTTTTGATCGCAACACCAAACAGGTTGTCAACAACCCTACCGCGAACGAATTGCTGTTTGGGCCTATGCCACGCAGGGGCTGGGAAGAGTTTTATACATTGTAGCCTTCTGTATAGAATGGCGTGCTGACTTTGGGGAAGGGAGCTTAATCGATTGGTGTATTTGACTGAATGAAGAAGTGTTGTTTAATGACAGATAAAACTGTTTTTGAAATGTGGCATATAATAAAAAACCCGATCCAACAATTGAACCGGGTTTTTAGCTGAGCCATATAATTATAATTACTTCGATTCGCGATCTTTAACTTGTGGCCTGAATGTCTCAAGAAATTCAATCGGGAATGGAATGTAGGTGAAGGTTGCGTTTTCACCACTGATCTCATTCATAGTTTGCAGATATCGAAGCTGGAGGGCGGTTGGTGTTTTTTCGATCATTGCACCTGCTTCAACAAGCTTGGTTGCAGCCTCGAATTCACCCTGTGCATTAATAATTTTTGCACGTCTGTCTCGCTCACTTTCAGCCTGACGTGCCATAGCACGCTTCATGGTTTCCGGCAGAATCACATCTTTCACTTCAACTGATACTACCTTTATACCCCATGGATCTGTCTGGCGGTCGATGATGTCCTGAATCTGCTTGTTGATTTTATCACGCTCGGCCAAAAGTTCATCAAGTTCAAACTGGCCAAGAACACTACGCAGTGTTGTTTGTGCAAGCATTGAAGTAGCCGCAATGTAACGCTCAACCTGTATGATTGCACGTTCAGCATCAACCACCCGGAAAAAGGTGATGGCATCTACATGAACGGTTACGTTATCCTTGGTAATAACTTCCTGGCGTTCCACATTAATGGTTAGAACACGAAGATCTACCCGCTCAACTTTATCAATGAAAGGAATCAATATGATAAGCCCGGGCCCTTTTGTTGCCTGAAACTTACCAAGACGAAATACAACGCCACGCTCGTATTCCCTCATAATTTTGAACATTTGCGGCAAGAAAACCGACAGGAATATTACAATTGTAATAACCCATACTAACATATTGGTAATCGCTGCTGGATCATCCATAAGATTTACTCCGTTTATTTATTTTTGAGATGGTTCGTTTTTTGATTGAAAATCTTTTCTGCCTGAATATAAAACAATATGAGACAGGCTGTGAAGAAATCCCGGTTAATTTGGTTTCTCAGCTTTGTTCTCTTCCATAGCCTGTTTGGAGGCAGGTTTTACTTTTACCCGCAATCCGACAAACTCTACAATTTCGCTGATGTCGCCTTCATTTAAAGGTGTGTCGCTTTCAGCTGTCCAGTACTCGCCGTCAAAGAAAACACGGCCGGTTTGCCCTGGTAATATTGCATCCGTTACCTGAGCTGTTTTACCAACGGTAGATTCGAGCCCGGTTCTTGGCGGATTAAACAGCGATTTTATACCGTATGTAACAATCCAGGCAAAGAACGCTGCGGTAAGTAGTGTTGCTGGTATCAGCCAGAAAAGGGATATTTGCATCTCGTCTGGCAGATCCTGAAATAACATCAACGCGCCTAAAAAGAATGCCACAGCTCCTCCTGTAATTAAAAGTCCGAATGCGGGCGTAAATGCTTCTGCCACAAACAATATAATAGCCAGGCCTATCAATACAAATCCTGCAATATTTATTGGCATGGCTGCAACTCCGTAGAGCAACAGAATCAAGGCAATTACACCGGCAACACCAGGAATAATCCCACCCGGATTGGTCACTTCACCAATTATACCATATATAGCAACCAATGTAAGAATCAACATCACTTCTGGGCGCAAGATAAAACTGAAGAAAATTTCTGCGAGTGTTTGTGGAATCCGGTTTGTGTCGGCGTCCCGCGTATTCAAAATCTTGCCTTCTACTTCCATACCGTCAAGCTGATTTAGAAGATCCTGAAGATCATCTGCAATCATATCAATTACATTAATCTCCAAAGCTTCAGTTGCGGTGATAGAAGCGCCATCTCTCACAGCAGACTTTGCCCATTCGGCATTTCTGCCACGCTGTTCCGCTATGGATTCAATGTAGCTCTCTGAGAAGTTGAAGATTTTTTTCTGTGCAACACTGTCTATTTCTCCACCGCCCATGGTAACCGGCGATGCTGCACCAATATTTGTGGCAGGCGCCATTGCGGCAATATGTGCCGCCATCGTAATAAACGTACCGGCACTGCCTGCATTTGCCCCGCGCGGAGAAACATATAC
>SLLL01000135.1 GCA_007134085.1 Balneolaceae bacterium
CATCGCCGGAGCGCGCCCAAATTTTATAAAGATTGCTCCTATCATAGACGCTATTAGGGCAGAACAACAGAGGGGAACAGAGATCGGTTTTCGGCTGGTACATACAGGGCAGCACTACGACAGAAACATGAGCGGTTCGTTTTTTGAAGAGCTTGGAATACCGCAGCCGGATGTGAACCTGGGGGCAGGCGGTGGCAGCCAGGCAGAACAAACTGCCGCCATCATGGCCGGCTACGAAAAACTGTTGATGGATAAACCGTCTGATATGTGTATTGTTGTGGGAGATGTAACCTCCACCATGGCTTGTGCCATCACCGCGCAGAAAATGCATATACCTGTGGCGCATGTAGAGGGGGGAATTCGTTCGGGTGACTGGAGCATGCCGGAGGAGATCAACCGCCTGGCAACGGATGCGGTAACCAACTGGTTCTTTACCACATCAGAAACCGCGAATGAAAACCTGCGAAAAAGCGGTGTTGAGGAGAGTAGGATCTTCTTTGTGGGCAATACCATGATTGATACGTTGATGAAGCATCGTCCGCGATTTAGAAAGCCACCCATTTGGGATGAAATCGGGCTGAACAAGAAGGAGTACATGGTGATGACCCTGCACCGCCCTGCTAATGTGGATGAGGAGCAGGCACTGAAGGGGCTGATGGATGAGATTATTGCCAACACGAAAGATCTGCCGCTGGTGTTTCCGGTCCACCCAAGAACGGCGAAGATCCTTAGTAAAATTGGTATCAGTCATGAAAGGCTGCATATGATTGAACCGCTGGGTTATCTGGAGTTTAATTACCTTGTTGAACGCTCAAAAGCGGTGATTACCGATTCGGGGGGCATCACAGAAGAGACTACCGTGATGGGCATTCCATGCATGACATTGCGCGACAATACAGAACGCCCGGAAACGATTACAATAGGCACCAACGAACTTCTTGGTACAGATCCCAAAGCCATAAAGCCTGCTATGGACAAACTGTTTGCCGGTAAGTGGAAAACCGGAGAGATACCGGAACTGTGGGATGGTAAAACATCGGGAAGAATAGTAGGCCATGTGATAGAACTCTTGCAGGGTGGGTAACCGCCCCGGATGCAAAGCAATACCCGATGCAGAACAATCGGGACAGGCGGGACGAGGCAAGGGCGCCAAATGACGCAAAGTGAAATAAAAACACTGTGCAATCCCGATGCACAACTATCGGGACGCTAAACACAGCGTAACTCTGTGGTAAAAAGTGAAGGGCAACCAACCCGATGCAAAACAGGCGGGACGGGCGGGATTTTGCAGAGGAATCCACAGAGTTTCGTTAATTTCATACAATTAAACTATATTCAATAGAATAAACGTTTACAGTTAAGACTGTAAGGAGGCTTTGCAAAATCGTCATTTCAAAGGCCCCTTATTATAAACATCATTCCAAAAATGGATAACGACAAATTTCGATTAAACCGAAGCGCTTTTTCTGTAGTCTCTATGGAAGAGCAAGATCATGAAGAGAAGACCTTCTGGCATGACAAATCAACCGCCCAGCGTTTAGAAGCATTGGAAATAACCAGACAGATGATTTATGGCTACGATCCCGCTACCACCCGACTTCAAAGAATTCTTGAAGTTGTTACAAGATCATGAAGTAGCATATCTGTTAATTGGGGGTATGCAGTTGGCTATCATGGTTATGTTCGAGCTACAGGTGATATGGATATTTGGGTTGAAGCAGATGTCAGGAATGCAGATAAGTTGGTTTTGGTGTTGCGAGATTTCGGGTTTGGAAATGAAGAACTGAGCTCTGAAATTTTTTTAAATCCGGATAAAATTATTCGAATGGGTATTCCTCCAATACGTATAGAAGTAATGAATACTATTTCCGGAGTTGAATTCCATGAGTGTTACGATAAAAAAATAGAAGAAATGTGGGATGGTGTAAAAGTAAACATTATCAGCTTGGATAAACTAAAGAAAAATAAGAAGGCAACTGGCCTATTGAAAGATTTGTCTGACCTGGAGTATTTGTGATTGGTGGCTCGGTTTTACAGCAATACGGGCTCTAAAAAGGACGAGCCGTTTATACTGCTGCTGTTTAGCTCTTGGCAGGCCACCCATGATGCTGGCCATTCAGGCATCAATTTGGAAAATTATCGGAGAGCTGTTAAGAAATTTTCAAAGTTTGCCACGGTTTATATACCGAAGCTGTGGGATGTAAAAAACATCCGGAAGAATAGTAGGGCATGTGATAGAACTCTTAAAGGGGAAAACCGCAGAGTTTCGCAGAGGGATTCACAGAGTTTCGCAGAGTAAAATATAAACACCGTGTAACTCTGTGACGTACACTGTGTAACACTGCGGTAAAGCATTCAACCACAGAGTTGCGCAGAGGAATGCACAGAGTTTCGCAGAGAGAATTAACATTTAATTTTATATACATGTCGCATGAAACAGAATGAGATCACTCACAACATTCTTAATGTGGCTTATAAAGTACATACCGAACTGGGCCCCGGCTTGCTTGATTCTGCATATGAACACTGTTTGGCATATGAGCTGCGGGAGAGTGGCCTATTCGTTGAAAGCCAGAAACCGTTGCTGTTGGTATATAAAGAGGTAAAGCTTGAATGTGGTTACCGGGTAGATCTGTTTGTTGAGAAAGAGATTGTTGTTGAAATCAAAGCTGCAGATGGAATCAATGACCTCCATCTGGCGCAAACATTAACCTATATGAAACTGCTGAATAAAGAGGTCGGCTTGATACTCAATTTCAATGTAACGAGCTTAAAGAGGGGTATTAAGCGGGTAATTAATTCTGTGCAGTGAAGGTTAGCCACAGAGTTGCGCAGTGTTTATCGCAGAGGGCCGCAGAGTTTAAAACACGGCGTAATCCCGATGCACTACAATCGGAATTGTACAGGGTAAAAAATAAAAAACCGTGCAACTCTGTGGTGTACACTGTGCAACACTGCGGTTATTAACCACGGAGTATCACTTCGTGTTCAAAAAATAAGCGCTTCGCGGGGCTCAGTTTTTGTACGCGTAGCGAAAAGATGAGCGCAGAGGTATCCGCTCCGATGCACTACAATCGGAGTTGATACTTACCCAAATAGCGTACAGGTACTTCATTTTCAGTCTTATATCTAAGAGTTCGCGTTTTGGTTTGAGAATTGTTCTATATTGATTTAATTATATGAGTTACAAAATAAACTGAACCGAATTGGGAAAAAGAATTAAAAAAACTACTCCGGTTGTAGTATTAGCATATAACCGGCCAAGATCTTTAGAACAGCTACTAGTTTCATTAAACAAGGCACACTATTCAGGTGAAAAGCCGGAATTAATTATTTCAATAGATGCCGGGGCTCCTGAAGAAGTTATTAATGTAGCTGAAACATTTCATTTTAAGTTTGGGCCAAAGCGCATAATTAATAGAGATAAAAGTCTTGGCTTTAAGAAGCATATACTTACATGCGGTGATATATCAGAAACAGACGGTAGTGTAATTATTCTGAAAGATGGCCTGATTATGTCATCTGAGTATTTTTTGTATGCTACACGGGCTCTGTCAGAATATAGAAGTGAAGATAAGGTTGCTGGTATTTCATTGTATTCTCAGCGATTTAATGAAACTGCTCAGCTGCCTTTTGAACCAATGCCGGATGAAAACTCAACCTATTTTATGCAACTTGCATGTTCAAGAGGGCAAGCCTGGACAGCAGAACAGTGGGGAAGGTTTAAAAAATGGTTGGCTAATAATGAAACAATTGAAGAACACGATGAGCTTCCACAAAATATGAAGCTTTGGGGTAAAGATTCCTGGAAAAAACTATTGAATATCTATTTGTTAAAGAGCCAAACATACTTTGCATACCCTTATCGAAGCTACACAACGAACGACCCTTCACAGGGAGGGCAAAACCTGGTAAATAAAGGGGGTTTGTTTCAGGTGCCAATTGGGCTTTATTCTAATGGTAATCCGGTTTTTAGATTTCCATCTTTTAAAAATCAACCAATAAGGTACGACATGTTTATGGAGTATAATGCAGCCCGGATGGCTATGCAGCTTGAATTGGCATATCATGAATTATGTGTAGACCTGTATGGAACAAAGCCGGATAGTATTCTTAAAAAACATAATTATGTAATTACCCCCCGGACTGGAGGTGAACCGCTTCGTTCTTTTCGATTGAGCTTGAAACCAATGGAGCTAAATATATTAAATCCATTACTCACTGAGGGTAAACCATTCTTTCACCTTTATGCAAAAGATCAGCTTAGGCATCTTAAACCATTATCAAAAAGGCAGTTTGCTGAAATGGCTACGTATTTTTCCTATGTAAAGCCTGCCGGTAGTCAATACTTAAAAGAATATATATCTGATTTGTTTTCAAAGATCTTTTTAAAAAGATAGTTCAAACAGCCTATCTTAATTTTTTGAACGCAGCTAGTGCATCCATCAGGCCTTAAATGATGATAAATCATTTAAACACGGGTGTATAGGTTTTATCAATGGCAGTAAACAGTATAGCAAATCATAATTTGGATAAATATCATCCGTTAAGATGAAGTAAATGTTCAACTTTACACGCAATGATGGCAACAGGCTTTTGCTTAGTTACAAAATTTCGAACAATGGGTGAAAATGTGCTAAAAGGTTTTAGGAATTACATAGCAATACCGTGTGATAAGCAATGATTTTCTTATATATTTCCACCTTATGAAAAAACAGAAATCGTATTTAATTACTCTGGTGGCGATATTTTCGCTATTTATGATTGTATCAATGGCTGCCCAACCTATTCATGCGCAGCAACTACTCCCCCAAGGCGACAGGTTTGAAAACTTATACAGATTGCTTCAAATTAGTGGACAAACCGATGATAATGCATCTTTTCTATTGAGGCCGTTTGTTAGAGTAGAGGGGGAAATAAGGGATGCTGTAAGCTATCAAAATATTTATTCTGAATATTTTTCTAAAAAGAGTGAGAGTAGCCGTTTTTCATTTAATCTCTATGAACCTGTTTGGTTTCAGTCTTACAATACAGCAATTCCACGGGGTGGTATGGACGGAGCTGTTTGGCAAGGGAAAGGATATAACAACGCTTTTTCCACAGGAATGACTATAAATTATGGCCTGCTTCATTTTACTTTCCGCCCTGTTATCGGTTTTTCTCAAAATCGCGAATTCGATTTAGGCCCTTATGCCCCCCCCAGAGTTAGTACAAGATATTACAGAGGCACTGTTAGTGAGTTTGGGTATAGGGACTTCAGAGGTGGAATAGATCAGCCTGTTCGATTTGGGCCAAACTCCTTCCAGTGGTTTGATATGGGCGATAGCTCCCTTGAAGTTCGGTATAGTGGCTTTTCAGCAGGATTATCAAATCAGCGGCTATGGACAGGTCCCGGGGTTCATAACTCTCTGCAGTTTGGCTACAACGCACCCGGCTTTCTACACTTGAGGCTAGGCACCTATAGGCCTGTTGAAACAAGGGTAGGGTCGTTTGAGGGTATGTATGTTTTTGGAGGAATTCGAAGGTCTGATTATTTTAATGACAATATTAGTTCTCTTCACTCTGTAAATACACTTGCACTGGTATATTCGCCGGCATTTGCGAAGGGGCTTTCTGTTGGAGTAGTTCGTACATTTATCCATACTTACCCCAACAACTTTTCAGAATATCGGGAACAGGCATCCAAACTGTTTGAGGCTGCCTTACGTGTAGGCTTGCAGGATGAAGAAAATCCAACGGGTCACGACCCCGATAACCAGATTGGCTCTCTCTTTGCCAGATGGTATTTCCCACAATCAGGTTTTGAAGTCTATTTTGAATATGCACGTAACGACCACAATGTAGATTTTAGAGACTTTCGAGCTCATCCAAACAACAGCCGAGCCTACCTTCTCGGCCTGCAGAAATTGTTCAGTATTAATGTAAATAATCAACTGAATATTGGAATGGAAGTTATGCAGACCGAGGAAGCACGCACCAAGTTCATCAGGCGTGGCGGTACTACCGTGGGTGGTTGGTATACACATTCACAGCAAGTGGTTGGCTTTACAAACAGGGGGCAAATAATGGGGAGCCGTTTTGGCCCGGGGCCCAATGTGCAAATGCTCTCTTTAGATCTTTATAGGCCTCAAAATAGTTATGGATTAAATTTAGGCAGGGTTGTAAAGCATAATTCCAGAACGGATCAATTTTTTAATCGTATTCAGGAAGCTAATGAAGAGCCCGTTGCAGTTTGGGAGGTGCGTAATGTAGAACTGCTTGCAGGTGCTTATGCATCATTTATGGCTCCCTGGAATTTGGAGCTGGATGTTGCAATTGAGCACAGCTACATTTTAAACCATCATAACCTTGCCGGATTTGATAAAAATAATACAAGGCTGGAGGTTACCCTTAGAAAAAGAATACCCGGGTGGCTGAGATAAGATTCTATAACTTTCTTCGAAGAGATAACCCTTTTAAACACCTCAACAGTGAGTTCCAGCTATTATTTTTATTCTTTTCAATTTCTATTTGAAGAAGTTCCGGCCATAACTCCTTAATAAGCCTGTAATGCATGGCTTGATTTTTCTTCTGTCTTAAAGATTGAAAAATAAATGGTTTTAAAACGTTTCTGTTACTGTAAATAACGATAGAATCTTGCGCTACATCCCACTCATACATGCATAATGATTGCCATTTCCCATTTCCAAATTCCCAGGACCAAAGGTCATAAAGGCCGTAATCATAGATTCTATCTCTTTTTAATTGAGTGATATCAATAAAATGCTGCATAGCACGGTTTACATAAGATATATTGAGGTAGCCTCCATACAATTCGGAAAAAACCTTTGCGTTGCTATCTTTTGGCAGAAATGCAAACCGTCTTCTGGAATGAGATTTAGCCATATCTACTACATTAGACTTAATATGCAGCCGATTTTCCGGATATTTGTGTAGTAAGATATTTGCGATTTTTGCCCTGAACTCAGAAGATACATTAGATGTATTTTTTTTATATACAGAAAGAAATTCAGGGCTCATCTCATCTTTGTGTTTGAGTATATGATGATCCAATTCAAATGCTTCACTGATCTTCTTTGCGTATTCTGCACTTCGCTTACTGCCTTTATGATGATCTCCGTAAATCATGGTATAATAGTAGATAGAATCTTTTATATCTCTTGAAGCGGAGAGTGTAAGCCGGCTGTCAATACCACCGGTAAGGGAGATTGCAAGGCTATATTGGCTGTTCAGAAGGTTTAATTGATTTTTCAACAGCTTTGGAACATCAAACAGAGATGGCTTATCCATTTCACTTTTCCAGCTTTTCCTGGGAAAGAACCGTGTGATTTTTTTACTTTGCAAATGGATGTATGTGTTGGGTGTAACACTTAAAATCGCCTTATATGGAGATAATAACCCGGGATAATAGTGATTCATATTTTCCCGGAATATCTTCAGGTTCATGAATTGTTTAGCTTCATCATCCATACTTAAATTCATGATCTCTGCTATTAACTCAGAGTGGGAAGAAAGCAGTATTTTATCATCATTTTCTTTGTGATAATAAAAAAGAGACCGGGTCCCAACTGCATCCTGAAATGCAATGATCTCATCCGCCTCTTTAAGGAGAATTACAAACCTACCACCAAGTGTATCAATGTAATCCCAAAAATGATCCCTGGACCGTTTGATTTCTTCAATACAATTTTCAAGTAATTCATTAGAGTTTATAAGATTATTGATTGGATCCATGATAATACCTATGGATGCAATTTCGAACTCTTTCTCTTTAAAGGATCGGTAGGGCACACTTGGATCGATAGCAAGATGAAGGTTTCCAAATTTATAACTGATCCAATCTTGAATGTGAAGGCCTGATTGATTTGGTATTTGGCTATCTGAAATAAGAAAGCCTCTCTTAAAAAGAAGATGATTCATATTATCATTATGGAATTAACTGTAATACTTGATAAGCCCTACGTCAATTTTATTATAAATGTGTTTACTTTATTTGTTGAATGGTACTATCCCATTTTTTTTGAATAGTAAGTTTAAATAGTTCTGATGGATTCCACGCTAATCCATCCAAGATGCTCCAGAATCGGTAATAATAGCGTCTGTATCTCATTCGTATAGGTGCATTTACGGCACTATATTTGATATCTGACATTGGCAGGCCGGGATGTACTTTTTTTTCAGGAGTAAAGAGATAATCCTCCCACTCAGTGCAATTTATCGACAACCCTCTGTCGAAAAATGACGAACTAAGGCCAAGTTCACCATGAATAATCACATCTCGTTTTGTGGTGCACTCAGCACCCGGATACTTTGCAAAAATAGGCCTGAAGTATTTCCATTGAGATAAGTAGACATATGTTTGTATATGAGTAGGCACGTGTTTAATCTCTACACTTTTCAAGGCACTTTGATTGATGGTGCTTCCTGTTAGCCCACCCGGTTCTAATTTCTGATTTTGTTTTACATATGCGCTGTACCATTGATTACTGAAGGGCCCATATCCGGATCTGTTTCTGATCAAGACATAGTCGTTATCTGAACAAAAATTAGAAAAATAATCCAGACACTTTTCTGCAGAGCTGAAATCGCGCCCAATATTGTTTTTAATAATTACATGAACTTTGGATATGTGAGCTGCTTTTTGAAGGGCATATTTCAACTTTTGTATACGTATTTTCTGTTTTGGAGTAATATCAGAAACTTCTGATACTGCAATACATACATGTATAGACGGAACACCGGGATGGTATCGAACCATATTTTTGATATTTAAATAGTCTATCAAAAAAGATGGTTGATCATTTGCCGTTATATAACCCAAAAAAAACTGATTCATTCTACTTATTTATTGTAATTAGCCTCTTTCAGAAATTTTGTCAAAGTACATCAAACAACTACAACCTCCAAGCTTGCAAAAATCCATAAAGCTGCCTGATTGCAAAAAATTCTTACATAAGTGAGCTTAAAGTTTTGAATTTTTTAAATATGAACAGTTATTCTATTATTGTTCAGCTCATTTATTGGTTTCATTTTAACCATGCACCCAGTTCAATACTTGATAAGCAACATGTTGCGGGCTGTAAAAAACTTTAAACATCCAAACTACTTTTAATTAGATAAAATGAAATACCATTCTCATTAGCCGTTATGTACAAAGTTATATGTTTGTTAACTTCACAATAACCGAATAATTAAACATCTGATGCGCCATTTTTCTAAGCCGTTAGCCTGGCAGTTTTTATTGTTTATACTCTATTCATTTATTGTTTTTCCTGAACAGAAAAGCCTGAACGCACAGCCTGTTTTAGATAGAATATCAGCTTCTGATAGGGCAGACGGCCTTGGATTTGTGATTCGTTTTCATCTCACAGAAACTGGTTTACAATACAAATTTGCCCAGACATCTTCAGATACTTTACAGCTCACTATTAATCATCCGAATTTTCATATTTCTGAACCGCTGATGCTTCCAGATCATCCAGATGTGTCAGAAATCAATTATTTAAAAGGAAATGATGAGTGGCACTTTGAGATAGCTTTGTCGGGTTTACAAAGCTATACAAGTACTTCATACTTCGACCAAAATGAACGCGACATATTAATCGCATTCCAGTATGAAGAAAATCTTGATGTTCATCAAATATATGACTCTCCAATTTTTCCCAGCTTACAAAAACCTGAAACCGAGGTTAAAGATGCTACTGAAATAACACTTCAGCCTCTGGAAAGCTTACCCCAAATTTCTGAGGAACATGAACAAATTAGCCTAAGAGCTCAACGATTTCCCTTGCTGCCCAATGACCCACTGAAGTTTTATTTGCGTTGGATTGCTCCGGATCTAAAAACATCAACCGATGCCGTTTTTAGATATAGTGGTGGCAGCTTTAGTATTCCCAATAATTTTATTTCGGATCACCCATGGAATGATCATCATTTTTTCCAAAACTCAATAAAAGAGCCGAAGAATTACACATTTTTTGATCCGGTTCTTTTTTTCTCTTCAAACAGTGATTACCCAATGGGTAACGGAGCTGATGGGGCCCTATGGCAAGGAAAAGGCCTTAACACTTCATTATCGATAGGAGGTGCCTTTGTTAGCAACTATTTTGAAGTTGTAGTACGCCCTATATTTGTACATAGTGATAATAGAGATTTTACTCTATCTCCACACCCTCCTTTTGAAGGATTGTCGGAATTTGCTATGTCTCGTTCTTACAGTGATATTCCTCAGCGTTTTGGGGCAGCCTCATATAGCCGATTGGATCCCGGAGAGTCCTATATCAGAGCTAAATATCAAGGATGGACTGCCGGGCTTTCAACTCAACGAATAGCTACCGGGCCGGCAATGTTTAATCCTTTATTATTTGGCCCAAATGCCCCGGGTTTTCTGCATACATTTGTAGGAACTGATGAACCGTTTCACTTTTTAAAAGGAAAGTTTGAATCTCGAATATTTTGGGGTTCACTACAGGATTCAGGCTTTTTTTATGGCGACAGGCCTGAAGAGTTACAGCGAGATTCAAGATTTATTACTGGTTTTACATTTCACTACTCGCCCAACTTTCTGCAGGGGTTACAGATAGGGTTTACCCGAACCGGGGTTCGATATTTCCCTGAAGATGGGCTCACTTTCAAAGATTTATTTCTGGCAGGAGCACCACGTTTAGAAAAAGATCCGAATATGAATCCCGATCATGCGAGATTTATTAAATCTTCTCTCTTTTTGCGTTGGCATTTTCCTGATTCAGGATTTGAGGTATACACTGAATGGGGAAGAAACGATAACAAGCGTTCATTCCGAGATTTTATTTCAGAGCCGGAGTTTAACCGAGGGTATGTCCTTGGTTTTTTAAAGCAGTTTGAACCCAGCCGCAAACACAGGGTGTTACTATTTGGTGAAATCACAAACATAGAAAATTCTACATTAGCAGCACAAAATCGTGATTTCAACATTTGGTACACGCATCCCGTAATTCAACAGGGGTTTACAAACCGGGGAAAAGTAATGGGTGCTTCTATCGGGCCTGGCTCTAACACGCAGCAATTGGGTGCTTCTTACTATAACAGATTTGGGATGGCAGGTTTTCGATTAGGACGCATCTCTTATAATACCGATCGGCTGATGCAAAATCTGGAGTACTATCGTAGTACACTACAGCGGCCATGGATTCCAACCCGAAGAATGCTTGAGGTGGAGATGTTTGGTACACTAAATTTATTGGTTTTTCTGCCTCGTGGCTTTGAATTGCAGGCAGATTTACGTTATGGCATTATTGAAAGCAGGAACAATCGATACGAGGTGATAACCGGAAGGGTGACAGAAAATGTTTTCATAGATGAATCCAACCTAAATTTAGCTTTCACTCTTCGATACGGGCTGAATTTCAATTCGAGGTAAAACGCTATCTTTATGCCCAGCTATTCAAAGCCACCTATAGCAATTATTGTATCCGGTGTTTGGCCCGGCTATACCCGAGGTTATGAAATTGCCAACCTTTCAGTACTTCGATACATGATGAAGAAAACCGGGGAGTGCATCTATATAGGGCCCGCTGAAGAGAAAATGGATGCATCAATAAAGTCTGAGTTTAGCCGGGTGAAGTTTATTGGTTTGCAACTAAGAAGAAAACCATTAGCTATGCGGTTTGTTAGAAGTATTTTTTCTGAGTATCCGGCTGTAACAGAACGTTTTTGGCATGCTTCAAAAAAGATTGGAAAAACTGTTTACAGTAACCTGAACACTGCCAACCGGAAGGTTCTCTTTTTTTATGAAGACCTCCCGGCCTCATATCTGCTTTTTAATTTAAAAGCCCAATTTCCAGAGGCTATGCATGTGGTAAGAAGCCATAATGTAATGCGAAAAGGCTTTGGAGAACTTGCCAGTCAACCCAATCCAATAAAGCGGTGGGCATGGAGGTCAGAATTAAAAAAAATTGATCTTTATGAGAAGAGGATTGCAAAAACAGCAGGGCGATTTATTGCTATTTCAGAAGATGATGCTACTTGGTATCAGAAAAACATGGGCATTGAGCCAGGAGGCATTGCCAGTTTTTACCTCGCTGATCATTTTTTCAAATCTTTCGAGCATAAATCGAAAAGAAATTCGGTTCTCTATTTGGGTTCTGCAGACTTGAGAAAAGGGTTATCACTTAAGCATTTTGTCAATGAAGTTTGGCCAATAGTTCGCTCAAAAGTGAAGGATGCACGGCTCATACTTGGAGGAAGAGGTACGGAACAATTTCATAACCCGGATGACGCCATATATGGCAAAGGTTTCATCCAATCCAATGAGGATTTTTTGGATGAGGGACAAATCTTTATGAATCCACAAACGGTTGGTGCCGGAATAAAAATTAAAAGCCTTGTTGCTGTGGCAGCACAAAAACTACTTATATCAACCTCAGTTGGTATTGAAGGAACTGGATTAGTGGGGGGTGTTCATTGTATTGTGGAAGATTTGCCAGTGAAACAGGCTGAAGCTATTATATTTTATTTGAATGAACCTGAGCAAGCCCAAAAAGTGGCTGTTCAGGGGCGAGAGTTTGTACAAGAGGCATTTTCGGAGCAAGCCTTTTCAAAGCAGATGGATGCCTGTATTGGTGATTTATTGTAAAAAAATTTTCACTGGTTCGGTGTTGAGGCACAGAATTGCACAATGGATTCCTTAATTAAAACCTGTTTTCTATGGAAAAGTTTTCTCGTTATAGAAGCGTCCCAGCTTTAATATCTTTTCAAAATTCTTCGAGCCGGCTTTTCTATAATTTGTAAAAAGTTTACATATAGAGCCAATGTGGTAGTCATTACAAAAAGGTAAGAACCTTTTTTAATACCAAAATGAGGCCTGTTTTTAGAAATATTTGAGCGAAGTGTTTGGATGACTTTTTTTCTAATAAAAAATGGCTGCCTGTGTATCCATCGGAATAGGTAGTGTATTGATTTTGAATGCCAAAGTGCTCCGGGATAAGTATTTTTAGTATCAATAGCTTGATATCTTTTTAATGAATATCGATTGCAGATACTCTCCAAATTTTCAAAACTGTTTTCCCAAACGGTTTCTTGAAATTCAGTAGACATGCTAAAATTTTGTCCCGGAAGTTCTATAAGCCTCTGCAAATTAATATTATAGACTGAGTTCGCACTTGTTGGCAAACTATTATCCTGATTTGATTCACTGTTAATAGAAGAGAGTAATATTGAAGCTTCTTTAGATATAGATAAGTTTAATTTAACCTTTTCAATATGTTTGATTATTCTGGAATTTAATGATGCTGCTTTGAAAAAGGCACCGGTTAATCCATCTGGATTGTTTACTGCATCTTCAAACTTGAAAAGATCTATGTTTTTTCTGCCAAAACAAGCTTCAAATCTGTCGATTATTTTAATAATGCCTTTTTTGGAAAAATTTAATTGTTCATTTACCGCATTCTCAAAAGTTACACCCTGCTTAAGCCTTTCCTGAACCATACTGTTGGCATACGAAACCGGATGCCGCAGAAAAAGCAAAATTTTAAATGAAGTATCTAACCCTGCCAGATCTCTGAAAAACGATTTAAGGTGTTGAAGTTCAGATAGCTCAAGAGCAGAAATGTCTTCACCAGATATTAAAATACGTTTACCTTTAAAGTTCTTGATTTGTTCAGTAAGCTGGGCTTTGTACGTTGCATGCACAAGCTCTATTTCTTCAGCCTCTTCAAGCCCCAAACGTCTATTTACATGGTAAGTAGCTGGATTCTTGGAGAATAAACTATAAAATGGAATAGAATGGTTCTTGAAAGTTCTTTTTTTAAGACTCAATTCTGGGTACAGCACTCCATCAGCTTTAAGTAAGTCTCTTACTGAGAAAAGCTCATGTTGTAGTGAGGAAGTGCCTGTTTTATGAAGGCCACAATGCAAAGTGATGGATCTTTTCATTGATTTAGATGAACCTCTCCAGCCATTTTGAAATTTTCAATGCCCGGCTTTCACCCTGTAAGCCCTCAATTTTTTTTCGGGCATTTTTTCCCAGTTCTTGACGCAGGCCAGCATCATTGATAAGATTTTGAACGTTTTGGGTGATCTCTGCTTGTCTGCCAGGTGGAATTAAAACACCGCTTTTATCATCTATTTGCCCACGTACGGAAGTGATGTCTGAACTAATAACCGGAAGCGCACAAGCCATTGCTTCATTAATTGCATTGCAGTTACCCTCTCTTGTAGTTGGCAGTATGAAAAGATCTGCTGCATTAAGCCAATAGGGAATATTAGAGTTTGATACCGGCCCTGCATACAAAACATTTTCTCCTTTAGGTTTTATTGGCCCCCTACCAATAAAAATGCCTTTAACCCCAGTAGCTGAAAGTTCATTTAAGGTACGTATTACATGATGAATGCCTTTATTCTTTGTGAAATAACCAACAAATATTAGTATAGGTATATCAAGTGGCAAGCCCAGTTTTTTTCTGCATTCAACTTTTGAAAGTGGCATAAACCGGCTAAGATCTACAGTATTTGGGTGGGAATAAATCTTTTGAGGATCAGCTCCCCATTCTATCAGAGCTTCCTTCAACTCATCAGACACACATGTAATTCCATCAAGTGTACAAACAAGGTGTTTAAGCAGGCTTGGGCTTGATTTTTTTAGTTCCCAAAGATTCTCACCCATATCTGCAATTGCCGGCACACCGTAACGTTTCGCGGCCTGTAAAGCTGCTAAACCGCCAGTCATTAAAAACTTACCATAGTAAAGCTGCGGCTTTGAGATTCGGCCTGAACTGCTAAGAGCCGCGCTTACGAATCTATTGTAACTAAATTTCTTGAAGTTTAAACCGGCAACACTGTTGTTGCTTAATGTTAAATAGTTGGGATAAAGAATTCGGCTGCCGGCTATTTCATGTTCTTGTCTCATTTTCCTGAAGCCGCCCCTTATTCGATTCGCCCATGATCTTGGTGCTACAACATCTACTTTTATACCTGTATTAATCCATTCCCGCACCATCTGCTCAACAAATACTCCGCGTTCAATAAAGTATGGGTCCGGATATACAGGAGTAATAACAGTAGTGTGCGTTAGTTTAGGCATTTCTTTGTTTATGATGATTTATCGTATCCCTTTTTACTATTGAATCAATTCATCAATTAATGCTTCATATTTCTTTACAACAATTGATACATCAAAATCCTGCGCCCTTTTCAATGCTTGCTTAGCCATCATTTTCCGTTTAGCATTGTTTTTCAGCATGTCAATGATAGCATCAGCCATTTCATCTGGTTTGGCAACCGGAACCAAGCGGCCATCGATACCATCTCGGATAATTTCACGAGGCCCATAGTCACAATCAGTAACTATTGGTACAATACCACAAGCCATAGCTTCTACAATCGTGTTATGAAATCCTTCAAATCTTGAGGTAGATATATATAGATCAGCAAGATTCAGATAACTCCATGGATTTTCAACAAAACCTTTTAATATCACATCTTGCTCTAATCCAAATTCTGTAATTTTATCCTGAATCTGAGGCCTTAACAAACCCTCCCCTAAAATGATAAGCTTTACAGGCAATTCTCGTTTAACTTTCAGAAAAGATTCCAGCATTTGATCATATCCTTTTTGAGGGATCAGCCGCCCGATTGCAACTAATAACTTAGTTTCTGCATCTAAGGAAAAGGGTAGCTCAACAGGCTTCTCTTTTAAAGTTTGAATCTCCCTTATGTTTACAGGATTTAGAATTACCCGAATTCGGCCCGGGTTTACAGGGTAATTATTTCCAAAATTCTCTTTTATTCCTTGTGATATCGCCAAAATTGCATCAGCTCTCGGATAGAGAACCCTTACTTCCAATTCTTCGATTAGGCGCCATAGTAATGATGGGTTCTCTCCTAATTTTTCCGATGGATTATTGCCGAGCCGTATTACCATCTTTACATTTTTTTTAGTAAAAAGGCGGGTTCGAAGAAGGGACCGGCCTGCACCATACATAACCGCCATAACCAGATCTGCTTTTTGCTCTTTAATAATATTTGGCAGCCCATAGATTCGGTCAAGTAGATCATACTTCGATTTTCGTATTTGTGACCGGTCAATTAATGTTACATCTTCTGGCAGTTTATCGTAGTAATAACCACCCGGCCGGTTCACAACTACGCTCAGGTTATACTTTTCTCTGTTGAGGTTTTTCAAAACTTCAACAAGCACTCTTTCGGCTCCTCCCGCTCCTAATTCGCCAATAAAGAAAAGTATATTTTTTTTATTCTGCATCAATCAACCTATTGCCAGTTGTAACTCTTTTTTAACTATAAGGTGGCGATTTCGGTATTTGAATGAATAAAAGATTCCCTGAAAAAAAACTGTGATATTTCGCAATGCAATGCCAATTCGCAGGGATTGAAGATTACGCATCACATCACTCATAATTTTTCGGAAAAGAGTGAAAATACGCTGAATAGGTGTTTGATTTGGGTTGAGGGCAATCACCAACATACGTCTTTTTTGATCCTGATAAGATCGGTTTTCGTCCTTCAATTTATTAGATCGATACTCTCGATCATGATAGATGGATGCTTTGGGTGTTACTCCGAGTTCATATCCGAAATGGTGAACACGATTTACAAAGTTATTATCCTCGCCATATACATGAAATAACGGATCGAATAACCCAATCTGTAGAAACAAATTCCGGTGCACTAACCAGGCGGCGGCATTTACATTATCAATTGGGTAATACTCTTTTTCTTGCCTTAAATAGAGATCAGATAACAATCCGGGACATTGGCCTGCCTGAATATACGTTGAAAAAAGAAAGTCGAGTTTAGAACCGCTGCCATTTAGATGCATAGGGCTTAGAATTCCACATTTTTGATGCTTTTTTGCGATTCGAACTAAAGTTTGAATAGTATCATTTTTTACCCATGCATCGTGGTTCAATAAAAAGATATATTCTGCCCCTGCAGCCAAAGCTTTTTTAATTCCGATATTATTGGCTTTAGCAAAGCCAAGATTTTCAGTTTTCTTAATGAGTTCACATTCAGGGAATTCTCTCTCAATTTTTTCAGCTGTTCCATCTGTTGAGTTATTGTCCACTATGATAACATTTGTTGAATATTCGGATTGAATCAAACTATTAAGGCAGCTATCAATCCATTTCATGCTGTTATAAGTGGCAATTATAGTGGTTACACTTGGGCCGGAAGTTGAATTTGCTTTCACAGATTTTATTTGATCAGTTCAGATTCATTCAACATATAGTCTTCATAAGAAGAAAATTCATAAATTTTTCCATTCTCAATTGAAATAACAGAATCGGAAAGCCTCAGGGATGATAAATGGTGAGTGATCATCAATAAGGTCATGTCACCCCGAAGTTTTTGGAAGGAGCGCATTATTTCAGATTCAGTTTCTTTATCAAGTGATGAAGTTGCTTCATCCATTATTAACAGATCCGGGTTTAGGTAGAGTGCCCGCGCAATACCAATCCGCTGGCGCTGCCCTCCGGAAAAACGAATACCTTTCTCGCCAATCATGGTTTGCAATCCATCAGGCAGTTCATTAACTAACTTTCTAAGTTGAGCATCATCAATAGCACGATTTAACAAACGTTCGTCAATTTGGTGGGTGGGTAGTCCATATGCAATATTTCGTTCAAGTGTATCATCACTTAAATGGATGAATTGTGGTATATAACCAATTGGTGCCTCACGATTCTTTAAATATGTATCCAGTTCCACTCCATCGAATAAGATTTTTCCTTCTACAGGTTTTAATAGGCCCAGAAGTAAGTCAACAAGAGTAGTTTTACCAACCCCGGTTTCACCGGTAATACCGGTTAAAGTACCTTTTAAAAGTGTAAAGTTAGCATTTCTTAAAACATCACGATCGGAATTTGGGTAGCGGTACGTAACATTTTGAAATTCAATTTTTTCCTGTAATCGGATAGATTCTTTTTGTCCTGTATTCTTGAATTTTGAATACTGCTCTGAAGTAGATTCTTTTTCCGGGCCCGCATGTTCTTTAAGCGTTTTAAAGTCATCATAAATAGGATAAACACTGTACCCATAGTAACTCAAATTATTAATATCCCTTACAATTTCACGGATGGCAGGCAGCATTCGTACAAGCGCAGCTCCAAACAGGGTCATAATGGTTATCATAACCTCCATTTCAGTTCCCTGCTGGTATAAAAGAATAGCTATAATCAGCATACCCAATACTGCAAAGGTTTCCATAATTGGCTGGTTGCTGTAAAGAACAACATTAAATTTTGTCTGTAAACTAGTGTATTCACGTAATTGATTTAAATAACGGCTAACAAACCATGATTCTCTTTTTAGAACTCGAATATCCTTTATTCCCCCAATACCTTCGTTGATGTTCTGTATCATTTCTCCTCTCGCCTTATTAGAACGTTTGCCATAAAGGGTTAAACGATTCCTGGATGTAAGTGCCAAGAACCCACCTGCACCTCCAATAAAAACAAAAATTACAAGTGAAGTAAGAAAGTCAGCTAACATTAGAATTACTATTATGCATGTTGCAAGAATAAAATTCATAGTCAATTTCAAGATGGATGAAAGCACATTATTCACCAAAAGCCGCCCCTCCTCTGTTACATTTCGAATAATAATTGCTGAATTTTTGTTGAGATGATAAGTGTATGGTGCACTCATATATTCCTGGAAAAGCTTACTACTTATTAGCTTATAACGATTCCACAAATATTTTGCCTCAATGTATCTGTAAAAAATTATGAATAGATTTTTAGTTACATATGTAATGGCAATTAAAACTACACCATAATAAAGGAGCCCTTCAAAATCATCTATCGACAAGTATATTAAAATATCTTGCAGATAGGGTGATTCAAGAACATATTCGGGGTTAGCTATTATGGCTACAAATAATGGTAGCAGGCCAATTCCTATCAATTCTAATATGGCTGCCACTCCCATGAATAGAAGCAAAACGAGCAGTTTCCAACCATCTTCTTTTGGTAGAAGGGAAAAAAGCTTTTTGGTCAATTGAATCATACAAGAAAGTACGAAATTTGATGAAAAGTTTGATTCATTGAGGCTTGATGGTTAAAACCTAAATCAAAATGACAATTCAAGCTCAGCTTTTTTTGATATTATTTTTGATTGTTTTAACGATTTTTTGGTTGACTTGATTACGCGAAAATTTCTCTATGAATGATCTCTTCTCTATTTCGGAAAAAGATTTGGAACCCTCAGATGCTATTTTATGGATTGCCTTAATCAGGCTATTTGGATTACAAGGCTCAAAAACTACAGCCTGTGGAACATGTTCTTGCAAAAAGAGCTCTGTAAATCCGCTCACCCCTGCCAAAATCGGTTTGCCAGTAACCGTAAGCTCAAACACCTTCGAAGGTAAAACTTTTTTGAAAGTTTCATGATCATTAAGATGGATAAGCAGGATATCTGCCTCGTGATATTTTGTTAGCAGCCCATCTCTTCGGACAGGATCCATAATATTTACATTGGTGACTTGTATTTCGGCTATCGCATTTTTTAGTTTGTGCAAAGCCCCACCATCGCCAATAATCTCAAATTCATAGTTTTCTTCCAGTGCTTTTGCTGCTTCGGGGATAGCATGATGCAACCCCTGGCCTTCACCAACATTCCCTGCATATAGAATTTTCTTTTTGGAAGAAGGCCCTCTTTCAAGAACCTGTTCAGGTTTTTCTAAAAATATTGGATCAATACCATGGGTATAGTAACTGACTTTCGCATTTTTAAACCGGTTGAATGATTCCTTAAACCCTTCGCTGATCAAATTGATGTGAGAAGCATATGAGTACACTCTTTTTTCCAGGTGCTTTACAAAGGGAGTGAAGAGGTATTTAATGGCTGGATTTTTTGAAATATGGAAGATCGTCTCGCTGAAAATATCCCGAACATCTACATACAGAGGAGTGTTTTTTCTTCTGGCAATTCGAAAAGCCAGGTAGGATGTAAAAAACCTGCTTGATGACCCATATACCAGGTCATATTCAGTTTGGCGCGTTCTTCTCAGCGTTTCGAAAAAATAAGTTTTAAAACTAAGTGCCTGATCTATAATGCCGCTTTTGTGGGCCGGTATATCGATACGTTCCACTTTTACATTATCGAACTTCTCTGATGCAGCTGCTTTTTTACTGTAGCTTGCATACCTGTTTGGCTGAGTGGTGTAAACATCAATCAATATATCCTCGTCCTTCGTTTGCCGCGATAGTTCATCAAGCAGGGGGGAGTTTCTGAAAGAACCTGCACAAAGGTCGGGCCTGAAATAGAAAGTGAGAAACAGGATTCGTTTCATCGCTAATCCCACTTAATATTGATTTCACAACGGCCATCAAATTGATATTCAATCGCATTTGAATCCGTCTGTTTATTAAAGCCTATGTTATACCCATATATAAATTTGGATATTTTCAGAACATTAGAAAAATCTATTGCTATATCACCATCCAGAATTACCTGATTTTCGGATATGGCCTTAATCTCAATTCCGGTAGCAAGGTAAAACCTTCCTATTGCAGGGGAATGATTTATTTTATCCTTTAATCTGATACTTTTTTCAAACAATTCGAAGGAGCGAAAATGGCTGACATTTTTTGATGATGAGGTTTTGTAAACAATTTCTGCAGCGACTCGTAGCTCTGAGTCGGTTATAATTTTACATGAAGGCCTTCTGCCTACACGAAACGAATCCCAAACATCAGCGCTGTTATCATCATCTATTGTTACGGTATTATGAAATTTCGATGATCGTTCTAAATCTCTTTGCGCACCTTCTTGATAGGTAGAAACACCTGGGTCAACAAATATTGTTTTGCCGTCAATTGCCAGCACAAACGAGAGTGAATCCGCATGGGCATGCCCCGGTTGATGATCGGGTTTAATTCCTTCAACATCTGCAATTAAAGTAGCAGATTTATTTTTCAAAACCCTGTAACCAGAAGCGCCCAAAGGGAGCTTATGAACTGTATGAATGCCTGCATTTTCTGCAATTATCTTCAAATCTCTTGTTGCCGGGGCAATACCTTCAACTGAATCGTTGAAATGTGCTACAAAGCCATTTTCAAGGGTCATCTTTTCCAGCCAAGCAAGCATCATTTCAGCACAGTTTTTGAGCTGAGTGTATAGCCTCTCCGACGCGTTCAAATAGGAAAGTGCTTCAAGAATTCTAAAAAGTATGATTTTATGATACATAGGTGACCGCTCGTAATGTGCACCATCCTCTAAAATCTGCTCATTTAGTTCTTCGCATAGAATATCTTCACCTTGTTTTATCCATTCTTTACGGTTGTAAAAATGTCCGCCAAGCAGTAATGAAAATCCATTTTCAAGCAGGTGATTGCCAGAAATATGAAATTCAGGACGGCCTGAGAGGAAGTGCAGCTCCGAGTACACAGCATTCAATAACCTGTCATGATCAGTTAATTGCCGGTTGTGTGCAATTAGAAACCGAATAGTGTTGATTATTCTCAAGGAAGCCGCATAAGGCTCAGGGGCAAGCCGGGCATTACATAACCATTCATATAAATCAATGATCAGTTCTTTACGCTGATGAACATCAATATCATCTTGCAGTAAAAAACCAGCATACTGAAGGTTGTAATTCCACAATCGCCCGAAAGCCAGATAATTCCAATCAACAGCATTCTTGAAATCCTTTTTTTGATTGAGAAACTCAAACTCATAGCCTTCATTATCTATCCGCAGTACTTTTTTTGTATTCGGCACAGAAACAAGAGTAAGGCCATAGTTGGGTACTCCGCCAAATTCATGGTGAATCAAAACTTTCGGTGAAGTGGCCGCATATCGAATTCTGTAATAAACCTGGTTCGGTTTGAGGTATCTTATGGTTTCGAAATATCGTTGAGCAGTTTTCAGCATCTGCTAACTGGTTTAATTTCAATCAATTTAACTGCGATTCGGATAAAACTTATATAAACCAAAGACTTCGAAATGAAAGGTTAAAATATTGAATTAAAACTTATGCTTAACTATCAATTGTTTGATTGAGAATGGGAAAAATAAAGAACATTCAAAAGATACGGTGTCAGTAATTGTCACTCATGAAAACTATATTAGTTCTATCTAAAGAACAACAATAATGTTATGATCCACCACCACAAAAGCAACAAATTAACCATTCTTGCAGGCCGGCTTGCAGAGGCTCTTAAGGAGAACCTGCCGGATGATCCGTTTCAGCCTCAGGTCATAGTGGTACAAAACCTCGATACGTCCCGCTGGCTTAAGAATCAGCTTGCCGAATCGTGGGGAATCGCGGCAAACTTGCGGTTTAAGTTGCCATCGGAGTGGCAGTGGAATCAAATACGTAAGGTGCATCCGGATCTTCCAAAAAAGCTGCCGACAGATATAGAGCCGATGAAATGGGCACTCTACGATCTTTTTTCTGATGAGGATGTTTTAGCGAAATTCCCCAATCTTTCGGAATATCTGTCAGCCAGAAAAGAGAGTAATGCACTGCTGCAGCTGGCATCGCAAATCGCTTTTCTTTTTGACCAGTATCAGGTTTATCGCCCGGCGATGATAAGAAAGTGGGAACAAGGATATCGCGGCACAGGGGATGAACTGTGGCAGTCGGAGCTATGGAGGCTGCTGAGCCGTGTGTTACAAAAACGGGTGCCAACCGAACTCAAAAAAAGCAGGGCAGAACTCTTTCTGGATGCGGAAAAAAGTTTAGAAAAAATATCGGCGGAAAGAGAAACGCTTTTTCTGTTTAATCCGGGGTTGATTCCAAAAATCACAGCTAACCTCTTCAAACGCTATGGTGAAATAAGTGATCTCCACCTTTTTCAGTTACAACCGGCGGAGACACTGCAGCCGGCGCAGAATGAACTGATTCACGTTTTTGGGGATGAAGCAGATCGGGCAGCGTCTCTTTTGAAGTCTGATTCAGAGATTGTAAACAGCCATTTTCAGGCAGAAACGGTTGATTC
>SLLL01000084.1 GCA_007134085.1 Balneolaceae bacterium
CGCTTAATGGCATCCTTCTCAAAAAAATCCCAATCAAAATTGTTTTCGTTGTTCATGTGTGTCAATTTTTATACGTTAGTTTAGTTTAACTGTTTTTGACACACTTTTCTGAACAGTCTCATGAAATGTGCTCATACAATAAAGAATCTCAACCAAAAATTGATTTTATGAAAACTCCATCGAAAACATTTCAAGATTTAATTGTGTGGCAAAAAGCTCATCAATTTGTTTTAAGTGTATACTCTCTGACCTCTGATTTTCCAAAGCATGAAATTTATGGGCTTACATCTCAATTTCGGAGAGCTTCCATCTCCATCCCGGCAAATATTGCTGAAGGGTTTAAAAAGAGAGGGAATGCAGATAAAGCGAGATTTTTGAATATAGCTCAAGGATCATTAGAAGAGTGCCGTTACTACCTCATTTTAACAGAAGATCTTCATTATGGCGATACTACCAACGTAAACAATAAAATTGAAGAAGTAAGCAAACTACTGCATGCTTACCGAAAAGCCCTTCTGAATTCTAAATCCTGAATTCTGTTTCCTATTCACTATATTCAACGCAATACCATAACTCTTTGAATATATGATACACGTCTCCTCTTACTCCTGTGGCAAATGGACAGACACGGGCAAAAAATCAGATCTTTACAGCGCTGTTAACGGCAAACCGATTGCTGTTTTTCAGGAAGCCGAGCTTGATTATGCGGCAATGTGCCGATATGCCAAAGAGGTTGGCGGGCCACAAATCAGGGAGCTCACTATCCACGAGCGGGCATTCAAAATCAAATTTCTTGCCCAGCATCTGCTTAATCAGAAAGAAAAGTATTACGACATTTCCACACATACCGGCGCCACCCGCCGCGATTCATGGATAGATATTGAGGGCGGAATTATCACCGCATTTGGAATTTCGAGCCAGGCAAGGCGCAACCTCTCCGACCTCCCCTGGCACGTTGAGGGCCCCGAAGTTACCCTCTCCAGAAAAGGCACATTTACAGGGCAGCACATCTGTGTGCCTCGCCCCGGGGTATCTGTTCAAATCAATGCATTTAATTTTCCGGTTTGGGGGATGTTAGAGAAACTTGCTCCCGCATTTATTGCAGGCCTGCCGTCTATCATCAAACCATCACCAACCGGATCCTATCTGGCGTATGAAGTTTTCAGGGATATACTTGAATCAGGCATTTTGCCGGAGGGTTCGGTTCAATTTATCGCTGCTGATGTTCCCGGCGATCTTTTTGATCATCTCACCAGCCAGGATGTGGTGGCATTTACCGGTTCAGCAGAGACAGGCAGAAAGCTGAAAGCGCACCCTGACATCATTGCAAACAGCGTTCACTTTAATTTAGAAGCCGATTCATTAAACTGCTCCATTCTCGGGGAAGACGTTTCGCCCGACATGGAAGAGTTTGGGCTTTTCATCAGAGAAGTTGCCAACGAGATGACGGTAAAAACCGGGCAGAAATGTACTGCCATCCGCCGCACTATTGTTCCTGTACATCTTCTGGATGATGTAGTTTCTGCACTTCGAACCCGCCTTGAAAACTCGCCTCCGGGCGATCCATCCCAAAAAGAGACACGAATGGGCCCTCTGGCAAGCATGGAACAGGCAAAACGGTTTGAAGAACAGTATCAGCAACTGATGGAAGTTACAGAATCGGTGTATGCCGGTGCCACAATCGATGGAGCGTTCACCGGTGCAAAACTACTGGTTTGCCATAAACCAATTGAGACGGATACTGTGCACAGAGTGGAAGCTTTTGGCCCGCTTACTACCATTATGCCCTACAAAACCACGGAAGAGGCTATTGCAATTGCGAACAAAGCCGACGGCTCGCTTGCCGGTTCCCTCTTTACGAATGATGATGACATTGCCGCAAAAATTGTTATGGGATGTGCACCTTATCACGGAAGGTTTATGGTGATTAACCGGCACAGTGCGGGCGAATCAACAGGTCACGGCGCCCCAATTGCTTCCCTGGTGCATGGCGGGCCGGGGCGCGCAGGCGGCGGCGAAGAGCTTGGCGGATACCGCGCTGTTCTGCACAACATGCAACGGGTTGCACTGCAGGGGTCGCCCACAACACTGCGAAATATTACAGGCCAGCACATAAAAGGTGCCCAAACCGAAGAAGCTTCTGTTCACCCGTTCAAAAAATATTTTGAAGAACTCCGGGTTGGCGAGGCGTTAACAACCGAAAAGCGCACCGTTACAGATAAAGATGTTGAAAATTTCGCGAACCTCACAGGTGATCATTTCTACGCGCATACCGACCCTAAAGCAGCAGCACGCTCCATGTTCGGGAAGATTGTTGCGCACGGATATTTTGTACTTTCTGCTACGGCCGGGCTTTTTGTGCATCCTGATGAAGGGCCTGTTCTGCTAAATTACGGGCTTGAGGACTTACGCTTTACCGCTCCTGTCTTCCCGGGTGATACGATTCAGGCAAAACTGATTGTAAAACGGAAAACAAGACGCCAGAAAAGAGAAACTGACAAAGATCCATACGGTATGGTTTGGTTCGCTGTTGAGGTAACCAATCAGGAAAATATTCTGGTTGCCGAGTACACCATTTTAACTCTGGTAAAAAGGAAAGAAAAATTGGATATAGACCGGTAATGTTTTGAAAAAAGCCTATTTTAAGCAGCTATTATCCAACAAAATGATTGTATGACAGAACCGGCAGTACTGATTGAAGCAACTGAAGAGTTAGAAAAATGTGTTCAGGATCTTTCCGGTGCAGAGCAGATTGCCATTGATCTGGAGTTCGATAAAAACTTCCATCGATACGGATTTAACCTCTGCCTTGTTCAGCTGTTCGATGGAAATAATTGTTATCTGATTGACCCGCTCAGCCGGTCACTTTCTATTTCAACCCTTTTCCCACTTCTTGAAAACCGTGATGTAGAGAAAGTTTGTTTTTCGTTTGATGAAGATCTCAGGCTGCTTCATTCTATTGGCTGCTTTCCAAAAAATCTGTGCGACCTTGATATTGTTTCCCGGATGTTGAACTATCCGGCAATGTCGCTCACAAACCTTCTTAATGAAGCTCTCTCGGTTGAAGCGGTATCATCATCACAAAAAAGCAACTGGTTTCAGCGCCCGTTAACCGAGAGGCAGCTCGCCTATGCCGCTGATGATGTTCTGCATCTGCTAAAACTGAAGCAGTTTTTCGAAAAGAAAATCCCCAACGATACCATATCCGGCTGGATCAGAGAAGAGAATGAATATCTGAACAGCCTCAACTACAGTGATATTAATCACAATGAGGTGGTGAAAGAGAGGGATATGAATAATTTCAGCGAGTTTGAGTGGCATATCTATAAAAAGCTGCTCTACTGGCGCGATGGAATTGCAGAAAAGTTTAACAAGCCCCCCTTTCAGGTGGTAGAGAACAGCATTGTAAAAGATCTTGCTAAAAATCCGTCAGGTAGAATTCACTGGATGAGCAGGCGTGGCATCTATAAGAAGCTCAAAACAAAAGAGATATCCGATCAGGTTATCCAGCTGCTTACCGATGCCCAAAGTGAAGCGGACGAACTGGGGTTGTCAAAGAAAAAATCGGCAAAGAAGCAGCTCAATTCAGAAGAGTACAGAGAAATGATGGCTGAAAAACGAAAGGTGAATCGCCTTAAAAGCACCTTTTTTAAACCGGTTAAAGAGAGGGTTGAGAAGGAATATGGACAGGAATTTGCTAACTACATTTTGAGCAACCGCATCATATCAGATATCATCACCGGCAATAACGGTCAGATAAAATCGTATAAAATTGATCTCATCGAGCAAATTGCAGACGATCTCAATCTCGACAAAGAATCACTGCAAGAGTGCCTCTGCTTTAATGGGAACGGAAAGGGTACATCTTAGTCGGCCTGGATTCGTTTACAAATTCCCTTTTTGCATTTCATCAGCAGCGTAGTTTGCTGCACGGGCAGTGAGCGCCATAAATGTAAGCGATGGATTTTGAACTGCTACAGAGCTAAAAGCTGCTCCGTCTGTCACAAAAACGTTTTTACAGCCGTGAATTTGGTTCCATTCATTCAGGATAGACGTCTCTGGATCTTTGCCCATACGTGCCCCTCCTACTTCATGTATATCGAGGCCGGGAGCTTGCCGGGTATCCATCGTGCTGATGTTTTTTGCACCGGCAGTTTCCAGCATTTCAGCCCCCTGGGTGAGAAAATCCTGCAATAGCTTCTCATCATTTTCGGTATAGTCAACCGAGGTGATGAGCTGTGGAATCCCCCAGGGATCGGTATCAGTTTCGCTTAACCGAACGTGATTTTCGTATCTCGGTACGGTTTCGCCCTGCATCATCATAAATACATTCCAACCGCCCGGCATTGCCATTTCACGTTTTAGATCGGCTCCAATATGTTCTTCACGTACTCCACGCTGCCAATTTTGTCTTGCTGCCCCGAAGGCAATTAAATATTTACCCTGAAAATCCACATTGCTGTCCTGCCCGTACACATTTCTAAAAGATGGCATAATTGCCTGCGTAGGCCGCCTTCCATAATAGTACTGATCTTCAAAACCATCCATCTGAGCAACCAAAGAACCGCGATAATTATGGAATGTGATGTACCGCCCAAGCAAGCCATTGTCATTACCAAGCCCATCAGGGAAACGGTTTGATTTACTATTCAGCAGAATCAGGTTTGTGTTTAGGCAGGCCGCATTCACAAAAATAATGCGTGCATAATACTCCTCTTCCTCTTTGGTGTTGGCATCAATCACCCGAACGCCTTTCGCTTTGCCGCTCTCATCATCATAAATTATGGACTCCACAACGGCATGCGTTCTTTTGGTTAGGTTACCGGTATTTTCAGCCCATGGTAGCGTTGCAGAGTTAGAGCTAAAATAGGCTCCATACGGGCATCCGCGATAGCAGAGATTTCTCGCCAAGCACAAACCACGGTTTTGCTGCAAGTGTATCTGCCTAAGCTCGGTTAAATGCGCACACCGCCCATGCAGTACGTACCGGTTGCTGTATGCTGCCTCTACTTTTTCTTTGATCTCTTTCTCTACACAGTTTAAATCAAATGGCGGCAGAAATTCGCCGTCAGGCAGGTGATCTAATCCATCTTTGTTTCCGCTCCACCCCACAAAGTGTTCTACATAGCTGTACCAGGGGGCCAGTTCGTCATAGGTAATGGGCCACTCAATTCCGTAACCGTCGCGGGCCGGTCCTTCAAAATCATAGCGGCTCCATCGCTGGCCTTGCCTTGCCCAAATCAGGCTCTTCCCTCCCTCCTGATAACCACGTATCCAGTCGAACGGTTTTTCCTGTTGGTAAGGATGCTCCTCATCCTTCACAAAAAAGTGTTCGGTTGTTTCGTCGTAGGCGTAGCAGCGGCCTACAATTGGGTTTCTCTCAAGTTCATCTTGTGGTATGCGGCCTCTGAAGCGAAATTCCCAGGGGTCTTTAACCGCAGTAGGGTAATCTTCACGATGTTTTACCGGCCGGCCCCGTTCCAGTACGAGTGTTTTCAAACCCCGCTCACAAAGTTCTTTTGCGGCCCATCCGCCACTTATGCCCGACCCAATAACAATGGCATCAAACGTTCGGTTTATCCTGGATTTACCTGCAAATTTCATAACTCTGCTTAAAAATTACTGATAGATGATGGCTTTTAAGAAACTCATTTTTAGCCTGCCAACCAACTCATTTTTTTATGATCTTGTAACGATTTGTTAACAAAAAAATAAGGGAACCGATTCTATCGATTCCCTTTTCAGATTTTCTCTCTATGACAGGACTCTCTATCTATTTTAAATTAAGTTCTGACTCCTGATTTAATTTATTTCTCTCTTACTATCCTTTATTGTACCCTCTAATTCTCTCTTTCAAGGTTCGGGTCCATCGTACTCATTCGTAATACCCTGTAAACCGGGCAGAATGAAATGGCACCTGAAATAACGGGGATCAAGCCAATAAATCCCCAGTAGTTATCAAAGTACAAGCCTAATGCAATAATTAAAGTACCTAATACTACTCTTATGATCGAATCCATGTAACCTACATTCTTCTTTAAAATCATAACCTTACCTCATCTCAAATTTTATTTAGTGTTGAAGAACAGCTGCTTTATCATGTTGTTGATTTGGGAACTGCTCTGTTCCTTAATGCTGCTATATGATAGAAAATGGCTTCATCATCAGATAAGAGAATAAACCTGATTGGTACTTAGGGGGGCATCTTAGAAAACCATCAGGGTATTCCCTATTAGATGGTAAATCAGGTTTATATCTCACTATTATATGCCTATTTTGTAAAAAAAGTATGAAATATGAGTAACAGAGATTCTTTTCAATCCATAAGCTGGGAAAATGGGCGCTTGCGTATCATTGATCAAACCTTTCTGCCAAAACGAGAGGTTTATAGCAGCCTTACAACCGTTGGACAGGTTTGGGATGCCATCAAAAAATTACGCGTTCGTGGTGCACCCGCTATTGGTATTGCCGGTGCTTACGGGCTCTATTTAGGTATCAAAGATTTTACAATGCAAAACTTTGATATGTTCTACTCCGAATCGCAACGCATTGCCGATTATCTGAACTCATCCCGGCCAACCGCCGTAAACCTTTCATGGGCTTTAAACAGAATATTGGTCACCATTTATGCTCATAAAGAGTCCTCTATTGACGAACTGAAGGAGATTACCCTGAAAACGGCAATCACCATCCACGAGGAAGACCGGCGCCTCTGCAAAGAGATTGGTTTACACGGCGCTGAACTTGTACCGGATAATGCCCGAATTCTAACGCATTGCAATACAGGTGGCCTGGCAACCGGCGAGTTCGGAACAGCATTTTCCATCATTCTGCATGCACATAAAGCAGGTAAGGTGAATATGGTTTGGGTTGATGAAACCCGGCCGCTGCTTCAAGGAGCGCGTTTAACAACATGGGAGCTGCAAAAAGCCGAGATCCCGCATACGCTGAATATCGATTCGGCTGCAGCATTTCTGATGCAACAGGGAAAGGTTGACATGATTGTAACAGGAGCCGACCGCATCACAAAAAATGGGGACACAGCCAATAAAATTGGCACATACATGCTTGCAGTATTAGCAAAAGCCCACAACATACCATTCTACGTGGCTGCCCCCTACTCCACAATAGATATGGATCTGGAAAGCGGTGATCTGATTGAAATTGAGGAGAGAGAAGATACAGAAGTAACCGCTTTTGCCGGCAAACAGACAGCACCGAAAAAAACTGATGTGTATAATCCTGCGTTTGATGTTACCCCTAATCATCTCATAACGGCAATTATTACGGAGAAGGGTGTAATCAAACCTAACTTTTCCGAGAATTTTCAGAAGCTGTTTACGTAGAAGATTCCTGAACCGCAGCTATTGCCTCCTCAACAGCACTGTTTGTTATTGCACCATGCGATGCATTCCACAGAACCTTGCCGTTGTGAACCAATAATGCCTGGGGAGATTCATGCCGTACACCCGCTTGTGTTTCAATAAAGTTTGAGATTTCACGGTTCTTGCGCACCTCTACAAAGTGGTATTTCAGGCTATCGGGGTTGGCTTTCATTACCGTTTCAATACTCTTTTTAGAAAAGAAGCAGATCCCACAGCTGTTACTGTGCTTGTATAGAAGATGCGTTCCTGCATCAGGGTTGAATACGTGCCGAATTTCATCAACAGTATTCGGTTCAATCCAGTTGGTATGTTCCGGCGATGAGCCGCCCAGAACTCCACGTATTCCGTTTAAAAAACTCATGAAATGCCTGTTTTAGTTTGTAGTTGGTTCTTCCAGTTCCATACCCTGCAGGGCAAGTGCTTCCATCAACCGCTCCATGCCGAGGCCCTCCCGAATTAGCACTGGGTTTTCTCCGGTTAAATCGATCACTGTAGTTGCGTTTGCTTCAAGTGGTTCCTGGTTATCAATAATAACATCTACAATATTATCGAAACGGCTCAGAAACAGCTCCCTGTCTCCAGCATCAGGGTGGCCGTGCTCTACACCGGGTAGTTTAGCCGTTATGGCGATTACGGGCCTGTCGAGCTCTTTCACCATTTCCAGGCAGATGGGGTAGTCGGGTACACGAATTCCAACGGTTCGCTTTTTCGGGTGTGTAAGCAAGCGTGGCACTTCCCTTGTTGCAGGCAATATAAAGGTGTATGGGCCGGGTATTAGCCGCTTAATTAATTTGAAATTGTCATCAGAAAGTAAACCAAATGTTGATGCATGCTCCAGGCTATAGCACATTACGGTGAGATGGTCGCGTTTGCCAAGCTGCCTAATCTGCCTGATTCTGTCGATGCCTTTCTTATTCTTATAGTCGCAAACAAGCGCGTACTGGCTGTCGGTTGGCACAATGGCCACTCCGTTGTTGATCAATTCGTCAGTCAGTTCGAAAATCTTTTTCCTGTGCGGATTATCCGGATGAATTTTTATGCGGTTTGCCATAGCTGTACAATCTAAAAGTTACATATTGTATGTTAATGTGGCTTCTGGCTGTTTAAGCCGGATTGACGGTAAGTTGATATTTTCAATCTACTCAGTTAAATAACAATATCCATCAATTAAGTAAACAGAATTTAACTTTTACACATTATATCTAGAACCTTTTTCCAACGAAAAAATCTCTTTTTTTGTTTATGGTAAAAATGGGAATTCTAACTACAACAAAATCTAACTCGTGATGGAAACAAATATAAAAGCATGGTGGCTTGGACACTCAGCATTTCGAATTGAATCTCAAACCGGAAAAGTAATTTATATAGATCCGTTTTTGTCGGGCAATCCCACCACCCCGGATGAATTCAAACACCCGGATGATGTAGATTACATTCTGCTAACCCATGGCCATGAAGACCATGTGGGCGACACTCTCGAAATAGCAGAAAAAACAGGATGTACCGTAGTTGCACAGGTTGAACTATCTCACCTTCTCAAAAAGAAAGGGCTCAAAGAAGAACAGCGAATTGAGTTCAACAAAGGCGGTACTATAGTGTTTGATGATTTTTCGGTTACTCTGGTGAATGCAAATCACAGCTCATCGTACGGAGGCGAGTATACCGGTGAAGCTGGTGGTTTGATTCTCTCTTTTGAAGATGACATCTGCTTCTATCACATGGGGGATACTAATATTTTCTCTGATCTTGAGCTTTACCGCGATCTTTACGTACCGCATGTTGTAGCTGTGCCAATTGGCGACCATTATACGATGGGCCCGGAAGAGGCGGCTATCTGCTGCGAAATGCTTGATCCTGAACTTGCTGTTCCGATGCACTACGGCACCTTCCCCGTACTAACCGGTTCGCCCGTGGATTTCAAAGAGTACGTAGAGGAAATTACAGATGCCGAAGTGGTGATCCCTAAACCGGGTGAGAAGTTTTTGGGGTAATTACTTTTACTTTGTAAAAATACTTTTAATCAGGCTCACAATTTCTTCTTGTGAGCCTTTTCTATATCCGGTTAATCAAACATACGCATTCAGTATAAAAAAGATCATAACACCGGTAACTGATACATAAAGCCAGATTGGGAATGTCCATTTTGACACCTTTCGGTGTGTTTGAAATTTTCCTGCAAATGCAAAGTAGTAGCTGGTAAGCACGAGCGGCACCACAAATGCCGACAGTATGATATGGCTTATCAGAATGGTAAAATAGAACGGCCTTATAGCACCCTCTCCCGGAAATGGTGTGTGCCCTACAAAATTGTGATAGAGCAGATAGCTAATCAGAAAAAGGCTTGACGTAATAAAGGCAGTGAGCATTAGCTTCATGTGAGTAACATATTTTTTCTGCTTAATCGCCATAAAACCTGCAAGTATCAAAACAGTACTTACACTGTTTAGCATAGCATTCAAAGCAGGCAGCTGATGAACCCATGTGGCCGTCTCTTCCGCTGTTTCTCTGAAATAAAGCAGGTAGATTAAAAACAGAAATGCCAGTGCACTAATTGCCAAAATCCAGGCAATTGCTTTTTTAACACTTACCTCTTTTAAAAACTGTACGGTTAACTGTTCACTTAAAGATTGATCCATTTTACTTATAACTTCATTTTTATCAGTTTACACTCTCAATAATATGATTTTTGCCGAATTAATTTTGCCTCTTTTAGATAGATTTTAACAATTCATGACATAAAACTTCACTAAGAAGAGGCTGTCAATTTTAATACAAAAACATCTAACCTTCTCTCAACCAAACCGTTTCATTTGGCGCTTTTAATGAACATTTTAACCTATTCTTTGCCTCGTCCATTCGGAAAAAATTTCGGCCCTTTTTCAAGCAATTATCTAAACTCTGCCCTATCTTAATCAAAATTGTAAACACGCCCAGCAGGTAGCAGATACCTGCAATTTAGAATCATTTTAAATATTGCTGATTGGTGATTTTGTACTGTATGTATATTACTTAATTCGGTACCTTTTCGGGCTAAAAGCCGTCTATCAGCATATTAATAGGTAAAAGATATTTTTTATGGCTCAGATTTTTCCGAAGTGGACAAACGAAGCTCCACGCCGAATACTTGTTGGTTCTATCATATTTCTAAATGCCATTGTTTTTGCTTTTTGGTATTTCGGCTCCCCAGAATTCCTTGATGTTGGTTACGCACCGGAACAGCCTGTTCCATTCAGCCACAGAGTGCACGTAAGCCAGCTCGGTATGGATTGCCAATACTGCCATACCCAGGTTACAGAATCTAAATACGCAAATATCCCTGCTACACAAACCTGTATGAACTGCCACAGCCAGATCAAAACAGACAGCGAAGATCTTGCTCTTGTACGCGAAAGCTGGGAAACAGGCTTGCCAATTGAATGGGTAAAAGTACACATGCTGCCCGATTATGCCTATTTCAATCACGCGGCTCACGTAAATGTTGGCGTTGGCTGTGAATCTTGCCATGGCCGTGTAGACCGCATGGAGGTTGTATACCAGGCCATGCCACTAAGTATGGGATGGTGCCTCGATTGCCACAGAGAACCGGAAAAACATGTAAGGCCGGTTTCAGAAATTACTACGATGGGATATGTTGCAGAAAATCAGCTTGAGCTGGGGCGTGAGCTTGTTGCCAAGCACAATATAAATGCTCCAACTTACTGTCAGAGCTGCCACCACTAATATCCTAACGGTGCAAATACCTGCACAAAAACGAGTTTAAAAACAAAACAACCTCTAAGAAATGAGTGATCAGTCGAATCAAACTACTTACTGGAAAAGCTTAAATGAGCTCGCTCAAAATGAAGAGTACAAAAACTATGCTGAGCGCGAGTTTCCGGAAAATGCAACAGAACTGACCGATCAGGTATCGCGCAGAAGCTTCCTTCGTGTAATGGGTGCGTCAATTGCACTTGCCGGTTTTGCATCATGCCGTAAGCCTGTACAAAAAATTCTTCCCTATTCACGCCAGCCCGAAAACATGATTCTTGGTGAGCCACTTTTTTACGCCACCAGCATGCCGTTTCAGGATAGCGTAACTGGCCTTCTCATCACAAATAACGAAGGCCGTCCATCGAAAGTAGAAGGCAACCCTGATCACCCCGCAAGCGGCGGACGTACCAATATTTACCACCAGGCAAGCATGCTGGAAATGTATGACCCTGACAGGTCTCGTTCACCGCGACAAAATGGTGAAAAAGTATCAAAAGAAGATTTCTACGCCTTTGTACAAGAGCATTTCTCCGATACTTCCAGAAGGGTTCTTTTTATTGATGAAGCCACTTCATCACCCACCTATCATCGAATTAAAGGGGATCTCCTAAATTCATTCCCAAATGCCCGGTGGGTTACCTATGAAGCCTTCTCAGAAAATAATGCGATTGAAGGTGCACAAATTGCTTTTGGGCAGAGGCTGCGAACTGTAAATCATTATGATAATGCTGATGTAGTTGTTGCGCTTGATGATGATTTTATGAACCCACAGTCCGGTAAAAACAGTGTTGAAAATGCCCTGAAAGTAACTGCCCGGCGAAAAGTGGATTCAACCGAAGATTCCATGTCGCGCATTTACAGCATCGAAAATGCATTTACGAATACCGGTTCGTATGCCGACCATCGCCTGAGATTAAAAACATCGCAAATAGCACCATTTACATTTGCCCTCGCTGCAAAACTATCTGAGACAGTAAGCGGGTTGAACGCATTTAGTGGTGTATCTAACGAATTTTCCAATCACGATTGGATTGTTAAACTCGCTGATGAGTTAATCGCCTCCCAAGGCCAGTCTATCATCACAGCAGGTGCTGAGCACTCGCCCGAAACGCATGCGGCTGTAGCAGCTATGAATCTTGCACTGGGTAATAGCGGTAATACCGTTACTTACCATGCACTTCCTTACCGTGAAAACAGAAACGAAGATGAAGCGTTTCTCAATGCAATAACCGAATTAAAAGCTGGTGCTTACGATACAGTTGTGCTTGTTGGTGGTAATATTGCTTACAATGCTCCTGCTGACCTTGATCTCGCACGGGCACTCGGCAACGTTGAAACATCCATTCATCTTTCCAGCCATTATGACGAAACCTCGAAGGTTTGTAACTGGCATGTTAACAGTGCGCATTACCTCGAAGCATGGGGTGATGGATTGTCTTACTCAGGCCAGCGCTCTATCATTCAGCCACAAATCCTTCCTCTTTTTAATGGGTTAAGTGCTATTGAATTTATCAATACATTGCTTACCGGCGAAGAGAGCTCCGGCCATGAATTGGTACAGGAAACATGGAGAACTGTAATTACTTCAGATTTTAACCGCCGATGGGAAGAAATCCTGCACGACGGCCTCGATGAGAATAGTGGTTTTAACACGGAAAATGTTAACCTCTCAGGAAATTTCGCCTCATCTATTGAAAGTGCCTTGACAGCCCAGGGGATTGACGGAATTGAAATTGCAATTAAACCGGATGTACGCCTGTTCGACGGACGGTTTGCCAATAACGGCTGGCTTCAGGAATTGCCCGAGCCAATGACCAAAATTACTTGGGACAACGTGGCTCTCATGAGCGCTGCAACAGCCGAAAAGATTGGTATTAACCCACGAAGAAGTTTCAGAAACAATGATGTTCCTAAAGTTAGAATCTCTGCCGGTGGCACTACCATCGAAATAGGCGCTTGGGTTGAGCCAGGGCATGCAGATGATTCTATTACACTTACAGTTGGTTATGGCAGAGAAAATGTTGGCCGTGTAGCCGACGGGGTTGGCGTTGATACTTACCCTCTTAGAACCACAGAAAATATGTTGGTTCAGGCTGCATCTGTAGAGCCAACAGGCACAACCTATGAAGTTGCATGCGTTCAGGATCACCACACGCTTGAAGGGCGCGATATGATCCGAACAGCAACACTCGATGAATACAAAGAAAATCCTGATTTTGCTACCTTCAAAAGCTTCCACGGTTTTGAAGTTCCGGGCATGAAAGAAGCTGAAGCCCGCGGCACGGCACACCAGGGGCCTGTATCACTGTTTACTGAACAATATGGGCCTGATCATCAGCCACAATGGGGCATGACGATTGACCTCAATTCTTGTTTTGGCTGCGGTGTTTGTACTATTGCCTGCCAGGCAGAGAATAATATCCCGGTAATTGGCAAACGCGAAGTTGGCAGAAGGCGAGCCATGCACTGGATCAGAACTGACCGCTACTATGAGGGTGATATTGACAACCCTACCGCATATCACCAGCCCGTGCCATGTATGCATTGTGAGCTTGCTCCTTGTGAGCAGGTTTGTCCGGTTGCTGCTACCACGCACAGTGAAGATGGCATCAATCAGATGACATATAATCAGTGTATAGGTACCCGATACTGTGCCAATAACTGCCCGTTTAAAGTTAGAAGATTCAACTTCTTCAACTACACAAAAGAATATTTGACCACAGGCGATGATCCAGAAATCATCCAAATGGCGATGAACCCACAGGTAACGATCCGCTTCCGTGGTGTTATTGAGAAGTGCACCTACTGTGTTCAAAGAGTAAATCGCGGTAAAATCAAAGCAAAACTGGCCACTGGTTCAAGAAAGCCGGAAGATGGTGCCGTTAAAACTGCATGCCAGCAGGCCTGCCCTGCCAATGCTATCTCATTTGGCGACCTCACTGACGAAAACAGTGAAGTTTCCATCAAGAAGAGAAACGACAGAAATTATGTAATGCTTGAAGAGCTGAATGTTCGTCCAAGAACTTCATACCTGGCCAGACTAACTAACAAAAACCCTGAATTAGCATAATTCATAAAGGATATTTAATCGCAACAGACTGAACATGAGTAAAACGTACGAATACGTTCCGGAGCCCGCTCTTGTAAAGGGTAATCACGATTTCAAAGATATCACGGCAATGGTTACCGATATCAGCATGAGGCCAACGCCAATGGGTTGGTACATCTTATTTGGCATATCAAATTTGCTGTTACTCGTTTTGATGGTTTCCATCGCGTATCTCTTTTGGGAGGGAACAGGCATCTGGGGTTTGAATCAGCCCGTAGGCTGGGGTTGGGCTATTATTAACTTTGTGTGGTGGGTTGGCATTGGCCACGCCGGCACATTGATTTCTGCCATCCTCTTCCTTTTCAGGCAAGGGTGGCGAACAGCTATCAACCGATTTGCTGAGGCAATGACCATCTTCGCTGTTATGTGTGCCGGTATATTTCCTGCGATTCACGTTGGCCGTATTTGGGTAATCTATTGGGTATTTCCGCTTCCTAATTCCATGCAAATGTGGCCAAACTTTAACAGCCCGTTGCTTTGGGATGTATTTGCAGTTTCCACATACTTTACAGTTTCGCTTCTTTTCTGGTACGTGGGTTTAGTACCTGACCTTGCAACACTCAGAGACAGAGTGAAAAGCAAATTGGGCAAAGTTCTGTACGGAACATTTGCACTTGGCTGGAGAGGCAGTAACCGCCACTGGTGGAACTATGAAAAATCATACATGATTCTTGCCGGCCTTGCTACACCACTGGTTCTGTCTGTACACACCATTGTTTCTTTCGACTTTGCCGTTTCCATTATTCCGGGTTGGCATACCACAATATTCCCTCCATACTTTGTTGCCGGTGCGGTGTTCTCAGGTTTTGCTATGGTACTCACACTAATGATTATTGTGAGAAAGATTTATGGACTTGAGGATATAATGACGGTTGACCACATCGAAAAGATGAACATCATTATACTTGTAACCGGATCAATGGTGAGCTTTGCCTACTTTATGGAGATCTTTATAGCTTGGTATGGAGGTGTTGAGTATGAGAAAGCTATTTTCTTAATTCGAGCCACCGGGCCTTATGCCTGGGCATTCTGGATTATGATTGCCTGTAATGTGATATCGCCTCACGTGTTTTGGTCGAAGAAACTCAGAAGAAATGTAGGTTTTACCTTCTTTATCTCCATCGTTGTGAATATTGGTATGTGGTTTGAGCGATTTGTAATCACGGTTACATCACTTTCAACCGACTTCTTGCCATCTTCTTGGGGTTATTATTCCCCAACAATATGGGACGTTGCCACGTACGTTGGCACATTTGGGCTTTTCGGCTCATCATTCCTGTTATTCCTGAGGTTCCTGCCAATAGTAGCTATAGCAGAATTGAAAGGAGCTATGCCACAGGCAGACCCGCACAACTACGACGACGATGGCAACTATATTGCGCCAAAAGTTGAAATACCGGAACCAACACGTAAATCTGTTTAACTATTTTTCCGATGAAAAAAGAAACTTCAGATAGCAAACTTTACGGTATACTTGCCGAATTTAATAATCCGAGGCACTTGCTTGATAGTGCTAAGCTGATTAATGATAATGGCTATCGTAACTACGATACATTCAGCCCCTTCCCTATCCACGGAATGGATAAGGCAATGAGCCTGAAAAAGTCAAAACTCGGATGGATTGTGTTCGCACATGGCTTTGCTGGCTTTACCGGAGCGTTTGCGATGATCTATTTTATGATGGTTTATGACTATCCGCTCAACATAAGCGGTAAAACATTGATGAACATACCGGCATGGATTCCGGTGATTTTTGAATTAACTGTACTACTGGCAGCATTTGGAGCAGTTTTTGGAATGTTTTTTCTGAACGGCCTGCCAAAACTAAACCACCCATTGTTTAATTCAGAAAATTTCAAAAAAGTAACTGATGATGGATACTTTGTTTGTATAGAAGCAGAAGATCCTCAGTTCGATGATGAAAAGGTAACAAAACTGCTTGAAGGAGCAGGTGCAACCAATATTGAAAAGGTATTCGATGAGTAATTCATCGCCACATTTAATTTCTCAAGATCGATTCAACGTATGAAATTGGCCTTAAAACTTTTAGCATTACTCTTGGTTACTGTTGTGATGATGTCATGCAGGGGACAAAAATCTGAAAATCCACCCATCAGGCTTCATTTTAATATGAATTTCCAGGAGCGGTTTAATGCTCAGCAGGAAAATCCATTTTTTGAAGATGGCATGGCTATGAGAATGCCTGTCGAAGGTACTGTAGCACGCGGAAACCTGCAGCACAATACAGTTCTTTTTGCTGGGTTAGACGAGTCTGGTGAATTTGTGAATGAAATTCCGTTTGAACTTACCCGTGAGTTTTTAAACAGAGGCCGTGAGCGTTATGATGTATTCTGCCAAATGTGCCATGGTGGAACGGGCGATGGACGAGGTATCATCATGACAGGCGGATACGGTTATGTACCGGCTCCAACATTCCACAGTGACAACAGCCGAAGCATGCCGGAAGGTGAAATATACGATGCTATTGCAAACGGTATTCGTAACATGCCAGGTTATGCATCACAGATTAATGTGGAAGACCGCTGGGCAATTGTAGCATATGTTCGCGCACTGCAAGCTAGCCAGAATGTCCGTGAAACAGAAATGGAGCGCTTTGATGTTGACCTTGCTGAACTTAGAAATCTCCACGAAGAAGAACAGATCAGGCTCGAAGCACTTGCCGCAGCAAGAGCTGCAGGTGCCGGCGAAGAGGTAACTGCTGAAAGAGGAGAAAGGCTTTACATACAAAACGCCTGCCAGGCCTGCCATTCATTAGATGGAAGGTCAGGTGTTGGGCCTACATTTTTAGGACTCTACGGTTCAGAAAGAGAATTCACTGACGGAACTACCAGAATTGCGGATGAGGAGTACATCATAGAATCAATCGTTAATCCCGGTGCCCTCATAAATGTTGGCTACGATAATGTGATGGTACCCTACTCACATCTGAGCGAAAGTGAACTTCAATCTCTGGTTGAATTTATCAGATCATTAGCAGACGAATAAAATTCGAGAAATAAAGGTAATTACATGGCTTCAACAAGTCCAAAACTAACTGATTCTGTTCAATTTCCATCAAACCTTGATGTTGCTAAAACATTTTACGGCTTTGGTGCAGTTGGCTTAATAGCCAGCCTTGTGGGTTATTTCCTCAATTCAGAACAGTTTTTCTTCTCTTACTTAACAAGCTTTGCTTTTTACACAAGTATTGCGTTGGCTTCAATGATTCTGGTGATGATACATCACGTAACAAAATCATCATGGGGAACTGTTATCCGAAGGATTCCTGAGGCATTTATGGCCAATATTGGTATCTGGGCTATTTTTATGATTCCTATAATTCTGGGTATGAGCAGCCTCTACACATGGACAAACACAGAGTATGTTGCAAACGACCCAATCATGCTCGGTAAGGTACCTTATCTCAATACCCCATTCTTTATTATTCGACAGTTTGTCTACTTCGCTATTTGGGGTTATCTGGGCTACCGTTTGCACAAGGTATCCGTGGAAATGGACGAAACCAATGACTGGGGCCTTACAAAAATATTGCAAAAGATTAGCGCACCCGGCATTCTCATTTTCTCTTTAACCTTAGCTTTTGCAAGCTTTGACTGGTTGATGTCGCTCGATGCACATTGGTTCTCAACCATGTTTGGTGTCTATTACTTTGCAATGAGCTTTCAGGTACTATTCCCAATTCTCATTTTGCTGGTTTTTTGGTTCAGAAAAAAAGGTATTCTTGAAAACACAGTTAGCAAAGCACATATCTACGATCTTGGAGCATGGTTCTTTGGCTTCACTGTATTTTACGCATACATAGCATTCAGCCAGTTTCTGCTTATTTATTATGCAAACATCCCGGAAGAGACTCTTTGGTTCTACCACAGGCTTGAGGGAAGCTGGTCAATCGTCACCTATTCTCTATTGATTTTCCGCTTCATTGTACCATTTGTTTTACTTCTAAACAGAGATACCAAGCATAACGACAAGTTGCTCGTAATAACCTCTGTAATGGTAATTGTAATGCACATTGTTGAAATGCACTGGATAGTAATGCCTGTGTTCAGCCATGGTGGTGTAGCACTAAGCTGGATCGATATTGCAACATTTATTGGCTTGGGCGGAATTTTCATGGGCCTTTTCTTCCAAAGGTTGAGAAAACATAACCTTGTACCTGTTAACGATCCTAAACTGGGAGATTCTCTCAGTAAACATTACCATCAATAATTTTTTTGATACTGTAATAATTAAACAGCTATGAGCAAAAAGAAGACATTCACAGAAGAAGAAAAAGCTGCTATTGCTAAGCAAGCTGCTTCAGGTGGTGATGAAACCATTAGAGAAGCTGCAGACAAGCATGGTGTTACAATTGAACAAATTAAACTTTGGATACGCGAAAGTAACGCTGCCGACGTTGAATATGCGGAAGACGAAGTATCTTTAGAGGCAACAGAAGACTTTGAAAAGTCAGTAACTTACGGTGCCACATTCGATAACCTCAATTACAGAAGGTTAACATTTTGGTCAGCCTTTGGAACTCTCACGATGATTCTGTTCATTGTGGCAATCTACTTTATGCACGATTTCACTAAAAGTGGTGCTACTCAGCAACGATCACAAGAAAGCCTATTCTTTGATATAGAAGAAATTCAACAAAGAGACCGGGCTACACTTGAGTCTTTCGGAGTAGTTGACCCCGATGAAGGTATTTACAGGATTCCAATTGATAGTGCTATAACTATTATTGCAACTGATTAGAATCAAATAAAACCAATATGAAAATTACACTGAAAATCTTAGTAACGATTTCAGTGTTTTTCTTATTCAATTCGGCATACGCACAGCTAAATCAAAACAGGCCGGCTATACTTGAAGAAGTTGGCGTTGAGGAAAAGCTGGGCGAAACCATTCCATTAGATCTTGAATTCATCAATTCTGATGGCCAGATAGTTCGCATTGGCGATCTTATTGAAGAAGGAAAACCTGTATTGTTAAATCCGCTTTATTACGAGTGCCCGATTATATGTTCGCTTGTACTTGATGCGGTTTTCAAAGTAGTGAAAGAACTTGTATGGACACCCGGCAGAGATTACACAATTATCTCTTTTAGTATTGACCCTGAAGAAACGCCTGAACAGGCTGCAGCTTCAAAACAACAGTACTTAACTGCTTTAGACAGGCCCGGTGCAGAAGATGGCTGGCACTTTTTAACCGGCTCAAAAGAGTCAATAGCTGCCCTTACGGATGCTGTTGGTTTTCGTTATAAATACGATGAACGAACCGGTGAGTACATCCACCTTGCAAGTATTATGATGCTAAGCCCTGAGGGCGTAATTACGAGGTACCTTTATGGCGCCTCTTTCCGTGAGTTTAATTTAAGGAATGCACTGTTCGAGTCTGCAGACGGAACCATCGGTTCTACTCTCGACAGAGTGCTTTTTTACTGTTTTACTTACGATCCGGCCTCGCAAAGTTATGTACCTGTAGCTATGAATATTATGAAACTTGGTGGCTTGGCTACCGTCATAATTCTGGGTATATTTCTTGGCGTTTTTTGGAGACGCGAACGAGGTTCTACACAACCACCAAAATTTGAGTTTGATAGATGAATAGACTTACTGAATTTATGCTGCCGCCGGCTAAAAGCACCACAGCCGAAGCTACGGACGCATTATTTCATTTCATAAACGTAACAAGTATAATTCTTCTCTTAGGCATCACCGTTGCCATTATTTATTTCTCATGGAAATATAGAAGGCGCTCTGATGATGATGTAACCCCGGTAATTGCACACAACAGTAAGCTCGAAATTACCTGGTCTGTAATTCCACTCATACTTGTAATGATTGTTTTTGGCTGGGGTTTTACAGGATACATTAACCTTATAACCCCTCCCGATGATGCATATGAAATCCGTGTGGTTGGTAAAAGCTGGTTGTGGGAATTCCATTACGAAACAGGGCACGTAAGTGTAAATGAGCTGCATGTTCCGGTTAACAGGCCAGTAAAACTTATTATGAGTTCTGATGATGTACTTCACTCCTTCTACATCCCTGATTATCGGGTAAAAATGGACGTGCTGCCAAACCGATATACTTCTCTCTGGTTTGAAGCAACCGAAATCAGTGAATCAGTTATATACTGCACTGAATATTGCGGAACTGCACACTCAAATATGTTAGCAACTGCGCATGTACACTCACAGGAAGATTTTGAAACCTGGCTTGAAACAGCAGGTTCAGCTGATGATGATATGGATCCCGTTGAACTTGGCGAGCAGCTCGTAACAAGAAATGCATGTAATACATGTCATTCAGCCGATGGTACCAGGCTCATAGGCCCAACTTTCCAGGGGCTTTGGATGGCAGAACGAACCATGCAAGATGGTGAAGTTGTTGTAGCAGATGCAAACTACATACGCGAAAGTATCTTAGAGCCAAACGCTCGTATTAATGAAGGCTACGATCCGGTTATGCCTTCATACGCAGGCTCTCTTGACGACCGACAAATTGATGCAATTATTGAGTATATAAAAACCCTACAGTAACTAAATGGCTACTAACGATTCTACTACTAATGTAAAACGATTACAGGTACGCCGGTTTAAACCGGAAGAGAACCCTGAAACTCACTATCTGAATCAGGAAAAAGGACTTTGGGCATGGCTAACCACGGTTGACCATAAAAAGATTGGCCTGATGTATCTTGGCGCTATAGCATTTTTCTTTTTTGTAGGCGGTGTTTTAGCGCTTCTGCTACGAACCGAGCTGCTTACCCCTGCAAGAAGCTTTATGGATGCTGATGTATATAATCAGGTATTCACACTGCATGGCGCTATCATGATTTTCTTCTTCCTGATACCCGCCGGGCCAGCTGTACTTGGAAACTTTATACTACCTCTTCAGCTTGGCGCTAAGGATGTTGCCTTTCCACGTTTAAACCTTGCCAGCTTTTACATATACGTAATTGGTGCACTATTTACTCTGTTTGCCATCTTTACAGGAGGTGTTGATACCGGTTGGACATTTTATACCCCTTACAGTGCCACTACTGGCGGTAACGTAATGGCTATGACCTTTGGGGTATTTATACTTGGGTTTTCGTCGATTCTTACGGGGATGAACTTTATAGTAACCATACATAAAATGCGGGCTCCCGGTATAACTTGGAACAAGCTGCCGCTTAACATGTGGGCACTTTATGCAACCAGTATCATTCAAATTCTTGCTACACCAGTACTTGCCATCACTCTCCTGTTACTTACTATGGAGAGAGCACTAGGTATCGGTATTTTTGATCCCGCACTTGGGGGTGACCCGGTTCTCTACCAGCACTTTTTCTGGTTCTACTCCCACCCTGCTGTATACATTATGATTGTACCGGGTTTTGGTGTTATCTCTGAAGTAATCTCTACATTCTCTCGCAAAATTATTTTTGGATACTGGGCTATCGCACTATCATCTCTTGCTATCGCTTTTATCGGTTTTCTTGTGTGGGGACACCACATGTTTACTGCCGGGCAATCATCGCTTGCGAATATGGTTTTTTCATTTCTCACATTTTTGGTGGGTATACCAACTGGAATTAAGATTTTTAACTGGCTTGCCACGATGTATAAAGGGTCTATCGATATGAAAACCCCCATGCTATACGCTATGGTGTTTCTGTTTTTGTTCACCCTTGGAGGCTTTACAGGAATTATGCTTGGAGCACTTTCTGTGGACATCCACCTGCATGATACATACTATGTAGTGGCTCATTTCCATTACGTTATGATGGGGGGAATGGTAATGGCATTCCTAGCCGGACTGCACTATTGGTGGCCAAAAATGTTTGGAAAAATGTATAGTGAATTCTGGGCGAAGATATCTCTTGGCCTGCTCTTTATAGGCTTTAACATGACCTTCCTTCCACAGTTTGTGATGGGTGCACAAGGGATGCCGAGAAGATACTTCAACTATATCGACCAGTTTCAATCGTTTCATCAGTTCTCTACAATTGGGGCGTATGTAATGGGTGTAGCGTTTGTGATAATGGCTGGTTATATGCTACATTCATTATTGAAAGGAAAGCCCGCAAGTGCCAACCCATGGGGCAGCCGAGCACTTGAGTGGCAAACTTCCTCACCACCTGACCTGCACAATTTCCATCATACTCCTGTAGTGATCAATGGGCCTTACGATTATCACAAACCTATGTCTGAGTTTCAGCTTGGGATTGCAACATCACATAACGGACACGGACACCATGATCATAAAACGGTGAACGTATCTAAAACAGAAAAAGAACAAGCGTAATTTAACGAATCGATCATGTCTCAAACTTCTTCTACTGAGGAAAAGTTAGACCACTTAAAGCACTATTTTGTTGATAGCGACCAGCAGTTCGAAGCTTCAAAATTGGGGATGTGGGTCTTTCTTGTAACTGAAATACTCTTTTTTGGCGGACTCTTTGTTGCTTACATCGTTTACAGAGCATGGTATCCCGAGCTATTTTTGCTTGCATCAGAAGAGCTCGATGCTTTCTGGGGGATGGTTAACACATTTGTGCTCATCGGGAGCTCCTTAACCGTTGCAATGGCCATCCGGTCTGCACAGCTTAATCAAATCAGAGGCCTTATTATCAACCTTTGGATAACCATTGGCCTGGC
>SLLL01000171.1 GCA_007134085.1 Balneolaceae bacterium
CCTGGTAAAGGTTTTCGCTCATTTGTTGCAGAATCAGGTACATTTACACTTCTTGCTTTACCACCACAATAATCTGTTTTGTGCTCATACACTTCTACAGAAAATCCTCTCTCGGCTAACTCATGTGCGGCACTCATGCCTGCAACACCACCGCCTAAAACGATAACTTTTTTCATTGGAGACTATATTTATTGAGCTTATGCATACCTCTCCGGCTTGTTCAAAGAGATATCTAAAGTGAAAACGCAATCAATATAGCAGATAAGATTCGGTTTTCCTTAAGTAATACAACTGCTTAATCAGGAATATCTTAGATGCATAATTATAGCCAAAAATGTACATCTACTTTAGTTAAGTGCAGCGAAGCTCTTAAATTAGAAAAATAACTTTACTTTAAAGAGAAGAGGGTGTAACCGAAAAGTTGTGAGAAGAGATTGATTTGCTATACCGCAACCGTTTTTAACCGCGGATCACAATAAGTTAGTAGCTGGTCGAATTTATTGATGTGCTGTAGGTCCCGTGTAATTTCCCACTCATCATACACAAACTGATTTGATTCTAACAACTCAACAAATTTCAAAGACTCTTCAAATGTCATGGGTTCGAAAAAGGCTTTTGTGGCCTCCAAAATGTTATTATTCATATGAGTTAATTTGATGAGCTTTCTAATTTACTGTTACCCTTAAAATATATCCTAAGCAATATGTTCCGTCTGTATTTCAAATTTACAGCTTATGCCATTCAACTTGAATTCTATTAAGCCATTCTAACAGCTTTCCATTCGTCTATTAAATAATCATAAGAAATGGCAAAACAGATCATATTCAATCAAAAAGATCCCTCTGAAATTAATATGCTTATGTGCATCGAATATTTTTAAAAATCAGCCGTGCGGCAATAAATCACACTTCAAAAATCTCAAAAAGTGTAGGTATGGTTGCCTTAACTCCAAGATTTTTGTTCAATTTTCGTTGCAAACTTTCCAAAGGTCGCGGCTCTCCGTGCACCAAAAATGTAGCTTCAGGTTTATTTTCTAAGTCAGAAATCCAGTCTATCAGCTCCTCCTGACCGGCATGGCCTGATAGCCCCTGTAAAATTTCTACCCGGCATTTCACTGTGTGATACTTCCCAAAAAACTTTATCTCAGAAGCACCATCAAGCAGGCTTCTGCCGCGGGTTCCTTCCGCCTGATAACCTGCAAGTAGTACCGTTGTTTGAGGCAGTGAAATGTATTTTTTCAGATAACTAAGCACCCTCCCTCCTGTTACCATACCGCTGCCTGCAATCACAATCTTTGGAGAAGGATTATCGATAATTTCCCACGTCTCCCTGAACGATTGCACAATATGAACGCGCCTGCACATCGCCTCACACTCTTGTTCACTCAGCTTGTGCCAGTTGTGATGTTTCCTAAAAACCTCAAGTACATTTGCACCCATTGGGGTATCGAGAATTACCGATATGTTAGATGGAAGAGAGCCTTCCTCATGAAGCTGCCAGAGCATGTACATGAGCAGCTGGGCTCGTTCAACCGCAAAGCTTGGAATAATGGCCGTTCCGTTTTTTTGAACCGTTTCATCAATCACATTTTGCAGCTTTTGGAGTGTGTTTTCCTCCGTGTGGCTGCGATCGCCATACGTACTCTCAAGAATTAACAGATCTGCCTTTTGTGGTTTTTTTGGATTTCTAAGAATCGGATCATCCTTTCGCCCTATATCCCCGGAAAAAACAATGCGCTTCTCCTCAGCCTCAATTTCTATAAACGTGGCACCCAAAATATGCCCGTTATACATAAACCTTACTTTTACCTGCTCACCCGCACCAATCCATGCTCCCTCCTCTTTCTCCCTGAATCTTGTTACTGTTCTATCAACATCATCCGTGTTGTATAACGGTTTAGCGGGATTGTGTTTGGTGAACTTCTCTTTGTTGGCTCTTTCAGCATCCTCTTCCTGAATTTTTGCACTGTCCCTCAGAATGATCTCTGCAATTTCCAGTGTGGGCGCAGTTCCCCAAATCTCACCTGTAAATCCCATGTTCACAAGTCTTGGCAAAAAGCCGCAGTGATCAAGGTGGCCGTGTGTTAGCAGAACAAGATCTATGGTTGAGGCTTCAACCGGCAGCTGCTGCCAGTTTAGTTCACGCAGTTCTTTTACGCCCTGGAACATTCCACAATCTACAAGGATCTTTTTCCCGGGAAGCTCAAGCAGATACTTAGAGCCTGTAACGGTGCCTGCAGCTCCAAGAAAATGAATATTAACCGGTTCGCTCATATCGTAAACCAATTTAGTAAATCATTTTAAAGGATAGGGGCTTTCTACATCTCGCTCAATACTCACAGGCTTCAGGATCGCCTACAACATAGTACGATTTGTAGTTATCGGCTTCGGGATCCATACAACCTTTTAACGGCAAAATCTTAATTGTTCTGAAATCAGTTGGGTGTGTTTCTGCCTGGAATGCAATATGACCCTCTGTGAGTGGCATTCCGTATTCTTTCACATCAGGGTCGTAGAAATCAGGCCCTTCTCCTCCCATTATCGGTTTGGAATATTCCATCACAACTTCACCATTCAATATGTGCTGTATAAGTGAATCACCAAGAACCACTGCTTCTGCCCGTACCCACTCCTCACCAAAAAATGGTTCTGATGACGATGGAAAGTAATCTTCTTCGGTAAGCTCACCATCCAACATCACTTGTGTTCCGGGCAGATAAAGATTGCCGTTTGGCCGTACAATATCGCCCTCGCTGTGCAATAGCTGCATTTCGAAAGAGATGGGCAGTAGCTGATCAAGAGTAACCGAAGCTGCCGGCTGCGAATGCATCATGATGCCGTTGTTAAGAAAGCCCCAATCGGGTCCGCCGGCAACCTGTTCGCCCACAAATCTGTATTCAACAACAATTCTGTAGTGAGAAAATGGCTCGTTGTAGTAAATATGGCCCAACTCACCATTCCACTCCTCATAATCCTCGTACGATACTCTCAGCATGCCATCTTCAACCCGAAACGTATTGAAAACATTATCATTTAGTTCATATCCGGCAATTTTTATGTCCCATCCGTCAAGGTTTTCACCGTTAAAAAGGTAAATCCACTCTTCTGTTTCCTGTTGAACGCTTGCATCATTACATCCACTTATTACTAAAAATGCAACAAGCAGCAGGCTGTATAATTTTTTCATGATTGTTTTGATAGTTTTTTAAAATTAGTACTGTCACTTTATTTAACTGAGAGAAGCATTTGTTCGCTTTCTACATCAGCTAATGATCCATCCACTTTTTGTTCGGTATTCCTTTCAATCTATGGATTTACAGGGTAAAAGGTTAGCTATTTCGAAAGGCTTTTTATTTGAATCACGATAATAAACAGGCATTATTCTCTCCTTGAATTTTCATGCTGTAACATTCACTTTTTTCTGTATTAATTAAAGTTACATATTGCCTGTGCTTCTTTCATCACTCTGTTTATCTTGCGCTGATCCAACCCGATTTCTTTCAGCTTTTTCTCTCGTTCAAATAGCTGAACAATAAGAACGATCCCTTTCTCCGTAAGCTGACTTTTTTCCTTTTTGGTTAAGGCTGAAAGACAAGTGACAGGATGAAGGTTCAGCCTGCCGATAAGATCTTTCAGGCTGTTCTTTTCCGGATAATCCCAGCTCAGCAACTTCAAGCCTACACACTCACCATACTGCAGCGCATCTTTTGTAAATCTCGTATTGGTAACCACCAAACCAAAATGTTTTTTTCCTTCATGCCCGGGCTGTTGTATCCATCTGTTTTTCACATCAGCAAATCGCGACTGTATATAGAGGGGAACCTGAACATTACAGCGATTTTCCTTTTTGTTGTGAAATTTACATTCAACCAAGTAGTAATGGTCATCTTTCTGTGCAATCACATCAATTTCATGGGTAACACAGTCGCCCTGTACCATTACTCCAACCTCTGTATTGTATCCGGTTCGGAACAGTATTTCGGAAACAAAATGTTCGAAAGGGAAACCGGTTGGGCCCAATTCCAGCATTGCCTCTTTAAGTTTATACCTGCCTGCAACCCGCTGGGATTCTGCCCTTAGCAGCCTGAAAGCTTCCCTGTATATATTTCGTGTGCTTATTCCATCAACAAGTTTTTTGCTAACAGCAGCTACAACTATATCAATCATCGAATCTGCAGCTCCAGCACTTTTTAGCGATCGCCTCAGCTTGGATTCATCAAAAGGCTCCAGTTCTCCTGATGCTTTGGTTATAGTAATTTTGGGCATTTCACCACCATCTGTTTCTCATGTTTCCCTCTAATTAACCGGATTCTTTGGTGAATTGGAAGTGATATTTAAACTCGTTTTAAAATCAGAAGGAGCCTGTAGGAGCTCGATTCAATTCTTGTAATCAAGCTCTTCAAAAATAATGGATTAGAAAACCATGCTATTATACAAGAAACTGCTCAAGCAAATTTCTTTTTTAAATGCTTTATGATCAGCTTTTTGTCGCCTTTTAATTCAATCGCATACGATTTGCGAAGCGATTTTAAGAGCCGCTTTGCAGCCCGACTTTTCTTTTCTTTCATTTTGAAAAACCTCATCCAGAGAACCTTAATGAGTAATAATTACCCATTTTGAGAATAAATTATGGAACTACCAGAATAGTCAAGGCGCATATAGTAGACGCATTAATTAAAATTAATTTGAAATACCCCAAGTAATCTTACTATATTTTATACAGTAACTCAATTAATAAATTGAAAATTTTGAAATTATCCAATTTCACAAACATTAGCTCTGGAGTTGTAGTGACCTCCAAAAACCGGCAGCATGGAACCAATGGCCCGGTTATTATTCAGGCCGGAGATGTTCAGGATGACGGCAGTATATCAGAGCCTGAGTTTTCACTGAAGGAGCATGCAAACCTGGAAGGGCAGATGTTAACTATTCAGGATGTTCTTTTAATTAGCCGCGGACAGCAAAACAGGGCTATTCCTATCGGGAATATGCAGACCGGAATGGTGGCATCAAACTCGTTTTTAGTAATTCGGGTACTCGCAAATCAAGGAGTAATGCCAGAATACCTTGCCTGGTTTTTGAACTCGGAAAAGGGCCAGAAGAGATTGGCTGAAGTCCGGCGCGGATCCAACATCATGTACATTAGCAAGAAGGGGCTTTCAGGCGTTGAAGTGGATGTACCGGATATGAACGATCAGAAAAAATTAGTTGAAATGGAGCGATTGAAAAACAGAGAACAGGAAATTTTGAAACAGATTGCCGGTAACAGAAAGAAATTAATTGAGCAGGTGATGTTTAATTATCTCAGAAGAAAATCTTAAAATGCCCAAAAATAGCTATTTAACTATGACAGATTACAAACCATCACAAGAAGAAATTAACCGAACACTGTGGAATGCCTGCGACACATTCCGCGGAGTGATCGACCCTTCTCAATACAAAGAGTACATTCTTGTATTTCTCTTTTTAAAATATCTGAGTGACGTTTGGAAAGATAAATATGAAGCATACAAAAAAGAGTATGGAGATGACGAAGAGCTGATCAGACGCCGGATGAAGCGCGAGCGGTTTGTACTGCCCCAAAACTGCACGTTTGACTACCTGGTGGAACAGCAGAACGCGGATGATATTGGAGACCGCATCAACAAGGTTCTGGAGAAAATCGAAGAGGCCAATTTCGAAAAGCTGGAGGGAGTTTTCCGGAATGTGGATTTCAACTCCGAATCGAACCTGGGCAAAACGAAAGACCGAAACCGCAGGCTCAAAAACCTGATCAACGATTTTAACAAGAAAGAGCTGAATTTTCGTCCCTCGGTCATAGGCACGGAAGATATTATCGGGAACGGTTACATGTACCTGATTGAGCGGTTCGCCTCCGATGCCGGAAAGAAGGGTGGTGAATTTTATACACCCAATGAAGTCTCTCGTTTATTGGCAAAACTTTTAAAGCCGCAGCCGGGCGATCGTATCTGCGACCCGGCCATCGGCTCGGGCTCACTGGCCATTACGGTTGCAGAGGAGGTGGGCGACAAAAACTTCAAGATTTACGGACAAGAGAGCAACGGCAGTACCTGGGCGCTGGCTAAAATGAATATGTTTCTGCACGGAATGGATGCGGCCGATATCCGCTGGTGCGATACCCTGAACAATCCCGACCTGGTGGAAAACGATGAGCTGATGACGTTCGATATAGTCGTAGCCAACCCCCCGTTCAGCCTGGATAAATGGGGGAAAGAGGATGCCGATAGCGACAAATATAACCGCTATCATCGCGGTATTCCGCCTAAAAGCCGCGCCGATTACGCCTTTATTCAGCATATGATTGAAACGGCAAAAGACGAAAAAGGGAAGGTTGGTGTGATTGTACCGCATGGAGTGCTTTTCCGAAGCGGTGCCGAGGGACGCATACGAGAAGCGTTGATCAAAGAAAACCTGCTCGAAGCCGTGATCGGTTTGCCGGAAAACCTCTTCTTTGGAACGGGAATACCCGCAGCCATCCTGGTTTTTAACAAAAATAAAAAGCGGGATGAGGTACTGTTTATCGATGCCAGCAAAGGGTTTGAAAAAGGTACACGACAGAACAAACTGCGGAATGAGGATATTGAAAAAATCCTCTCCACTTTTGAGCAATTTGAGACAGTGGATAAATACGCATATGTAGCCACACCGGATGAACTGCAAGAAAACGACTACAACCTGAACATCCCCCGCTATGTGGACACCTTTGAACCGGAAGCTGAGGTGGATATCGCGGAAGTGCAGGAAGATATAGAGAAGCTGGAGGGAGAACTGACCGAAGTACGGAAAAAAATGAGTGAGTATTTGAAAGAGCTGGGGGTTGCAAGTGAGTTATAGTGATCGTGAAAAGCCCGATGGAGAGATTTTATTCTATCAGGCCGATAATGGCAATACAAAGGTTGAAGTGCGGATTGAGCAGGGTTCGGTATGGATGACCCAGGCATCTATTGCAGAATTGTATGGAACATCGCCACAGAATATTACCATGCATCTGAAGAACATTTTTGATGAAGGTGAACTGGATGAAGCCTCAACTTGTAAGGATTACTTACAAGTTCAAACAGAGGGAAACAGAG
>SLLL01000046.1 GCA_007134085.1 Balneolaceae bacterium
AATCTATAGATGTGTCGAATGAAGGGCTTAGCCCCTGAATCATCTGTTTCAGATCATCAAGGTAGGGATTATTGATTCCATGAATAGCATGGTAATCAACAAGCCATTTGGAGTATTGAACTACACTCCAGTTTTGATCTGCCCAGCGTTCGTAGTTTCGTTCTCCACGTACACCGCGATTTCTGTAGTCAATAGCCAAATAAATACTCGCAGCCTCCACAGCGAGGTAAATGCCCGACCTCCACCAATTTCTGTTGATCATCTGTCCGGTTCCAGGTACTATCAGTGAGCTGAAAAATGGTACTGCGGAGTTGTCTGTAAATGAGCGGTTTGAACCCTCAGTTATTAAAAAGCTATTTCTCAGAAGAATGGGTTCAACAAAATAGAGTTGTTCAATCGCAACCTCTGAGCGTTGGTTGATAACTACAGATTCAGCTTTTGTGCTAACCGTTTGTGCAGCCAAGATTAAAGGTGTGATGATTAAAAAAATCAAGAGAACTACAACTTTCATAGAACGTCGAAGTCAAAGGTCAAACCAAAATAAAAGAGTAATTCTCTGCCATACGTAACTCTTTCAACACCAGAAGTTGAGATGAAATCTGCAGGCAGGCTCACATCAAAACGGTTAAATCCATAAGTGGTATTCACGAAAAATTTCATCGGGAAAAGATAGTAACTATTGAATGAAAAACGCAGTTCAGCGCCTATGCCTGTCTTCATATTGTTGCCAATATTGAGCGGGCCACCCCAGCCATTACCGGTTTCAAAAAACAGATGGCCAAATAGTTTATCAACAGTATGTGCATTGATTTGCCTGTTTATTGAAGTAAAAAGCGGGCGTAACAGGGATGTTCTTACAAAGAACGAACGCTGGCCGCCAAGTGCAAAGTATGGGTAAGACATCATACCTCCCAAGCCACCTATATAGTCGAGGTAGAAGAAATCTTCCGGTGAATTGAGATAGGAAAATGCTCTTGTGGTAATCATGGCATTCAGTGATGAAGAGGCCTCAAAGCCAATACGGCTTCTGAATTCCAGCGAATGATTGAACTCTTTCGAGTAGACCGGTGATAATATCCCATCGTTCACCTCAAATTCGTCCAGTAAACTGCCGGGTTGATATCGATAGGTAAAGTTTCCTTTGATGCCTTTTGGAGCTATATCGTAGTGAATTGTTGGTATAGTGGCATCTGCTATGTAAGACACTGAGTAGGTGCTGCCCCTGAAATATTCTGAAGTAGAACCGGGAATAAACTCATTAAACTCCTGCGAGAAAAAGCCATCGATATTCACACTATAAGGTGAATACGATGCGCCAAGTTCAAGCAAACTCCAGCGGTTTAGTTTACTTCTGAGAAACAGATTGGCTTCCCACATGTTGTAGCGGATATCTATGCTTCGATCCGTTGGCAGGCAGGATGTACATGCAAATTCTTCGATTGTGATTCCATCGCGTACATTTCGCTTAATGTTATACAACTCTACACTGATTGTAGGCGACCAGCTTCTTTTCAGGAACGGAAGCCCGCGATAGTCCAGAATCAGGAACAGGTCTCTGTCCATATTATTTAGTCGGGTGGGAGAGAAGAAACCTGTGAGCCCATCAGCCGGGAGTGAACCCCAGCCAAGTAATGCACCTCCAAAAATGGTAAAGGATTCGAGCACATCTCGAGATTCGAAATACGCACCTGCTTTTAAATCTCTCCATAAATTTTGCCCAAGATTTCCAAACCGTGCTTCTGTAAGCAGACTGGAATTACTCCCTTTAAGTTTTGTGTAGTTATCGAACCGAACAACCGGATATATATTTAAGCCGGTTGTAGTTTCGCTGTACGGCCTCCATTGCCACTCAGGATGGCCCTCGGTTAGTTGAATAACCTTCTCGTCAGAGCGTCTGTTCAGCTCATGATCTTCAAGCCTTTCAGTTTTAGCATAAAAGTTTGGAAGTGAAATATCTCTTTCCGGTACGTTCCACGTTTCGACAGGTATTTTTAAACTGCTAAAGTTCTCACGGTTAACTTTCGAAATTTTGTAACCATCTGCTTTGTAATCAGAAAAGTAGAGATACTCATCATCAGCGAATGGCATAAATGCACCACCAGTAACACTTGTAACTTGTTCGATCGAAACTGAACCCGCATTCATACGATAAACATTAAAAATACCGGTAACATCAGAAGAGAAGTAGATTTCGCCAGAATGTGGATCTACCCAAACATCGCGGTTATCTATGGAAGAGTTTGGCAATAGCGGTTTGATTTGATTTGATTCCAGCTCAAGTTCATAGATATTTCGATTTCCCGTGCTCGCTTTGGCAAAGAAAATCTTGTCTCCTTCAGTGTTCCAGACAGGTGCAAAAATGGTTTCACCAGATGAAAAGTTTGTAAGCTGATTTACAGAATTGTCTTCAAGATTTAACACGACAAGATTCTGGGTGCCTTCCTGTAATTGTACGGCTGCAAGTTTACTTTCTGATGGATGCCAGGCGGGGTCCTGAATTCGGGCACTTTCGGTAATCTTTTCCCTGTTTCTATCCTCAATTGAATAGATGTAGATATCCTGATAGGTTTCACCAAATCGGTTTTTTCTTGCTCTGCTGTAAGCAATCTGATCTCCGTCAGGAGAAAAACTGAAGCGGTTACTGATAAAATCGAGAGCTGCATTTGATGCAATGTTGTGAGAAAAGAGGTACTGCTGATCAGGAGATAGATACTCAGTATCATGCGATTGATCCACTTCAATCTCTTCATCGTTTTTAATTAAAACGAGTGAAGTTCTCGCAAAATCCCGATTTCTGTTTGTTAGGTAGGCGAGAGTTCCATTACTAACCTGAGGATAAAAATTGAAAAAACCTTTCTCTTCAACCGGAAGAGTTACAGTTAGTTCGAGTGATTCAACCACATTTCGATAGAAGCCTTTTCGTTCGGCAATCCAGTCATCAAACAATTCCTGTGCGGGTATAGATGTGGTGGCTTCAATAATGCGGTTAAAATTATTGTACCCTTTTGTAGCCGAATTATGAGAGAGATCTGCAAGAACTTGTTCTCCAAATCTGTTGGCAAGGTACATTGTGAACTTGAACCCCTGATTATAGATTGTCTCTCTTTCCAGAGAATTTTTTGATGAGAAAGTACCCATTTCATCAAGGTGCAGGTGGGTGTCGGTTAAAATCCGAGTGCGCAGAATCATATCGCGATGCGTATCCCAAAAATCAAAGAAGATATTCTCCCTCATAAATTGTGCGGTTCCCTCTGCAAACCAAACGGGGATACTTACACCGGAAAACGGAAAGGTTACTATACCGTTTGGGAATCCATAGAGCACATCGGGCCGCCGCACATCTTCGTAATTAAGCCACTGGAAGTAAATTGCCGGTATCCGTTGCGTACGTTTCATTGATGCACCAAGCTGAACCATATGTGCAAACTCGTGTGTTATCACATTCTGCAGCCACTGATGGGTGCCCCTGAGAGGGGTATCGAGTGCAGGCACCCAAATCTCAATTTTATTATCGTAAAAGAAAGCAGCCCCGTTCGAGAAATCTTCACGGTCGCGTAGTATGATGCTTATTTTCCGTTCCGGATAATAGTTATACAGCGATGTAATCGGTTCGTAAATCTCATCAGCTATTGCGGCAGTAACCTGAGCTGTTCGGCTGTTTCCATCCTGGTAATGAATGAAAAAATTCTCTGTTTCAATTGTAAACCAGGAGAGGTGATTAAATGGAAAATCAAGAGATGAGGGGCTGATCTGAGCCTGTGATATTTTTACAGATGCAAAGAGTATTATGAACAATGCTAAGACGCTCGAAAGACGATATGTGAGCAACCATTTCAATTATCTAACCACTGCAATTTTTATGATTTTTCGCTCAGTTTGGCTGCCGCTTTTTGCTTCTACAACTGCAAAGTAACCGCCACTTGCCCAGCTTGATGTATCCACTGTAATTTCTTCAGCAACGCCACCTCTGCTTTGCAGCTGCTGGCTGTAGATCAATCTGCCGCTCATGGTTGTGATGTTGATGGTAATCTCGGCCGGTACACTTGTTTGATATCGTATTCTTGTCTCATCAACTGCAGGATTTGGCCAGTTGTACGTTTCTTGTGTGTTAAGTAGATCGAAATCAACGGAAACAGGCGCACTCAATAAAATGGATGATACTTTATTATTTGTTGTATTACCATAAGCAGAGCGCCAAAGTGGATCGCTCATCGTCATAAACTGCCACACTTTAAGGTCACCATCAGGGCTAACTGCAATAAGCTTATCATCAAAAAAAATAGGGTTTACTGGTGTAAACAGTTCACTTCCAATACCACCGACAAAGAGAGGAAACCCCTCTACAATCTCACCATCAAGATTATATGCATAGATATTTAATGAGAACGAGTCTTTGGCAGTGATAATAATTTCTGCGTTTCCATCTCCGGTGATATCAGCAACGAGAGGAGTACCTTTGAACTGAAATTCACCCGGTGGATTCACCGGAAAGTTGTGTAAAGAGGCGCCAAAACGGTTATTAGCAAACAGGATACCCTCAATGTCGGTAAAGATGAAATCGGGATTACCATCCTGAATTAAATCAACCATTGCGGGCCAGCTAATGATTTCACGGTTAGTAATCTGTTCTCTTTCCCTGAAATTGGTTTCACTTGAATAGCTATAAAGGGCACTATCAAGCAATAGATAAACAAGAATTTCCCGTCCCGATACATCTATGATTCCAGTATAGATACGTTGGATATCTGATGATGAGACAGGTATGGCATGAGTAATAGTTTCTCCGTTTGATGTAATCTCAAGTTGGCTATTGATGATACGAGATTGTACGCCACGTACTGTTTCAGATGTTTGTGAAGCCTCGGCGGATTCTACCAGTTCAAAGTTCAAAAAGTCAGCTGAAAATGGGGTGCCATCTATTTCGAGAAGGCCATTTGTTGAAGAACTGATGAACGCTGTGTTTGGCGGCGCGGAAAAGTCCCAGATCCGGGCGAGTTCCTGATTTTCAAAGGAAAATACTTCTGTCTTTATCTGATCCGGTTGTAGAAATGGATTCTCACTAATTGCAATTATTGCCTGACTCGCATCTATAAACGGCTGTTGAACGCTGCTAATGTTCAGAGGAATGGATGTAAGATTCTTTGTTTCCAGATTGTAGAGCAAAACACCATCATTTCCGGGAATGAGAACACTTTTAGATCCAGAAATATCAACAGCCTGAATGGCAAGCGGAAACCGCATCAGGTATTGATCATCTAAATTATTGAATGCTGAGATATCGAGTCCCGATTGCTCATCAAAAATTGAGTAGAGTTCATCAAAAGCATTTACAGGCCTGATGCTGAAAGTTGCATAGGGCAGATTATCAGAAAAATCATACATCTCAAAATTGGAAGCCGCTCCTGAATTACTATTGTTATTGGGCGTAGTATCCGGGCCAAGGCGGTTTTGGTAGAGTGAAATTCTTCCGGTTTGAGTGATAACTGTGGCATTATTCCCTGACCACCAAAAATCGAATGCGGATCCATTCGCCTCGTTTTGCCCAAGCCCGATTTGAGTAGGCCTGCCAATATCCTGGGCACCGTCTGCTTCTACGAGCCTTACACCGCGTCTGCTTGGATTGCTGTTGATTCCTGTACTGCTATCCCTGTTATTAATTACTGCTTCATCAATGTGCCAGATTAAAATTCCACCATTCAATTCTCTCTCGGGAGACTCTGAATCCCCCTTATCAAAACCTCCGGGCAGGGCAAAATCAAAATTACTTACATTCGTAACCACTCCGGGTTCAAGCAGGTCATCAAATCCAAGAGGCCGGTTTATAAACTCTTCATCCCTGTTTGTGAATGTTTGTACCACCTCAGAACCGTCCGGCCTTCGAATGGTGAGGCTAATACCTTCTCCGAAAGGGTCACGATGGCGGTTTTCAATCAAAAAGTATTCACTGTTCGAAATTGGGGCTTTTACAATGCTGTTTTGCTCGTTAAAGTTTGATGCAGGCAGAGTAAACGAACCATTTTGATCTGTTTGCACAGGATATGGTTCAGCCCATCCGAGGTAGATTTTCTCCCACGCCGATAAACCCGGAGGGAAAAGGCCATTCCACGCAAAAATTCCAGCTCCATCCATCAAGCCAAACTGGCCAATGCCTGATTGCCCCGTCTCTGTATTAAATAGATCGGGGAGGCCAAGATGGCTTGCAATCTGAGCAGTAATTAATCCATTTGATGAAAGGGGAAGTACAAATCGCTCACCGGTTACATCCTCACCTGATCGGCTTAGTGTTCGAGGTAAAATCAGTGAATTTGTTACCAGAATATCTCCATTGTCAATCTCAAACCCGGTGAAGGATGGATCATCAAGAAAATTTCGAAGTGCATTTGTGCTCAGATAGACTGAAGGGATATCCTGAGGGGTTCTGTCGAGGCTGGTTCCGGTAAGTTCAATATCTCTGCCAATACCGGCATGGAAAATTACAAATGCTGTGTTTTGGGTTTGATGCGATTGGAGATTCAAATTCCCATCTTCTGCAACCATCTCCCAAACATCATTTACCAGATTTCCCAGGATGGATAGATCCGGGTTTTCTGCGATGGGGGAGTAGTAAGCCATCTCATTATCAAGTCGGTACACATTTGGTAAAACCTCATAACTAATTTCTAACTGTCCGTTCGATTGCTTTTGAAAGTAGTTTCTAACAAACTCCAGATGTGCTTCAAAATATGCATTATCATGTGGAAGGGCATCAACAGTAGTTCCGGGATTCTCAAGATAAGGGATGCTGCCGGGCTCGAATGTTCCATTTCCCGATGTGAACGGGTTACTGTCGGGTTGAAACTCCACCATAACCGCAACTATTTTGAGTGAGCCGGAAACAGGTGTAGGGTTAAGTTGGGGGTTTTGTAACGGTGAAAGGGAATGGATACGGTGCAGGTTTTCCTGAGCCGAAGCAGGTTTAATCAGAGTTACTAAAAACAAAAAAAGCAGCGATAATAATAACTTATCACTGCTTTTCAAGAGATTATATGTCATTAACAAATCTTATCTGAAGTTAATCAACACACTTA
>SLLL01000136.1 GCA_007134085.1 Balneolaceae bacterium
ACGCTGCAAAGAGTGCGAGTGCTGTAAGTGCAGCAGAACCTATTGCAAAACCTTTACCGATAGCAGCTGTAGTGTTACCAACCGCATCGAGCTTGTCGGTTCGCTGGCGAACTTCCGGCGGCAACTCAGACATTTCTGCAATACCACCGGCATTGTCGGAAATCGGGCCATACGCATCAACTGCAAGCTGAATACCTGTATTTGAAAGCATACCTACGGCCGCAATAGCAATTCCATAAAGGCCTGCAAAGTGATAAGCTCCGATAATAGCAGTTGCAATGATAATGATAGGAATTGCTGTGGAGATCATACCCACACCAACACCGGCAATAATGTTTGTTGCTGAACCGGTAACCGACTGTTTTACAATTCCCCAAACCGGCTTTGTACCGGTACCTGTATAGTGCTCGGTAATCAAACCGATTAAAAGGCCGGCTGCCAAACCAAAGATAGTAGCCCAGAAAACACCCATAGCGCTAAGTGTCTGCCCGGCAAATTCCCACTGCTCAGGGAGCATCCAGTTAATAATCAAAAATGATGCTACAAGCATAACACCTGCAGATGCAAACTCACCAATGTTAAGTGCTTTTTGAGGATTCCCACCCTCTTTCACTTTTACAAAAAATGTACCGAGAATGGAGGTGAAAATACCCACACCGGCAAGAACAAGCGGCAATATTACGGCATTCAAGCCACCAAATTCATTGGTAGTTTCAAAACCGCCAAGCCCCATAAATGCAGCTCCAAGTACCATGGTACCGATGATAGAACCCACATACGATTCAAAAAGGTCGGCACCCATTCCGGCTACGTCACCCACATTGTCACCAACGTTATCTGCAATAGTTGCAGGGTTTAATGGGTGATCTTCCGGAATACCGGCTTCCACTTTACCTACAAGGTCGGCACCTACGTCGGCTGCTTTGGTGTAGATACCACCACCAACACGGGCAAAAAGTGCAATGGATGATGCTCCAAATGAGAAACTTGTAATTACAGTAAGCACCTGCTGAATATTCTCAACACCAAACATATTAGTGTAGAGTACAAAAAGAAGGCCAATGCCAAGTACACCAAGGCCAACTACTCCCATCCCCATAACAGAACCACCATTGAAGGCAACATTGAGGCCTTCGCCAAGGCTTGTTCGAGCAGCATTCGTTGTACGCACATTAGCTTTCGTGGCAACCTTCATACCGATAAATCCGGCAGCACCCGAACAAAGTGCACCAACAATAAATGAGAGTGCTATTAAAGGTGATGAATCTGCCTGAACAGATCCCTGAATTCCAAGAAGTATTGCAACAAAAAGTACAAAAACACTCAGAACACGATATTCGGCTTTAAGGAAAGCCATAGCACCTTCAGAGATGCTCTTGCTGATCCTTGCCATTTTATCTGTTCCAACATCCTGTTTTGATACCCACTGTGTCTTAATATATGTGAACAGCAAAGCAACAAGCCCGGCTGCCGGTATTAAGTAAATGATTGTGTTTAACATGATTATGGTATTGATTTTTCAGTTATTGATGTGATTTCATTGAATTAAAATTGTTCATGGCCAGATCTATGCCACCACGAAGAAACAGCAAAATTGCATCGGATGCAACCTCAAGTGCTTCATCGATAAGCTTTTGTTGAGAATCGGTGAATGGTGAGAGAACATAATCAGACTGTCGGCCTCTCGGGAAGTCGTTGCCTATTCCAATCCTTAGGCGGGGAAACTTCTTAGTACCAAGGGTTTCAATGATATCCGTGATGCCATTATGCCCCCCGGAACTGCCTCCGGGACGCAATCTAATAATACCGGCATCCAGATGGATATCATCATGGCATACGATGCAATCTGAAATTAAACCTCCTGTTTGTGCAAGAGCTTTTGAAACCGCCTTACCGCTTCGGTTCATAAATGTGGTGGGTTTGAGCAGGGTAACTTTTTTGCTTTTAAAGTGCCCCTCCCCAAAAAAGAAAAGGCCATTACCCTGTTGCAGAGTAATAGCCATTTTTTCAGATAGTTTATCAATTAGATCGAAACCTACATTATGGCGCGTACCTTTGTATTCCACTCCGGGATTTCCCAGGCCAACTATCAGTGCCATAAACAAAAGATCACAAGGTTATTCTTTTGTCTCTTCGGCTTCTTCGCCTTCTGCAGCCTCTTCTCCTTCTGCCACAGCTTCAGCTGCTTCTTCCAGATCTTCATCCTCATCATCGTCGAGCGCAGATGATGTGAAGGCCTTGTCAGATTTTGGAGGTGCAATGGTAACAATTGTTCTGCTTGGATCATCGAGCGGATCAATCCCTTCCATATCAAGCTCGCTTATATGCAGCGAATCGCCAATACCGAGCGCAGAGATATCCAGCTCAAACTGTGCAGGAATTTTTTCAGGAATTACTTTGATACGCACAATTCTGAGCGGCTGCAATACACGGCCACCACCATCACGTACACCTTTAGCAATACCTTTAAGGCGCACAGGAATGTTTAGTTTCACAGGTGTATCAGCATCAAGCACATAAAAATCTGCATGTAGTGCACGGTCTGTAACCGGATCAAATTCCACTTTTTTAAGCAGTGTTTTGTACTCTTTACCATCAATAGTAAGAAGCTGAAGCTTCGTTTGGCTTGATGATAAAATTTTCTCAAGATCTACTTCGCTTACTGAAAAGTGAATGTTCTCCTCAACTTTTGGGCCATAAAGTACGGCCGGAATTCTGAGAGAACCTCTCAATTCTTTGGAAGGCCTTTTGCCTAATTCTCTGCTCTCGCCTTCAAGTTTATATAATTTTGGTTGATTCATTTTTTTTCAATTATTGATTAATCATCAAATAGAGCACTTATCGTATCATTTGTATGAATTCGTTGTATTGCTTCGGCAAAAATACCTGCAACACTCAGCACCTGAATTTTATCAGACGGCTTTCTGAGTGGTACAGTATCTGTTACCAGCAACATATCAATGGGTGAATCTTCAATCCGCTGATATGCAGGCCCCGAAAGTATCGGGTGTGTACAAGTTGCCATTACACTCAGTGCACCACGTTCTTTAAGGGCAACTGCAGCATTGGTTATGGTTCCGGCAGTATCAATCAGGTCATCTACAATTAATACGTGCTTTCCTTCAACCTCACCAATAATATTCATCACCTCGGCTACATTCTGCTTGGGCCGCCGCTTATCAATAAAAGCCAATCCGGCGCCAAGTTTCTTCGAATAAGCTCTCGACATTTTAAGGCTCCCAACATCAGGAGCTACTACCACAAGATTCTCAATGGGATTCTTTTTGAAATATTCGATGAAAATCCTGCTGGCATAAAGATGATCCAGCGGTATATCGAAAAAACCCTGAATCTGTGATGCGTGCAGGTCCATTGTTAAAATTCTGTCAGCACCGGCTTCTACAAGCACATTGGCCATCAGCTTTGATGCAATAGATACCCTTGGCTGATCTTTCCTGTCCTGCCGGGCATATCCAAAATAAGGAATAACAGCAGTTACACGCTTTACAGAAGCTCTTTTTGCCGCATCCAGCAACAGCAGAAGCTCCATAATGTTATCGCCCGGAGGCGGTGTAGACTGTATCAGAAAAATATCTTCCCCACGGATACTCTGCTCATATTTAACGTAAAGCTCACCATCAGAAAATGACCTTATGGTAACTTCACCAAGCTCAGTTCCATAGCTTTCTGCAATGGCACGAGAAAGTGCAAGGTTACTTCGTCCCGCAAATAAAGCTAATGGCGTATCCAATTAACTGCTTAGTGTGGTATCGTTAAAAAGAAAAAGGAGTACCTGTTTTGGCATCCTTTTTGTTGACGTTGCCCGGGGAGGACTCGAACCCCCACTGACTGGACCAAAACCAGCTGTCCTGCCATTAGACGACCGGGCAATAATCGGAATCTTGACAGACACCAAAGATAGAGAGAGATAAGAAATCAATCAAGAACGAATTGCACTTTTGAAAACCTCGCATCGGTGGCAATTCCTTTCATTGCAAAATCTTTTGAGCTGATGAGCGAGCCCGAGCTTACCACCACTCTCTCTTAGGTTGAAACCCGCCTTTAGAAATGGTTTTTTGACCTCACCGGGAACGAACTGCCTGCCCACCATCCATTGCTGTTTTGCACTATCCTTTAAATAAGTATGAAATAACAGATCTCCAAGAACGTAAAGAGCCGGCAGGTAATTTGTATGAAAGAGCAACTGTTTTCTGCCTTTTCCTGCACTGTATTCTACCGGTACTGATGAAATGAGTTTTCTCCATGAAGATTCAGGAGATTTCAAAAAGGTTTCTAAAGGAGTTTGTAAAGTAGCATAACAGAGAGCCGCAGCCTGCTGAACTCTTTTCAAAGGCCTGCTTGCGGGGCGCATACCGGAGTTTACCCAATCTAAAGATGATGTTTCAAATGCCAAAGACTCTGCGACGTGAACAAACTCTTGCAGAGTTGACGAGTTGAGGTTCATACTTCTAAGCTCATGGCTTAATTCCAGCATTGGCTCCCGGTTGGCAGGAATTCCAAGCGTTCTAAACAGCTGCGAAATGAGGCTCCACTTCCATGCGCTTGATAGTGGCAAATCTGCAGGGTAATTACTAAGCAGTTCGTTTACTTTGTATTCAAAGTAGTGGTTATGCGCAATACCAACCTGCTTCTCAAATGCCTGCTGATTGATATAGGATACGTTACCGCCGCAAGGCATCTGCTTGTTGTCTTTTATTTCCAACAGGTTTTGCAGGCTTTTATGCAACCGGCTTTTAAGGGTAAGGGTAAATATCGGTGAACCGCTTTTAGTGGCCACAGGCTGCTCAAGGTTATCTTCATAAACCACATGAAGTATAACATTGTTAAAATTAGAATCGAGATGGTGCTTGTGCCGGTACCACTGAGAGGATGATTTGTGGATTTCAACTGCGCCAAACCACGCCATTCCATCAATTACAAGGCGGGCTTGCAGAAAATCGGGGCCGGCACCATGATTAAGGCTTCCAAAATCGAGAATAGACATTGGCTTGCCGCAATCTGTTCTAAGCTCTTTACAGTTAAATTCTGCCTCTGCCCATATCCACTGGAAGAGATTTTCGTGGTATGACGAAACACCCTCAGCCATTTGGGAGGTCGTCGTGGCTCATCATCAAGCCTTCTGTTGCTTTGTAAAGATCCGGTATTGGCTGCCTCAGTTCTCTTTTTACCCTGCCGGATACTCTTCGAGCACTTCTGCTGCTTTTTAGCTTCATCACCCTGCTCAACCTTTGGGTTTTTGCTTGAATGTGTTCAATTTTCGTTAATAAGTTCTCAAGATTTCTTCTCTGGCTTAATGGTGCAAGTGCAACCCCGGCAGCAACACCCAAACTAAATGCTGTTCCTGCAATGAAGATATTTCTTTTTTGATTCATAGCTTTCCTCTTATTTAATCATTAAAATATAACGATTTACATGCTATTCTGTTATACCTTTTATAAAAAGAAACCTTTATAATTTAACATACACACAACCTGTTTTCAATTTTTGTATTTTTGATACTTTCATAAATCAAACGCACGCCAATGATACTTCTGGACAAGCACCGCATCCAACGAACCATCAAGAGAATGGCTCATCAGGTATTGGAAGAAGCGAAAGACAATGATATCGTTCTTATTGGGCTAAACAGCCGTGGTTATGCTGTTGCGAAATGCCTGAAATTATATCTGGATGAGATTCAGGGAACGGAGCCTATGCTTTGCCAACTGCATGCAGATGATGAAAAAGAGTTTACGTTCCCGAACATACCAAGTGAAAATCAGGTTCTTGTGATTGTTGACGACGTCATTTTCAGCGGTGGCACGATGTTTCGATCTATCCGTAAAATATCTAACCTCTCAGAGTTCAATAAAATCATGCTCACTGTTCTTGTTGACCGTGGCCACCGAAAGTACCCTCTTCTGGCTGAAATTGTGGGCGTGCATGCGCCAACTAAGTTAAATGAGCATGTTGAACTGACGCTTGATAACAACGAACCCAACAATGTAATTTTAATAAAAAAATAAATCTCACATCATCATGAAGAAATATCTACTTACATTTGCAATTATCTTCTTATCTGCTGAAATCCTGATTGCTCAGGATTCTGTAGCCATCCCGGATACCCTGCAGGGCCGCCTTACATCCTGGGTGGTTGGTATCAATGGTTCGCAGGCGTCGTACTCAAACTGGTCACAGGGTGGTGTTAATAATATTGCTGCTACCGGTACATCCACTTTCACTATTGCATACAAGCAAGATAAGTTTTCATATGGCTTCTTGTTGAGTACCCGCTATGGTAAAACAAAAATCGAGGATGAGGGCAGCCGTAAAATTGACGACCGCCTCTTTATTAAGAATCGATTTCTGTACGACCTTGGCGATGAAGATTCCGATTTCAAACTTTTTGCCAATCTTCGCTTCCGAACTCAGTTCGACAAAGGGTTTGATTATGGCGCAGGTTCTGAAGGTGAAAATGTGTTGATTTCAAATTTTATGGCGCCAGCCTACTTCAATCAGGAGGCAGGTTTGGCCTATATTCCTTCCGATAATTTTACGTTCGAAGCAGGCCTTGGCTTGCAGCAACTTTTTGTGCGTGATGAAAATCTTGCTACAACCTACGGGCTTTATGAGGGTGACAGATTCAGAAATGAAGCAGGTTTTACACTCGGGTCCAACTTCAAATTAGGCCTTGCCACAAATGTGGCTCTCGAATCAAGTATTACAACATTTACAACCTTTGGCAAGGCTATCAGCAGTACAGATGTTTACTTCTCAAATAAACTCACCGGGCAAATCAACAATTTCATGAATGCATCCCTCAGCCTTGACCTGGTTTATAATGATGATTTTTCCAGCGAGATTCAGGTAGCTCAGGTACTCTCTTTGGGAATCTCCTTTGCCCTGAGATAATTCATTGAATAACTATTCCGAATATCTGTCCCTGTTAAAAGATGCGGTGCAAAACCTTGACGAGTGGCGCACACTTTACGGTGAAGCGCCTGCAAATGAAAAGTCACCGCATCTCGAAAACAGCACCATCAAAGAAGCTCTGGCTGGCCTC
>SLLL01000238.1 GCA_007134085.1 Balneolaceae bacterium
CTGAATGATCTCTTCTAATATTGGTAAAACCGAATCCATGTTAAGATTGTATCCAGAAGATTTGGTTATAACAGCAAAACCTGCCCCGACTCATCGGGGGAATTCGCTCAGGTTTTTAGAAGTGGTTACGAGTTGATGTGTCTCTTGTTCCAATATTTTACGAGCTCTTTTGAAAAAAGTTGAATCCTCATCTATTCCATAAACAAGGATATTCGTGTCAACAAGAACCTTACTCATAAGCTAAAGTTCGTAGATTCTCTGCGTCTAATTTCCCTTTCAATTTTAAAGAACGAATATTTGGCGGGGATGTCTTTGTTTTTCTCATAGAAGAGAGATATTGGTAAACTTTTTCTACTTCTGTATCGGACAGTTTATCAATCTCTTTTTTTAACTTTTTCTTTGGTGATCATAGAACGTTGTATTGAGGATCGTGAGGAATTTGACTAACGATGTTGAAAATTCATAAATATTGATAAACCCTTAATAAAGTGGTTAATTAACAAATTTTGGAATCGCAAAGATTTCTAAGTTCATAAAAAAATTAATTGGTGCTCAATAGAAATACTTATATGACTGTTACAGTAGAATTAAAACCTGAAGATGAGATAAGGCTTAATAGCCTTGTGAAATTAACCGGCCACTCAAAATCCTACATTATCCGGCAAGCGATTCTGGAAATAAATACTTTGCTGAACAACGGATAATGCAACCGGAAGGTAAGCAATGGTCACTTGATGCACTCCTGAAAGGTGAAGACACGGAAAATTGAATTTGATTATTACACCCGAAACAATAGATAGTCAAATCAAACATTCCTTTTTTCATGTAAAGTATTTATTTACAGAGAGGTTCCACTGATTAACGAGAAGATTTTCTGCTATGAAAGCAACATTTCTTTTTATCGTTTTTTGCGTGTTTGTGTCCGTTCAACATGCCGAAGCCCAGCGGCTTATTGAACGCGGTTGGATTTTGAACCCAATGGAAAGTGTGGCATATCAGCACGAAGATCAAGAAAGGAGTTGGTTTACACAGATTGGAGGCTGGGGTTCGTTTGGAAGCTATGCACTCAGAGGCGATCGCGATCACCATTGGTACCAGCAGTTGGCAGCTTTTGCAGAGATTTACAGGCACGGAAACGAATGGAGTGTAGCCATCACATCACAAATAGAATTCATAGCCAACGACGATAATGACGTAAATTTTAGCCCACGAGCTATTTTCTGGGAGGAGGGTGTTTTGGTCACCCGGCGGCAAAACAATGTTTACATTCAGCTTGGGTATTATCACCGTTGCAAGCACGATATTGACAACCTCAGAATTGGCGAGGAACGCACATCTGTTTTTGGAAGTGCAATGGCTGCTATTATTGTCCCGGTAAACATCAGGGAAAGCAGCAGGGCCACGTTCGCGGTTCGATATGATCACTACACCATTACCTGGGAGAAACGAACACCTGCTGACTTTTGGGGTGCAGGCCCAAACTGGGAAGATTTGGTCAGCTCTTTTACGCTAAACGCAGACTGGGCAACCCAAAACAGAACGGTAAATTTACATCTGAACGGCTACACAATGGGCACGATCCTCAGCAATGAAACTCTCATCAATGGTATGTTACGTGCAGAAATTGGCCGTAAAACAGCTGCGGGAGATTTACGATTCGGGATCCATACAGAATTTTTGGGTGATAGCGGAATTCCTGTCCGCCCTGCAACGGTAACACTTATCGGAATTGGAGTGCGGATTATGGCACCGGGCAGTGTTATTTAATTGTGATGAAGCAGAACAAATCACCGAAAAAAATGTTTATGTATCATAACAGAAAAAAGTGGTATATAAATTATTCTCGCACTTTAAATTATAAGATGTTCTCCCAATGAAAAAATATGCATTTCTTGTTCTCTTTTTAGCCACATGGTTTTTTTCAAGCTGTACAACTGTTCAAATAACAGAGAGCGACGCATTTGATGCCCATCGCACTATATACCCAAACCTGTTCGAAAAAGCAGGAATAGAACTGCATGATATCTCAATAGATACAGAGGACGGTGAAATACTTGATGCATGGTTTTTTGAGCGTGATGATGCAGTAGCCACTGTGGTATATTTTGGGGGGAATGGATTTTTGATGGTAAAATCTAACCCGCTCATTGAAGCATATACAACAGTGCCGGTAAACCTCTTACTGTTTGATTACAGGGGTTACGGCCAGAGTACCGGAGAGCCTTCCGTTGCCGGTATTCAGCAGGATGCGCTTGCCGCATTCACTTTTGCCAGAAACCTTAGTGGAGAAGATCACCCAATTTTTGTGCACGGCCATTCTATAGGTTCATTCCTTTCTGCATTTATGGCTGATGAACAAGATGTTGCCGGCTACATTCTTGAGAGCCCAATCAGTGATGTGCGCAGCTGGACTAGGAAGCTGGTACCCTGGATCGCGAGAATCTTTATCCGGTTTGATATTGATGATGAAATCCGGTCTCAAAATAACACCGAAAGGGTAGAGCGAATTGAGAAGCCACTGCTGATTATGGGCGGCTCAAATGATGAAATCACACCATTCAGAATGGCTGAAAGCCTCTATGAAGTGTCGCCATCATCTGATAAAACATTGGTTAGAATTACAGGCGGTTCACATAATGACCTGCCCAAATCAGTTGAATATAGGCGGGCACTTGCCGACTTTTTCAGCAGATAAAAAATAAGCTCACAGGCCAACAACCAGCCAGTGAGCTTTCCCCTTCTTGATTACGTATAAGTTTTTCCAAAAACATCTGTGTATTTATATACGAGAAAAGTTTAAAAAACAGGTCATTAATAGCTGAAATTTATTTGCTGACTAAAAAAACTTTTTCTCATTAAGATTAAATGTGTCTGAATCAAATAAACCCGATACCTTCAGTGTCAGATAATGATAGTTGATTTATGATCCGACACCTTTTTTTAATCCTGATAATTTCTGTAGCAGTAGCACAAGATCTTTATAGCCAAGATGCATTCTCTGAAGTTCGAGTTACCTTAACGGGAAATAAATTGATGGCCGGCAACACCTTGCTGAAAAGCTGGGATCCTAATGCAGGCCTCGGGCTTGAGCTTTCCACGCCTTATCATGTTGGTAACCTTGAAGCAGGCTACCGCTATTTACGCTTCAACGAGATCGATTTTGAAGGCTCGGCGTTTCACTCCCACTACCTGTTCTTTGGTTGGAGTTACAGCTACAGAGCTTCTGACGAAGTAGCACTTGTGTACGGAGTGCGTTTTGGAAAGCAGTTTATGCTTCATGATGAGGATATGTTTTACGATGATTACAGGTTCAGCCGTGAGGAGAGTGAGTTTTCATACGAACTGCAGATTCGTTTGGAATACGAAATAAGCCGAAACGTGGAGCTTTATCTTGGCACAGCATACAATCGGACAATATTTAATATTCCGCTCGCAGCTTATTATGGCACAGCAGGGCTTACCTTTAAATTTCCATCATCAAGATGGTTCAGAACGGTGATGGAATGAAGTGGAAAGAGTTGCTTTTTGCAGTGCTGCTAATACTCCAATTCGGAAGCGTTCATGCATCAGATTGGTTGAATGTATCGGAAAATGATTCAACACTTGTCCCTAAAATTTCAGGGGTGAGTGATTTTGTCTGGCAAACAGGCTGGAGTTATGCCTCGCTCGACAGAATGTCGATGCTGGTGAACTCCGGCGATTATGGGTTTTACGGCCCGCAACCTATGTTTATGCTCGATGGCATTCCGTTTGAGCCTTCATTTTTCAGCGTGGCATACACTCAGTTTTTTCCTGTTCCGCATTTTCAAACCCATCAAAAAGAGATGATTAGCGGGCACGGTATAGCGAATGGAATAAACTACCAGGCGGGTGTGATGAAACTCCAGTCTGAGCCATTGAAAGATGGATTCTCACTCTTTGCATCCGGCCAGTATGGGCATAATAGTGGCGAACCGGGCCCGTGGGTTTTCGATCCTGAACGCGTTTCACCAAATGTTGAAAGGTTTGGCCCGTGGATAAACGGTGGTGTATCCCTGAAATTTGGAAACTGGTACGCTAAGGGTTTGCTGAAATTTCAGCAGTATAAACATATAGATGAATTTGTGCAGCTTCGCATGCTCAATTCTCGCCGATCACCAACAGGCTCTACGGATTGGCTTGGAGTAGAAACCCGATCAGTACTAACACTTGCTGAGGCTGGTTTTGAGGGCTCCCTCATTTCAGTAAAGCTGCAGGCTTATCAAGCAGAGAGTGAAGATTTCCTTTTTTTTCAGCCATTTGCCAGGGAGGTTCCTGCAGAACTGAGTGTAAAGCAATATTCGCAACTGATGGATTTGAAGCTGCACAGGCGTTTGGGTATGCGTGGGTTGTTACAATTGCGGGAACAGGGGCTGGGTTATCGGTTGAACCGGTTTGCCCATAATTTTGACTGGCAAAAAGAGACAAGCAGCATTCGTGGTTCAGTGTATTTTTCCGGTGAACGATACCGTGCCGATGCCGGAGCTGCACTTGAAAACAGGTCTGTTCGGGCACCCGGCCTGAGTGATTATGGCCTGAATACTACATCGCTTTTTGTAAACCAACAGGTGCAGGTTATTCGTCAGCTTGCTATTTCTGCCACCGCACAAGTAAGCTTTTTAGATGACGAAAGCGCGGTTCAACTTGGCGGCGATCTGTTACTCCAACCCACATCATTCTGGAGTATGGATCTTGGCGCTTCATACAGTGAACTGTTACCGGAAATTGCTAATCCGCTCGACCATCAAGTTCGCAATGGTTACTACATTTTTCAGCATCTGGAAATCCCGTTTCAACTGCCGGATGAGATCAAAAATACCAGAAAATTTTCACTAAGCAGCAGCCAGCGGTTTTTCAGCCAAAGTACATTCAGTTTGGGTTTAAACGCAGAGTGGACACATCACATATCGATGAACATTCCATTTCAGGCTGCGTTATATGATCTTGAATACAGCACAATGCCCGGGAATTACTCCCTGCTTTCAGAAATATCAGGGCAACGGCTTCAGGCAGGTGCAAATGTGCAATTTGTACCACTCAAAAACATGGTACACCGTGCAGATATAACGCTAACCCGAACACTTTCGGGCGATGAAGAGTACAAAGCTTACTGGAAAATGATCCCCGATCTTCTTGTGCAATATTCCATCGAATACACACCGTTTTCTGATGTTTATCTTGCGTTGAACCTTCAATACCGCTCCGAGGCCACATGGAGTGAGTTTTCTAACCTCAATGGTGAGCTGAACCGTACATTCCACGTGCAATATCCGTTTCGGTTTTTTGAATTTTCTGATACTACACCAAGCCATTTCAACATTGACCTTAAAATGGGAAAATGGTTTTGGGAAAATCGCCTGCGTGGTGAGCTTTTACTTAAAAACCTTTTGAACACCAATTATCAAACCCATCCATTGGGGATCAGAGAACGCTTTGGATACATGGCAAGATTGGAAATGAGATTTTGAGAATTCTTGCTGTAAACTTCCGGACAGCTACCAATATCCATTTTATAGTTTTAAATTTGATAACCAAAAATTGGCTTTACAAGGCTTGAATTGATAGTTAGCGAAACGGAATGTCCGACCAACACATTTTAAAAGATCAACGCTCAGAAATAGACCGAATCGATAAAGAGATTCTCGATCTCCTTCATAAACGTAAAGAGGTAGTACAAGATGTTCTCAAGCGGAAAGTGGAGAAACAGCTGCCAGTTTTTGTGGCAAAGAGAGAATCAGAAAAAACAGAATCTTTTCGGGAGGAAGCCCAAAAAAGAGGGCTCGATCCCGACTGGGCTGAAGATTTTTTACGAATGGTAATGGCTGCATCCCGTGCGGCACAATCGGCTCAAACCTTTCCCTCATCAACTGAAGATACCAAGCACATTCTCTACGTTGGTGGTGAGGGGGGAATGGGTAAACTCTACAGAAATTTTACCGAACACAGTGGGCATAAAGCGTACAGCATCGATAAGGGAAACTGGTATCAGCTTGAGGAGATAGCCCCAAAACTGGATATGGCCATTATCACCGTACCAATAAATATTACGGTTGATGTGATCAACAGGATTGCACCCAAGCTCTCACCTGATACCATTCTTGCAGATTTTACCAGCAACAAAGCTGAGCCGTTACAGGCAATGCTTGATGCACACCCCGGCCCCGTTGTTGGCCTGCACCCGATGCATGGCCCCGATGTTCCCAACCTCTCAAAACAGCTTATGGTAATTTGCGAAGGGCGCGATTCTGGTAAGGCAGAGTGGTTCAAAAAACAGTGTGTTCTTTGGGGCATGCGTGTGATTGAAGCAAACCCTGAAAAGCACGATCATGTGATGAACTTGGTGCAGGGCCTTCGCCATTTTGTGGCACTATTGCATGGATCGTTCATGAAAGAGTTTGACCTGAATCCATCGGAAATGCTCGACTACTCAAGCCCGATCTATCGTGCCGAGCTGATGATGACCGGCCGTATTTTTGCACAGGATGCCGAGCTTTATGCAGACATTGTTTTTGCCAACAGAGAACGGCGCGATCTTCTGCTCTCGTTTTTCAACCATCAAAAAAAGCTTATGGAGATGGTAGAAAACGATGATAAAAAGGGTTTTGTAAGAGAGTTTGAGGCTGTAACTGATTTCTTTGGAAAGTTTGCATCGCAGGCATTAACCGAGAGCAGCTATCTGATTAACCGCCTCGCCGACAGGTTTTCTTAGACTGGTGAGAAGCCTGCCAAAAACTAAAGCCACTAAAAGAAATACCATGTTTACTCGATAACATGGAAAGGTGCGCACGGGGACGTACGCACTACGGTTGTGTTCCCAATCTCTTTTATGGAACAAAACCCTCTGTAACAAAATAGCGTAAACGTCCCGTTTGTGCCCATTTTTAACAAAACTCTAATTCAGCATCCAAATAGTACCGTTCAAAACAGTTGCGAAACTAACCCACGCTATGTAGGGCACCATCAGCCATCCGGCAACTCTGTTTTTCTGGAAAAAGAGATAGGTGGTTGCGATAATGGCAACAAGAAGGAAAATGATTTCCACAAATGCCCAGCCAATCTCCTGAGCGCCAAAGAAAATCTGCGACCAAAGCCCGTTCAACACAAGCTGTACAAGGAATAAGCTCAGTGCAGATTTGGCCTTTCCAAACCCGAACTTTTTCCAGATGTTCCAGGCAGCAATTCCCATCAGTGTATAAAGCAATGACCAAACCGGCCCGAAGAGCCAGCCCGGGGGGTTCCAGCTCGGTTTATTTATGGATTCATACCACTCAGCCGGTGCAATACCCGGTGATACTTGCGAACCAGTCCAAGCCGTAAAATAGCAGAGGCCAATCCAAAAAATCAGTCCGATAGCTTGCTGAGATGTCGATCTTTGTAAATAAGAATCCATACTATATTTATGTATATTGGCTTTTCAAAAGAGACAAACTTTTTCAATACAAGGTTCGTTTGTGTTCACTGTAGGTCGCTGAAAAACTGCACTCTGCTATAATAGATAATAATCATATCAATTAGTTTTTCTATCAAAATATGCTTCATAAAAAGCTACTAACGCCTCAATTGCGATTAAATACTCTTCTTATTGTTTCAGTTTGGATTACGCTGTTTTCTGCTAAAGGCGTTCTGGCCCAGGAAATAAACATGGATAATTTATTGGTGCGGCCTGCGCCAAATATGGAGCATGTTTGCACATTAGACCCCACCGATATTGATGCCCACTTTTATATTGCACCGGACCGTGAACTGGCAAAAAACTTTCAGGCTGCTGCAACCTCCACGTTCGAAGTAGATTACCGGGTTAACATAGGCAATGCCTGCGGCGATACAACATGGCCCAGCGAAGTATTTGAAGCATTTGAGTATGCAATGGATATTTGGTCGGTTCACTTATCATCAAACGTACCCATACGGATCGATGCTGTGTGGACAGAACTCGAAGGGAATACACTTGGTAGTGCAGGCCCAACTAGAATTGTTCGAGATCCTGACATTGGAATGGCGAATACATGGTACACACTCGCACAACTTAGTGCAATGGCGAACCGGGTGATACGTGATGAGATTGATGGTGTTGATCACGATATACAAATCAATATCAATTGTAATTTCAGTGCCTGGTATTTTGGAACCGATGCAAATACGCCTGCAGGCCGAATTGATTTTGTTTCAGTTGTGTTGCACGAAATTGGCCATGGAATAGGATTTATTGGGAGTATTGTGGTGCCAACAGATGATGATCTGGAAGTTGTTGATGAATCAGGCAGCGTTGGCCTGGGTTCACCACCCATACCCCTAATTTATGACCGTTTTGCTATAGATGGCAATTTGAACAGCATTCTCAATACAGCGGTTTATCCAAACCCATCCAATGCTATATTTGATGCGGTGACCGGTGGCAGAGGAGGGCTCTTTTTTGATGGTGAAGACGCACTGTTTACTCTTGCGGAATTTCCGGCTGAAACTGCTATGCTCTACACACCTGAGGAGTACGCACCAGGGTCCAGCTATTCCCACGTAGATCAGGAAAAATTTTCCAATACCCCTAATGCATTGATGCGGCCCAGAATTGACCGCGCTTTTGCAATACACTCGCCTGGCCCACTTTTCTGCGGTATGCTAAGTGATATGGGCTGGCCACTTGGTGTAGGCTGCCTTAGCTTTCTGGGAGCAGATGCACAAATTGCTGTTGATACAAACCAAATTGATTTTGGTGTATCGAACGAGGGCAGTACGGTTCAGAAGACGATCACCATCAGAAGCGATAATGACTCAGAGGAGATGCTTTCGGGTGGACTGTCAGTAGATAATGATAACTTTTCGATTATAGGTGAAACGGCTTTTGGCCTGCAGCCCGGAATAGAAACACAGTTTACCATTCAATATGTGCCGCAGAATGACGAGCAGCACTCCGGCAGCCTCACAATCTTCCATAATGCAAATAATATTGCGTCTCCAATTGTAATACCGCTCACAGGAGAAGCTTTGCAGGCAGATCAGGTTGTTAGGCTGGAGCAAAGCTTTCCAAATCCAACAGTGGCAGCAGCGGGTACTTCCCCAACCATACCTTTTGTCATTTCTGAAGATTCTGATGTACGGCTCGATCTGTATACCATTGATGGCAGGCATATTCGATCGCTGGTAAATAACAGAAGAACAGCAGGCCGCTACAACGAAAGGCCGGATATGAGCAATCTTGCGAGCGGTGTGTATATTTACAGGCTAATTGTGGGAAATAAAGTTGAGAGCAAAAAACTGATGTACGTGCGATAGTTACAGGTTTGCAAGCTCAAGCATGAAGCTTTCAAACTCGGGAGTGTCGTATTTTGCGAGGCCGCGTTTTTCCAGTGCAAGCCGCCCGTCTTTGCTGATTACATAGGTTGTAGGAATAACGGTGCTCTCGTAAGTGCCTGGTACTTTCGTGCGATAGTGGTAGATAGGCAGGCCGAAATTCCTTCTCTCCATAAACTCTTTTGCCCTATTAAAATCCTCGTCAACAGATACCAGAATAAACTTTATATTTTCATGGCCTTTCAGATTGTTATAAAGAGCTTCAATAGAGGGCATTTCGGCAATACATGGCGGACACCATGTTGCCCAGATGTTCATAAATACCACGGTGTCTTCAAATTCATTGAGTGAGGTAACACGGCCATTCACATCAGAAAAGTAAAAATCGCGGTTGGCAACGGGGAAGTCTTTGGTGAGCTCAGGGATTGTTGGCTTGATAAGCCCAGTAGCAAGTAAACCGCGCTGCATGGTGCCAATTACCTGGGTGTGTAAACCGGTTACATAGAGAAACAGTACAACCCCAATGATGGCACCCCATTCAATGAGATTGCGTTTTCTGCTCTTTGTTTTTTTCTTTTGATCTTCTGCCATTTCCGGTGAATCTAAATAGGCTAAGGCCTGATTTTGATATCAATCTTCTTCGTTTTTTCCTGTTCTTTATTTCGAACGATGAGCGCCTGATGCACACGATTGGCAATTTCTTTGAAGCCGATTGCAGCAGCTGATGTTGGTTCACTTGCAACAACCGGAGTGCCGCTATCACTTGTTTGCCGTACAACTTCGCGAAGAGGGAGTTCTCCTAAAAACGGCACTTCAAGGCGGTCAGCAAGTTTACGGGCACCATGTTTGCCAAAGATGTAATATTTCTTTTCGGGCATATCATCAGGTACGAAGTATGCCATATTTTCCACAATGCCGAGTACCGGTACATTCACTTTATTGAACATGGCTACACCTTTACGGGCATCATCAAGCGCAACGGTTTGAGGTGTTGAAACAATTACTGCACCCGTAAGCGGAACGGTTTGAACAATAGTAAGTTGTATATCGCCGGTGCCGGGGGGGAGGTCAAGAACGAGGTAGTCCAGCTCACCCCACTCTACTTCCTGCATAAACTGTTTTACGGCACTGGTAACCATTGGCCCGCGCCATATCATAGCCTGATCGGTATCAACCAGAAATCCCATAGAAACCAGATGTACCCCATGCTTTAAAATGGGTACAAGCTTCTTTTGTGTGGTAACATTCGGGCGCTCTGTTACGCCAAACATGGTAGGTACGCTTGGGCCGTAGATGTCAGTATCAAGCAGGCCAACGCTGGCACCGGTTTGTGCCAGTGAAACCGCAAGGTTTGCAGCAACAGTAGATTTGCCAACACCACCTTTACCCGATGCAACTGCAATCACATTTTTCACACCGCTAAGTACAGATTGCTGTTGAGGTTGTTGCGGCTGTGCAGCAGCCGGTTCATCGCCTTCAAGCTCGCGCTTTTTTGAGATGTTAATGCCAACGGTAATATCGAGAATGGCCTCTTTATCAATAAATTTATGCACCGCGGTTGTGCACTCTTTTTTCAGATGGTTGGCAAGGACATCATCCTTAGCAGGGAGTTCAAGTGTAAATGAGATGTATTTATCCTGCGTGATGAGATCCTGAATCAGGCCAAGAGTAATCAGGTCGCGTTCGTAGTGGGGGTGAATAACGTGAGATAGTGCGCTTTTTACTTGTTCTTTATGTATAGACATAGCTTATGATACGGTCATTATTTTTGCTGAAAAGATAATCAGAATATGAGGCAAACTAAACGCAATATTCCCACTTTACGTTTATTAGCATTGTTTTAAGTTGAAGAGAATAGTTACCTTTCTTGCTTAACTTCATCAGTGAGAATGTTCTTCAGGGTTTTAATATGTGAAGTTCTGATGAGTTTAAAGGCAGATACTAATTGTGGATTAAAAAGAACAGAGTTGAAAACCGAGATGTTAAAGCGAACCCCTCTTTATAACGAGCATAAAAAACTGAATGCAAGGCTGATTGATTTCGGTGGATTCGAAATGCCGGTTCAGTACAGCGGCATTAAGCAGGAGCATACTGCCGTGAGGGAACAAGCAGGCCTTTTTGATGTATCCCATATGGGCGAGTTTTTTGTAAGCGGCCCACATGCGCTGGAACTTATTCAAAAAGTTACAATTAATGACGCCTCAAAACTTGTTCCAGGTAAAGCACAATATACAGCAATGTGCTACGAAAACGGCGGCATTGTTGATGATCTTCTGGTTTACATGCTGGATGAAAACGAATATATGCTTGTGGTAAATGCATCGAACATTGAAAAGGATTTTGAGTGGATAAGCAGCCATAACACAATGGGTGCTGCGTTTGAGAACCGTTCGGATGACTATGCGCTAATTGCACTCCAAGGGCCACGCTCGGTTGAAATTTTACAGAAGTTAACCGAAGTAGATGCTTCATCAATACCATTTTACGCGTTTACAACAGGAACTGTGGCGGGTGAGGCAGATGTAATTGTTTCCGCAACAGGCTACACGGGCGAAAAAGGCTTTGAGCTCTACATCAACACAAAGACAGCAGATCCGGCAAAAATCTGGTCAGGTTTGATGAAAGCCGGTAAACAAGAGGGGTTGCAACCCGCGGGCTTGGGTGCCCGCGATACGCTGCGCCTTGAAATGGGTTATGCCCTTTATGGTAATGATATCACAAAAGAAACCAACCCACTTGAAGCGCGTATGGGCTGGCTCACTAAATTGGATAAAGGCGAGTTTATTGGCAGAAAGGCACTTGTAAAGCAAAAAGAAGCGGGTTTGCAGAGAAAGCTGATGGGTTTTGTTATTGAAGAGCCAAAAAATGTACCCAGAGCAGGCTATGAGATTACGGACGGAGAGGGAAAATCTATTGGTTTTGTAACCAGTGGTACGCAATCTATCACTCTCGAAAAAGGTATTGGTATGGGTTATATTCGTTCAGATAAAGCTGAAGAGAACACAAAAATTACTATTAACATCAGGAAAAAACGTGTGGAAGCTACAGTTATCAGGCCCCCGTTTATAAAATAATGATTCAAGGCACATGGTAAATTTAAAAACAATTGATGTATTCTACTCCGTGAACTCATTTCAGGAAGATGAGCTGCGTAACAAAACTGTAGTGGTGATTGATGTGTTGAGGGCTTCATCAACAATCGTTACTGCACTTAAAAATGGGGCAAAAGCGATAATCCCGGTAGCAGATATGGGAGAGGCCAGCAAGATTGCACAAAACGTAGATTCAGAAAATTATCTGCTCTGCGGCGAAAAAGATGGAATCAAAATTGAAGGATACGATCTTGGAAACTCGCCAATAGAATATTCGAAAGAAACTGTAGGCGGCAAAACACTGATCTTCAATACCACAAACGGAACAAAAGCCATTAAAAAAGCTGCCGGTTCACAGAATATTTATATTGCAGCTTTTTTGAATGTTTCTGCTATTGTTGAAGTACTGAAATCTCAAAAGAATGATATAGTGCTTCTCTGCGCAGGGTGGAAAGGCAGGCTGGCATTTGAAGATGTGCTTTTGGCAGGGAACATCATTCATCTGCTTGGTGATGGAGAATTGCCTGAAGGCTCAAGAGATGGTGCAAAAGTAGCTCAAGGCCTTTATGAGAAATATGGCGATGATATTGTTTCAGTTATCCACCAAACCAACCATGCATCGCGCCTCAAAGAGTTGATTGGTACCGAAGATATTGATTATTGCTGCCAAGTTGATATTATTGAGGCATTACCCCGATACAAAGAAGGGATGATAACCCTTTCATAAATGGCAAAGCGTAAAGGCTCAAATACCTTATTTAGTGGTTTAACCTATTCCCGTAAAATGGAAATTACGGGGATACTGATTATGGCAATTTCTGTTTTGCTGCTGCTCAGTATCGCCTCTTACAATGAAAATGATTACTCCATTGTAAAAACTCTGTCCTACGAATCACTTGTTCAGCCGGATCAGGGCCCTGCACTACGGGTACAAAACTGGCTTGGGGTAACCGGAGCTTATATATCGCAGCTTTTTGTTAGAACCCTTTTTGGCTATTCATCACTTTTGATTCCAATACTTATATTTTCTTTGGGATGGTTTATTTTTCGCCGTCACGATCTGAATAATCTGAGTTGGCCTGCCGCATACACACTTTGGGTTATGGTACTTGTTTCAACCATTTTTGGATGGTTTTACATTGAGTATGAAGCATACTCCATAGCCTTTAGCGGGCACTCCGGGCTATATTTTGCCGACAGATTACAGTTTTTCACCGGCATGGGATCCATCTTTATTCTCCTTGTTTTACTGCTGGTGTCTGCTCTGCTTTTGATAGACCGCGACCTCCAAAAAAGCATCGACCGGTTTTCGGGTTGGTTTAATGGTTTAAAAATCCGAAAGGAGAAAACTGAGAGGCAAAAAGCCGGGAATGAGGCCATATTGAAAAGACAGGCTGCCGATGCTGCAGCTAAAGAGAGCTACGAGGCGCAGAAAGAGCCACAAAAATTACAGTCTATTGATGAAATAGTTAGCCGTTCGGAAGAAGAAGACAGAGTTAGAGAGCTCGAGCGAAAAAAAGAGGCTGCCGAGCTGGAAAACCTGCCGCCCCGAGCTGTTCTTGAAAAAAGCCCTGAAAAAGAGCCCGCAGAAGATGATGATGTGGAAATATCCGTTTTTGTTGGCAAGGGCGATGAAGAGGCAGATCACCGGGAACTTGACAGGCAGAACAAAGAGAAGGCCAGGGAGATACCTGTCATTAAATACAAATTCCCTGGAATTGACCTGTTGGATGCGCCTCCAAATGAAGGCAATGAGGTGGATCTTGAGGAGATCAAAATCAACAAAAAGATTATTCTCGAGAAACTGAAACGCCATAAGATTGAAATTTTAAGCATCAATGCCATTGTAGGGCCTACTGTTACCTTGTACGAAATTGAACCAGCGCCCGATGTTAAAATCAGCAAGATTGAGAGCTATGCCAACGATTTGAAAATGGCTACTGCGGCTCATGGGCTCAGAATAATAGCACCAATTCCGGGGCGGTCGGCCGTGGGGATTGAAGTTCCAAACAAAACGCGCGAAACGGTTTACATTAAGTCGGTAATCAATACCAAGAAATTTGTAGATACCACCTTTGAGCTGCCTGTAGCACTTGGCAAAACGATCGAGAATGAAGTGTTTATGATTGATCTAACCCGGATGCCACACCTCCTTATCGCAGGAGCTACTGGCTCGGGTAAATCAGTTGGTATCAACACGGTGATTACCTGCCTGCTCTACAAGTGCCATCCCGATGATCTGAAATTTGTACTCATCGACCCGAAAAAGATTGAACTTTCACTCTACAGAAACATTCAGAACCACTTTTTGGCAGTGCTGCCGGGGTCGGAAGAACCGATAGTTACCGATACAAGCGCCGCGCTCGAAACCCTTCAAAGTGTAACTATGGAGATGGACGAACGTTACGACCTGCTGAAAATGGCGATGGTACGCGATCTTAAATCGTACAACGAAAAATTCGATAGTGGTGAACTGGACGAAGAACTTGGGCACAGGCATCTGCCTTATATTGTTGTAGTAATTGATGAACTTGCAGACCTGATGATGACCGCAGGTAAACAGATTGAAGAGCCAATTGCAAGGATTGCACAGCTTGCCAGGGCGATTGGCATTCATCTGGTAGTGGCAACCCAGCGCCCGAGTGTTAACGTAATTACCGGTACCATTAAAGCCAATTTCCCGGCGCGGATGGCTTATCAGGTGGCGTCCAAGGTAGACTCAAGAACCATTCTTGATGTGGGAGGTGCCGATCAGCTTGTAGGGCAGGGAGACATGCTTTTTTCGAACGGCGCGGGTATGACCCGAATACAAAATGCCTACGTGGCTACGGATGAAGTAGAGCGTATTACTTCTTTCATAGGGAACCAGCGCGGCTATAAGAAACCTTTTCCGCTTCCGGTTGTTGAAAAAGAAGATGCCGGAATACCTGATCCGCTCGACGATATTGATGACCTGTTCAAGGAGGCTGCAAAAATTGTGGTTCTGCACCAACAGGGATCCGTATCGCTATTGCAGCGAAAGTTGAAAATAGGCTATAACCGCGCAGGCCGGATAATTGATCAGCTGTACAATGCCGAAGTTGTAGGGCCGTTTCAAGGAAGCACCGCACGAGATGTTAAAGTAACCGAAGAGGAAGAGCTCGATGAAATATTTGCGAAACTTGGTATTTAGTACACTACTGCCATTGCTGATTTTTGCAGGAACAGGCACAGAGCAAGCATCCCCAAAATTTGATGATCTCAAAGAGCGGTTCGAACAGAACGAGGTATTCTATGCAACCTTCATCCACGAGTTTAACGACACATTTACAGGCGAGCAACAAATAACAGAAGGCACAATCTGGGTGGGCAGAGATCGCTATAAAATTGAAAGTGGCAACAGTATTATGGTAGTTGACGGTGAAATTTCACGTGTTTATGATGGTACAAAAGGGCGGGTTATCATCAGTGAATATGTGGAAGAGGATGATGATTTTGCTCCTTCACGAATGCTGCAGGGCGTTGATGACTCTTATTCGGTGAGGGAAGAAGCTGCTTTTGATGGCCGCACAAGGGTTCACCTCTCTACAGACGATCCATTTGCGATGTTTGCAAATGTAACGATTATACTCAACTCATCGGGTATTCCTATGCGAATTGAAGCTATAGACCAGGTTGATAACGAACTGATCACCTATTTCCGCAACGGTAGGTTTATTATGCATTCTGATGATCTGTTCAGATTTGAACCACCCCAAGGAGCTGAATTGATAGACCTGCGCCATGATTCCTGATGAAAGTTAAATACTTCAACATTACCGTTTCTGTTCTCATTGCCGCCGTACTGTTATGGCTGGCATTCAGGAATATTGATTTCGGCGATCTTTGGGAGCAGATGAAATCTGTCTCTCTCTACTGGCTGCCCTTCTTTTTAATTACAACCGTTATCAGCCATCTTTTGCGGGCGGAACGCTGGCGCCACTTGCTGCCTAGTGACTATAAACATATTTCACGAAGCACGCTCTTTGCAGGGGTTATGCTGGGCTACTTTGTGAACAATCTTGTACCACGGCTTGGAGAAGTTTCGCGTCCGGTATATGTAGCAAAAAAGGAAGATGTAAGTGCCGGAAACCTTGTGGGCACAATTGTTGCCGAACGCCTTTTTGATATTTTAGTTCTCTTCCTGCTCATTTTTATAACCGTAGCACTGTTGCTTGGTGACACAGTGGTTGTACAGCAGTTATTCGGTTTTGAAAGCTGGAGTGGGTTCTACTATCTGGCACTGCCTGGGGCATTTCTGGTGCTTGTTACTGCAATCTGGCTTTTTTACAGATTAATACTCTGGGTAGATGAAAAGGAACTTTTTAAAAACGACGTGATACGCAAGGTACTCTCTTCTGCCAAATCTTTTGGAGAAGGGATGGTTTCACTGAATAAAGTTAAAAACTGGCCGTTGTTTCTGGCATTAACCGCAGGCATATGGATAGGTTATATTTTAATGACTTTCCTGCCATTTTATATGATGAATATGCAGGATCAATTTGCCCTTGGTTTGCAAGAGGCTGTGGTGATTACAGTTGTTTCATCCGTTGGGGTGAGCATACCCACTCCGGCTGCAATAGGTTCGTATCACCTGCTTGTTCAACAGGCGTTGTGGCTGCTTTACAGTGTGCCGCTTACCAAAGCTCTTACATACGCAACAGTGGTGCATGCATGTACCATGCTGATTATTTTCGTAGTAAGCCCTCTTGCTCTATGGTGGGACAAGTACCATACACTTACACAAAACAGCGTTCGTTAAGTGTTAAATATTCTCAAAAGTTGTGGTATCTTCCGTGAGGTTGCTATTTTACCCCATTGAGCAAAATATTTAAGAATCATCACTTTTTCCCAGCTCATTATCATCATTTAAAATGTACAGACCCTTTTTAATACTTGCACTGCTCTCTGCTTCCCTGTTTTTTACTTATGAGATCAATGCTCAGCAAGCTCAAACAGACCCCGAGCAGACGCTGCTGCCAGAGATAGATCCGCAGGATATCGAGATAAGAAGCCAGTTTCAGGCACGATTTCCGGGATTGCGCAGGCAGCCAATTTTAGGGTTTAATCCGCGCCCGCGTGTTTTTCAGATTGATCCTAACCGTATTCCTTTTATTGAAGATCACGAAACCGTAGCAGCAAATTTGCCAATTGGTACACTCGATAGGCCCGAAGCGCCTGAATATCAGAGGCTGGGTTATGCCGATCCTCGTTATGCATTTTTTAGGGGTGGTATTGGGTCTTATATATCACCCGAAGCAGATCTTTTTGGAGTGGCAAGGCTTAGTAATAAGAACTGGATATCCGGCAGTGCCAGTTTAGAATCGTCAGATGGCCATATTTCAAACTTTCCGAGCTCATACCGCTATTTTAATGCGGATATTCGCTCATTTAACCGCTTTACGAAACGAACTCAATTAAACCTTGCGGCTGGATTTACATCGAACTTCAATTACATGCCGATGCTTAGCTCTTCTTCCGGACAATTCTCTGCTGATGATGAAGACGGGAATGGTGAGTTTTTTGACATTGATACGCGAGTTTCGAAAACCGGCTTTCATGGTGCAGCAGATTTTGTTTTTGCACAAACATCATTAAGCGGCGTAAAAGTACATATAAGTGGATATGGTAATGACTACTCTCTTGACTCAACCTTAGATCGATTTTCCGGAGGGGCAAATGAGTGGGGGTTGAATATTGGCGCCAGATATTCGAGGCTCGGAAACAATATCAACGAAATACACAGGCTAAAGGTATCTTCCCGAATTGGCGATCAGCAGCCCGTTTTTGATAATGGTGGCGTATGGACGGTATCTACACTTTCTGCGCATTACGAAAGGCTTTTTAATTACAGAACAGATGTAAAAGTATCGCTTGGGGCAAGCGGTGTTACCGATGCCCTTGATGACTTTACCTTCCGTTTTACACCCGATGTAGAAATTAAGCACACTTTTTTCACAGGTTTTTCTATGCGTGGCCATGCTTTTGGAAAGGCTAGCCACTACTCGTTTGCAGATGTGCAAAACATGAACCGGTTTTTCGATTTTTCAACACCACTGCGCCATCAGTATGAGTTGAGTGCACTTGGTGAGGTATTGCTGGAGCCATTTTTTGGTACAAAAATAATTGGTGGAGTTTCCTACCAAAATATCAGTAACCACCTATACTTCAGGCGAGAAGAACCTTCATCATTATCTTCCTTTTTTATAGATATTGAGGAGATCTATTTTTCAGCTGCATTCAGTGATGTAAACATATTTAGGGTATATGGAGGAATTTCTCAGGATTTACGGCCAGAAGTTCTTTGGATAAGTGCTGACGGCCACTGGCAGGTTCCGCGCCTTGATGGTGGCAATAAAATTCCATTTATGGAAAATTTATCCATTAAAGGAACTGCATCTTTCCGCCCTGCAAGCCAGGTGTTACTTGAAGGTTGGGGTGAATTTATGAGCGGAAGAGAAAACCATAGGGGAGAATCAATACCAACGTTTTTTACACTTGGTGCTAAATTTGAAGTATCGCTATCTGAGCGGTTTGGTGTTTATGGAAAAATGAGAAACATATTAAATGAGGAGTATGAAATCTGGAGTGGATACCCCGAACGCGGATTTCAGGCTTTCGTAGGATTCAACTATATTTTATAGATATGGAATCGGAATTTATTATAGCATTTAAGGAAGTATTGCGCGAACAGTTTGTGGATAAACACAAAGTTGACATCGAAGGGCTCGGTACATTTGAAGTAAAACATCGCGAACAGCATCAAAAAAAGTATGATGATGGAAAAATTGTGATGTTACCTCCCGCTGATGTATTAGAATTTAAATCTAATATCAGGATTTCAAATGAACATTGATAAACCAAAGCTTGTAGAACTTCTTGTTGAAAAAACAGGGATGCAGCCCGAAAATGTTGAGAGTCAGTTAGATCAGCTCATAGAGCGCATCATTAGCGCTGCAAAGCGTGGCAAGGCGCTGGAAATTAAAGATTTTGGCCTGTTTTATTTTAATGAAAGCGGTGAACTTAAGTTTGACCCGGCTGAAGAGCTGAGTACAGAAATTAGTTTTAAGTATGCAGGCATGAAGCCTGTAGAGCTTAAGCCTAAACGGGACAGTGGCCTGCCGCCTATTGACGCGGATGAGGAGAAGGAACCGGAGTTCTCACCTGTAATTGATACCCCTTCTGAGGAACTTCAGAAAGTTGAGGATACATCTGAAGATGATCCGTTTGGCATTGATGATAGCGAAGATGATGATTTCGATTTTCTTTCAGATATGGAAGAGGAACCGCAACCAGAAACAGAGCCTGAAGTAAAACCTATAAAAGAGATAAAAACCAAGCCCATTAAGAAGGCTCCCCAAAAACGAAAGAATAACAATGGTTTAATTGCCATATTGGCAATTTTATTACTGATTGTATTGATTGGTGGTACAATCTGGTTTATGGATTCTTTCACTGGTTCCGAAGAAACCGAAGTAGCAACATCATCAGATTTACCTGTACTTGTGCCCGAGGAGTTGCCTGTGATAACGGAAGAAGATGAAGAGAACATAGAGCAGCTTCAGGAGGTGGAAGAACAACAAACAACCGAAACCGAACCGGCTCAGGAACCGGAACCGGAAATTGAAGTACAACAGCCTGTTGAGGAAACACCTGCCACAACTCCACAGCCAGCAGCCGATCAGCCTTTGTATGGCCTGATGGGTGTAGTAATGGAAGAAGCAAATGACGGATACTCCATTGTTATTCACTCCTTTAATACTGAAGATACGGCACGGTCAACGGCGGCACTTCTTTCTCAGGATGGCTACCGCGCTCTTGTAAATGCGAGGACGGTTGGCGGAAGCTCAACCTGGCGGGTGAGTGTAGGCCAGTTTGAAACGCTGGAACAGGCTCGGCAAGCAACAGAACAGTTACCCTCTCCCTACAACACACAAAACTTTATTCATAGAATACAGATCAACTAAGCACCTACATGAAAATCATCTACTTCTTTCTCCTACAAACTCAGGCAGCTGAGGCCGATACACTTATGCAAATGCTTCAGGACGAATCGTCCATGTCTTTCTTTGAGATATTGAGGCAGGGCGGTTTGCTTATGATTCCGCTTTTTATTCTCTCAATTGTTGCGATATATGTTATTGCCGAGCGCTGGAGAACCATTGCGAACTCTAAGATGGATATCAATACTACGCTGAATAATATTGAGTCTCTGCTTAAGACAGGAAGCCAGCAGCGTGCCATACAGTACTGCGAAGAGTTCGATAAGCCTCTTGCACGTATTTTGAAAGCCGGAATCAGGCGTCTCGGCAGGCCTATTCGCGATATTGAGGAATCCATCAAAAAAGCGGGAAAAAAAGAAGTATTTACGCTTGAAAAACGCATGGACTGGCTGGCTACCATTGCCGGTGTAGCGCCATTGATAGGATTTACCGGTACAGTAACCGGTATGATTCGGGCTTTTATGGATATTCAGTCGCTTCAGGGAAATGTAAACCCAAGTGTACTTGCCGGTGGTATCTGGGAAGCGTTGATTACAACAGCTACAGGGTTGATAGTGGGAATTATTGCCTATGGCTTCTACAACTTCCTGCTTGGTAAGATAAACCGCACCATTTTTGAACTGGAAAATGCTTCGGCCGATTTTGTTGACCTGTTGCAGGCACCATCACCCAAGAAAAAAGAGGCTTGACCAATGGACTTTCGAGCAGATAGCAATCTCAAGAAACCGCTGTATATGTTCTCTCAGTCTTCACTGACAGACATTATTCTCTTGTTGCTCATCTTTTTTCTGCTGACATCATCATTTGTCACCAATTTTGGTATCAGGGTAAATGTGCCGCAAGCTGAATCAAGCGTTACAACCGATGCAACGCAAATTTCTGTAGCGATTACCCCGGAAGGCGATTTTTTCGTTGATGGTGAGCAGACTCCACGTGCAAATCTTTCGATAGCCATACGGCAGGCGTATCAGAATAAGCCAAATGCAACGTTAGTAGTAAGGGCAGACCGTGATGCACGAGTTGAAGATGCAGTGAGTGCAATGAATATTGGAAGAGCCCTGAACATGAATATTGTAATGGCTACCGAACGCAACTAAACCAGATGTTAGAGAGAATTAAAAAATATATCTCAGACGACGAAGACCGCTTTGGTATAACCATAACTGCGGCCATACATCTGGTTTTACTGATTATTGCATTGCTTTATACCGTTGATTTTAAAACAATGGACAGGGCAGCATTTATGGAGGTTACCCTCGGTGAATTTCGTAGCGGAACTGTAGCCGAACGCGCAGAGGTACAGCGCGAGCAGGTTGCAACGCGCCCAAACCCTTCAGAAGTGCGGCCGGAACTTCCCGACCCCGAAATTACACAACCAGTTGAAACACCACAGCAGCAGGTAGAAGAAACCGTTAAGCCAGTTGACCTGCCTGAACAGACGGAAGAGATTATTGATGATGAAATTGTGGAAACCCCCGATACCGATATCATAAATCCCGAAGTTGTAAATGTAACGGATGACAGAAGGGAAGAAGTAGTGCCTCCACAAACCATTGAGGCAGAGCAGGTACAGGAGGGAGTTACCGAAAGTGGTGATGTAAGAGGCTCGAGAGGAGCCCCGGATGTAGATCAGGGAGTTGGCACGAATCCCGACCGTTCTGCGCCTTATGATCTTCAATGGGAAGGTGAACTAAATCGAAATCCTATGGTTCAGCCGTTACCATCAAACCGTACAAATCAGGAGGCTACTATACGGGTTCGGATTGAGGTGGACCCACAGGGAAATGTTGTGAGCATAAGGCCGCTTATCAGGATGAACCCCGAGCTTGAACGTGAAGTTATGCAAACCCTCCGGGGATGGAGATTTTCACGTTTACCATCTGGGGTGCCACAGGAAGTGCAGGTGGGTACAATTACGTTCAGGTTCGTATTAGATTAAGCGGCAAGAACGCGGGCTAATGACAGCACAGCTTTGTGCAAATGAGGCCTCTCTTTTCTAATAGTTTTGGTTACTTTGTTATCCTAACCTTGTCCATAAATCTGACTTAACCAATCTATACTATGAACTCTCGAAACGGCTTTATATTAATTTTTATAGCAATGTGGTTTTTTGCTGCATGTGGCAACTCTGAAAATCAAACTCAGGAGCC
>SLLL01000159.1 GCA_007134085.1 Balneolaceae bacterium
AAGTCAATTGCTATGTATACTTCACGTGCATCTTTCATAAGAGGTCTCCTATGGATTTGATTAAAGTTTAGTGAACTTATAATCTACTAAATCCAGGGCGGCCTCTTTTTTATAATACCTCTGTGGCAATGATTCACAGTAATCTGAAAGCGGGACAATGATGACATTGAATAAAATTTACCCACAAGAATTTTTGAAGAACCCAAAAATGTATGAAATTATTGATCCAAGGATTGATCTTCACCTCATCAACGTTATACCAGCATGGATACCAAACAGATACTCATTACAGGCGGAACCGGATTTATAGGCAACTATCTCTGTTCCGAACTCTTAAAAGAGGGGCATTTTTTAACCCTAATAACCAGGTCGCCAGATAAGTTCGCCGATCAACAGGCTGAAAATAGAACCTATATCGGCTGGGGTGATGATGAACTCAGCAATGCAATTGAGAACGCGGATATTGTGATTAATCTGGTTGGTGAAAATCTGTTTGGCCAGCGATGGAGCGAAAGCGTAAAAAAGCAGATTTACGACAGCCGCATAGATACAACAAGACAGCTTGCTGAGGGAATCAGCAAAGCAAAACATCCGCCGGAACTGTTTATTTCAGCCTCAGCGGTTGGAATTTATGGAGATTCAGGCGATAAAGAGCTAAACGAAGGCAGCCCAAACGGTGATGACTTCCTCGCTAATGTTTGTATTGACTGGGAGAAGGAAGCGTTGAAAGCCCAAAGTGAACATGTACGCGTTGCCATACCAAGAATTGGCATTGTACTTGAAAAAGATGGTGGTGTTGTGGAGAAAATGCTTCTGCCATTCAAAATGTTTGTGGGCGGGCCGATAGGTTCGGGAAATCAATATGTACCGTGGATACACATGCACGATCTCTGTAATGCCATTCTCTACCCGATTGAGAACAAAGATATTTCTGGGCCATATAACGCCTGCGGGCCAAATGCCGTCACAATAAACGACCTGGCAAAAGCGATGGGCACAGTGATGGGGCGGCCGTCACTATTCCGTGTACCGGAATTTGCCCTTAACATCGCACTGGGCGAGGCAGCTCAACCCGTTCTAAGCAGCCTGAATGTTAAACCAAAAGTACTGGAAGTATCCGGCTTCGAATTTGAATTCGCCGATCTTGGGGAAGCACTGGCTGATATTCTTTAAAGAGCGGCAATAATGAAGCTGCTTAATTTGTGGAATGGGAGCACTCAAGCAATTCTAAAAACCATCGTAAGTTATAAGAAATGTTATATATAAACATCTTGTACAGCTTTAGAAAATAGATTCTCCGATTGAAGCAGATTTTTCGGGCTGCCTTTGGCTGTAATTTCACCTTTCTCCAGAATGTAGATCCGCTCGGCGTGTTTGATGCTCTGCACCCGGTGCGTGACCATAATGATGCCCATCTCATTTCGAAGCGTGCTCAACAGTTCGAGAATGAGGGACTCCGTGTCGCGGTCCATAGCAGATGTCGGTTCATCCAAGAGGAGAAGCTGCGGCTTTTGATAGAGCGCTCTCGCCAGGGCAACGAGCTGTTTTTGGCCACCGGATATGTTTACCCCTTCCTCGCCCAATAGCGTTGCAAGCCCCTGTGGGAAGTCTTCAAAAAATGTATCCAAACCGGTTTCTTGGCAAAAGGTGATAATATCTTCTACCTCTTTTTGATCAGAAATCTCTTTCAGGGCAATATTTTGCAGCAAACTGGCATTAAATATTTTGATTTCCTGTGGTACAGAAGCAATAAACCCACGCCATTGTGGAATTGGAATCTCTTGTAATTCGTGCGATTCGTTGAGAAGTAGCTTACCGGCCTCTTCATTGAAAAACCGTTGGATGATGTGCAAAATCGTTGTTTTTCCTGATCCGCTTTCACCAAGTATCCCGATCATCTCTCCCTTGTCAACGTGAAGAGATACGTTTTTTAGTAACTGGCTGCGGCCAGGAAACCGGAAAGAGACATTCTCGAGTTTAAGTGAATTGTAAGTTAGTGATTGAGATGAATCAGCAATTACACCATTTGTTTGATACTCCGGTTCGAGGGAGGTAAACTCATACATACGGTCGAATGCCACGCGCGCTTCCTGGAGCTGCAGGTTGGTCAAAGCAAGGTTGTTCGCTGCGGGAATCATCTGTCCGCTCATTTGCACAACGGCGATGAGGGCACCAAGCATCAGCGTTTCATTGAGCACCATCACGGAACCCCAGCCCAGCACCCCGGCGATAAAAAGAACATTGGCACTTTGTGCCCAAAATGAAAATCCAATACCGATTTTTCCAAGATCAAACATGGTATCCTGGAAATGGCCGTAAACCTGCTTTGTTACACTGGAGAAGAAACCTTCACGGTTTCCCTCTTTGATGGCGGCAATTCCTTGTATGGTATCCACATAGTTGCTCTCATTAAGGGCGTGGGCTTTCATCACCTTTTGATTACCGTCCAGAACCGGCCTATGGTACTTCCACGCTAGCAGAAAGAATACCGGTAAAGAGAGAAGGACAAAAAGGCCAAGTGACGGTGAGTAGTAAAGGATAAAAGCCGAAGCCGCCACAACCAGGAGCACGTCGATAATCACATCTCCAATAAGGTAGGTAATGGTGCTTTGCAGGCGGCGGGTGTCATTCATGCGGGCAATCAAATCCCCGGTTTTTCGGTTGTGAAAGAACGGAATCGGCAGGCGCAGCAGGGAGCCGTAAAAGGATTCGATCATCCGGTTGTTAAAATCGCGGCTCTGTCGGATGAGAAAAAGCTGACGGATCCACGCCAGTCCATTTCTCGCCAAAAGCAGAAAGGCAAGCAGGCCGAGGCCCACAAAGAGCTTGAGCGTATCCTGCTCAGGAAGGAAATCGTCAATTAGTTTTTGAGTAAACACAGCAGTAGAAAGCCCCAATACCGCGATGAACAGGCCCAGAGCCGCTGAAACCCCTAAAATTGGAATGTCGTCTTCGGCAAGTTGCTTCAGCCAGCGCCATTTGTCACGGCCGGACTCTTTTCGATGGATAAATTTCTCTCCTTTTTTCAGCAGCAAAAGAGCTTTCGACTGCCAAATATCTTCAAGTTCCTCCTCGTTCATGGTTTGGACGCCCTCGGCGGGGTCGCTTATCCAGAAGGCTTCTTTTTCGCTATCGTAGCCGTAACAGACAATATAATGCTGCAATACCTTCTCTTTGATCACGTGGAGGATGCAGGGGTGCTCCACCTCTTTCAGGTTGGGGATATCGGCTTCATACGGTTCGGCCGTCAAACCAAATGCCGGTGCTGCCTGGTACAGGCCGAGCAGTGTGGTGCCGGTTTGAGAAGTGCCGCTCTTCTCTCTTAGTCTTTCAATGGTTGCCTCACCGCCAAAATAGTAAATGATACCCGCCAGGCATGCCACCCCGCAATCGGATTGGTCACGCTGACGAATCCAGCTCTTTTCCAATCTCTTTTTTGAATGTTTTTGTTCTTTTTTCTCCATACCCCGTTTTTGCCAGTGAATCTATTCGCGAACATCTTGCAACTGCCCAATCAATTCGTCCACAGAAACTTGCCCACGATAATAGCGGATAAGTTCCCCCTTTTCGGTATATAGATAGGTTGCGGGTACGCTTCTTATCCCATAAAAATCTCTAACTTGCCGATCATAGTCATATAGGAACACGAACTCATTTGTCAAATCCATTCCAGTCTTCTTGCGATATTCTACAACAGTCTCCGGAGGTTCATCAGACACGAACACCAGCCGGACATACTGCTGTAATTGTCCGTCGGTGAGAATCTCTTCAAACATCTGCCCGCAGAAGATGCACTCCGTGTTGAAGTAGATGAGAAGTGCAGGATTTTCGCCGTTCAGATCCCTGGTAGAAAACGTCTCTTCATCCAGGGTTTTTACTTCCAAATCTGGCAATTGGGAGATTCGGTCGAGAATATTCTCCCGTTCCAGCAGGTTATTGGCAATAAGCGCCCCTAAGACAAATAATAATAAGACTGCGGTATATACGATCAGTTTACCCACTCGTTTTTTTTTCATGATCAGCTAATTTGGAGTGTTAGGAATACAACCAAAACCATCCATAACAATAATCCGATTCCGTAAGAAGGCAATACGATGTTGATACTCTCCACAAAATCCGGTTTCCACTGTTTGGATAGTAACCAAGAAATGAGCAGAATATAAAAGACCTCAAATAGGTTGAGTGTTTGTAGAGGGTAGTGGAGCCAGGTGACAATGTTTTCAGAGCCAAAGGTTCCCAGTAAACTAAGAGGGTATAATTCCCCTGCCGAGTCAGGGCTATATAAGCTCGGGTTAAAATAAATTTTTAATAAAACCCAGATTTTCGCTACAAGAAAAGAAACTTCTGCTATCAGACCAGCTTTAAATATTTGTGTTGACAAATATTCGACTTCGTTCAAGAGTGCACCTATGCTTACACAAACATACAATAGAAGTAGTCTTAATCCAAAGAAGTAGTCTTAATCCAATCGCTATTGGCTCAGTAGAATAACTTACCCACCAAAATTGACTTCGAATAGACATTATATTGTCCAATATATTTGCAGAATAAATTTCCTCTAATTGTTCAATAACAAAAGATTCTGTGAAAATAAATGTATTGCCAATAAAAACAGTAAGTTGGTATAAAACTAAAACTCCTAAGTACAAAAGCCAACCGTTGATTTCAAACATTCGATTCACAAATATTGACAATTTGTTACCTGAATTTTGTTTGGTTAAAATTTGCTGAATTCTAAGATTTGAGTTCACAATACAATCTTTCTCTTCTCCACAAGTGATATTGGAATTTATTATTAATTTATTTAGCTATTGATAACACCTTCTCTAGATCGTCAGTACCTATAAGGTTTGAAGATTTATCCAATACAATACGTCCTCGGTCGAGTACTATGGTACGTCCACTAATACGGTTTGTAATATCTAATTCATGACTAGACAGAATGATAACAGTATCAGGGTGTTTAAATTTATAACTTTTCAATATGTCAATGAGGTTTAACTTGGATCGTGGATCAAGATTTGCAAATGGCTCATCCAGTATCAACAATTTGGGTTTTATCAATAAAACTCCTGCAATGCCCACTTTTACTTTATTGCCAGTCGATAAAGTCCCGATACGTTTATTAAGATCAAAATCTTCTCCAAACAGCCCATCTAATTGATTGATGTATTCTGAAATTTCAGGCAGATTACGTTTATAGATATCATTGAGAAAGTTGAAATATTCAATACTATTATAAAACGGCAATAAAAATGACTCATCCAAAAAACTACCGGTATTTTTTTTCCATTCGAAATGCATCGCAACGTTTTTTTCATCGATTTTGACCACCCCATTATCTGCAGATATCAGGTCGAGAATTAGTCGGAGGAATGTTGTTTTTCCTGCACCGTTATTGCCAAATAACTTGATTGTTTCACCAGTTTTAATATGAAGTTGACCAACATCAAGAGTAAAACCACGATACGATTTTTTTACATCGGAAAAATGTATATTCATTTCTTTCGGAAACCTTCTCTAAAGTAATATTTTCTGTTCAATAGTAAAGATTCTATCCGACTTGTCACGTATTTATTGGCTAAATAACCAACCAAACCAAAAAATGCAAAAACGATCCATACATATTCCAAAAAACCAACCGTATCGAATGTAAAAACCACAACCGCAGTTATGCATATTATGCTAAATGTGTAGAGATTGTTTTTAAAAGGACGAGATAGTACAGCATCATCTACGGAAAAAGCACTTTGTGTAACATCAAAGCGATTATGTTCATACAAACTTAACTCCATGTAAACAAATTGGATAATACCCGAACTAAACAAGTAGGCTGCTACTACAACATACCAGTGATCTTGAATGAGAATCAAGGATATGAGCATTGCTAATCCGAACAGACATGTATTAAACATCCAGTTTATATTTCGGACTGCCCTTAGTAATTCAATTTCCTGTATAGGCCAAACGGAAATTGCATCAAAGTTAATACTTAGTAGACGGAATGAGTGGAGTGTAAAAAATAAACCAGTACTAATACTAGTAATTCCAAATCCTAATGTAACAAAAATCCAGGATTCATTTAGATGACCATACATAAGTGAGAAATAGCCAATAATAAAATAAGATAGCATACTTATCGGCATAAAAATTGCTCTTCCGGAACGAAACATTACCTTCAATATTAAATTAGAAATCGATTTCATATAGAAAATTGATCAATATAAAAAATCCTTTTGTAAATAAAGCTTGCCATTAGCCATATACTTATAGGTGACAAAAGGACAAAAACGAATAATATTGACTGATAATAAGTAATTGACTCAGTATAAATATAAAACAAGAATATAATGCCCATAAATATCAATGGAATCACAAAATACCTGTACTTTTCAAGTAAAAGCTTTATTGTGAGAGTTAATAATGTTGAAAACAGAACAGCATATAACCCACTTAAAATGAGATTCATTGCTGATATTGCACTTAATTCGTAACATACTGCTACGCTTATTATAAATGAAAGCAAGCTGATCGAGTAGATATCTAAACTTTCATACATTATGAGCAATTTTAGTAAATTTTCTCGTCTTACTGGAAGTAAAAGATAGGGTTTAACTGAAAGTCCAAAATGATTTTTGAAAAATGCTTTGGATATTGCGATAATGGTAATTACTGTTAAAAAAAATAAAGGATAATTGATATTGATTTTTTCAAGACTAAGTAGGTATCCTGCAGATAAAGAGAGAAAGATTAGAGGGAAGTACACAAAAAAAAATCTGATGAACCAAATGTAAATTAACTTCTTCTTTTTAAAGTTAATTATCGCTTTATAAACCAGATGTTTGATCATGATTAAGATAAAAATAGGAGTGTTGTAAAAATAAAACAACACTCCCATGATAGGTTTATAGTGAACTAAAAAATAAATATGTACCTCTAACTGCACATCCAGTCCCAACAGCCGCTCCAATTGGATTAAGTGCAGCTGAACCACCAGTAACTGCAACACCTAGAACGAAGCCGGCACAAACTCCATCTACAAGATTCCACCAACTCCCACCTTCGATTACGGTCATTTGATTAATAGATAGTGTTTTCATGATAACCTCCTTAATATCCTGCTGCGGTTATAGCGACAGCTGCAGCACATGACGGTCCAGCAACTGCTGCACCAACTAACCATGCAGTGCCACCTGTAACAAATCCAGCCGCAAATATTCCGATCGCCAGGGCATAACCACATCCGAACCCAGCAACTGCTGAAGCAGACCCGCCGCTAAGTATTTCCATTTGCTCAAATTCTAACGTTTTCATATTGATCCTCACTGTTTAGTTAATATTAAAAAACAATCCACCAAACTTTTTGGTGAATGATCCCGCTTAAATAAACCAACAAAAATCTCTCACACAACAAAGGTTTTCGCCTATTTCAATACAATTTTCCCCAATATCAATACATTTAATTATTTACTCATTTGAAATTCCATTCAGCCACATAAATTTCACAATCTGTTTGCCGGTCAGTACTTCCTTCCTTAGTGAAGTAAACGTTGTATCGTAATGCCTTTTCAAAAATTTATGAAGTGCCTTGCAGTTTTTCCCTGTGCCCGAATCAATGGCAACACCATGAGCGATTGCCTCCCATCCCTGTTCTTCAATCAGGTGTATAATCATTTCAAACCGAACTTCCCGGAGGATTTGTTTTGGAGCCTTGTGGTAAGTTTTCCTGAGAATTTTTCGCAGCCAGTCCTCACTTATGCATGCATTGTGTGCCCAATCCTGCACATTCCTAATTTCATCCGGCCGGGACAGTAAAACATGAACTGCTTTCTTCGCTTTATAACTATTTAATGTTTGATGTTTCTTTACTGTACCGTTCCATTCTTCTCCATGCATAGCATTTTCCGTTTGCGCTTCGTAGTTATTATTGTACCGATAACCGGTTATGTCTTCCTGTTAAAGCTTCTGCTTAGGTAACTGAATAGTTCTCGAAATTTGCCCTTAAGAAATATTCATCTAATAAACTGATTCACGAACTCAAAAAATGTTACACTTCTTTTTCATTTTTGGAGAAAAAAGGATTTTGTGAAAATTATTAAAGACAGGTTAGGATGATTTGGTATCAGATTATTTTATTTAGCCTGACTCTGAAGTGCTCAAATAAAATAATGCGTTAAATGGTCTTTCAGAGCCCTAAACATCGCACTTGGCGAAGCAGCTCAACCCGTTCTAAACAGCCTGAATGTTAAACCAAAAGCACTGGAAGTATCCGACTTCGAATTTGAATTCGCCGATCTTGAAGAGGCACTGGCGGATATTGTTTAAAGTAGAGATCAAGCTAGAATTTTGATAAAGCTACCAAACGCCTCGAGTAGGTGTTTTACTAACTCCCGTACTCTTTTCTATTGATCAGAAAGAATATAAAACCCTACTCCGCACTCTCCCGGCGGGTAAAGTAGATGGTCCAGCACTGAAGGCCGTCTCTTGTTTGGGCGATAATCTCCTTATTTCCGTCGCCAAAGTAATCTGCAATTAACGGGTATCGCATGCCGGTTGTAGGCAGGTCTGCATGGCGGTCGCCGCTAAGGATATCCCAGGCGTAGATCCTTCCAAAATCTGCAAGTGCAATGATATCCTCACGGTTGTCGCTGTTGATGTCGGCAATTATCGGTGAAAAGTGATCGGCAGAGGGCTGGCCAAGTGATTTTGTAAAGTGCAGTTCGCCGGCAGCATCATACAGAAAAATAGATCCGTTTGAAGATTGCAGAAGAACAAAATCATCGCGGAATAATCCGTCATCTCCCCGCAGCATCACGGAGCGGGAAAGCGGTGTGGAGTTGAGGCTGCTGTTGGAAACAGAGAGGAATTGAACATAAAGAGAATCGGATCGGTGGGTGGTGGCGTTCTCACCGGAAAACAGGGTGCTCGTGCCAATACTGAAAAGGTTGCCGTCAAAGCCTGAGGCTACAATGTGATTGCGGAATCTTGCAGGTGAACCGCTTATTTGCGTGGAGAGAAATACAGGAAAGCCGTTTCTTCGCTGCCCATTGATATTCCATGCATGCAGCGCATTCTCAGCGAACACAAAAAGTGACTGTTGCCCGCCAATATCACTGATAAACGGGCTGTGCCGAACCGTGGCGTTGGTACTTTGCGGCCATCCGTTTATTGCCTGGCCACGGGCATTGAGAATATGAACCCGGCGGTCTGCCGTGGCAAGAATCATCTCAGCTACGCCATTTCCGGTAATATCCATCACTGTGAGCGGTGTTGAGATTGCCTCACCCAACTGTACCGGAAAGTTAGGCAGAATTTCACCGTCGCGGTTCCAGGCATATACCTTATCACCTGCTGCCTGCATGATGATGTTTTGATTGTTCCCGTACCAATCATACACCACAGGTGAACCAATCGGCACATCCATCTCGGTACTTGCCTGCATTACCAATGTACCATCGGTAGCCAAAACGTACACAAACCCATCCTCCGCAGAGAACACCACCTCGTTACGTGAGCTGCCGGTTATATCAGCCAGCAAAACCTGGCCGGTGATGTCAGCTCCGCCCAGAGGGAAAACCCACTGATCACGGAAGGGGCGCTCGGTACGTTCCTGTTCAAAGTTTGCCAGCCTTACGTCAAGGCTTTGTCCGTTTTCGCTGAGTTGTGTGGTTGCTACAAACCGGTCCATCTGGCCAAGAAGGGTGCCCATGTAATTTTGTGGGTAGAGCCACGGCTGTATGTAGCGGCCAAATCGGGCTGCATCAATATAAGTGATGGAGCTTAGTGCCGATGGAAACGACTGACGAATGCTTTGATAATCATCATCGAAAAACATCACCCTTCGGCGTTCTGCATCACCCCCAACACTCTCGGCAAGCCCGTTTCGCTGAGCAACGGCTGCAACTCTGTCGTAAATGGTTACATAAAAATCGGCATTGGGATAAACTTCAGACCCAAGAAGCTTCCCGATTATTTCACTGTTGATAAAATAGGTTTGATCATTTCTGATGGCCAGCCCCTCTTCTGCAAGCTGTTTAAAAACAGCTTTTACCCTCTCTCCATTTTGCATAGAGCGTATATAGAGATATTCGCTGGTGCTGGCAGGGCCCGAATCGGCAAATGATACAAAAGCCACTTCATTGCCAAGATACTGCCGCAGTTCACGAATCAGGCTTTGATTAGACAGAAGGAAATTGTCGATGTCAATATCGGCTTCAATGTGATCGATGTTCAGTGCTATGGGGGATGAACGAAAGATGGAAAAAGCTGCTGCGTTTATGGGGATGTATCTCTCCAGCAGAAAAGATGAGGGCTCGGATGAATAGAGCCTCATCAGATCAGATTTTTCTGCAGAGAGGGGTACGCTGCCGCTGAATTGCCAGTTCAAGCCACCGCTGCCATCCTGCTGAAACTTCATGGATGATGCTTCAGTGCCATCAAAAATATTGTATAGAAACGGGCGGTAGGTAACCTGTGCAATTTGCCTTGCAAGTACATCCAGCCCGGGAAAATTAAATACAACAGAACCGGGAGCTACCTGCTCGCGGGAAAGGTTTACGGATTCAGTACGGCCGGTAAGAGCACGGATTGCACTCTCAATTGCCAAACTCGATTCAGAGAAAAGGGTATACTCACCAAGCTCAACAACAAAAATGATCCGGCCGGAAAAGAAGAGCTTTTCGATGGTGAATCGCAAAAAATCATAATTTTTCTGTTCAAATTCCGGCTGAAAATTGTTGGTGAGATAATTGAGTAAACCGGGCTTTTGCTGTGTGATCCATGCAGGCTGCCAGTCGTTTGATGTATCCGGGAAGAGGAACATCGCTTCAACGAGCAGGGCATCATCCGAGCCACCCTGAATATTTGAAACCAATTGAAAAGCCGTTGGGCTGATATCATCGAAAAGCGGAATAATATCAGATGAAAGCATCTCCTCAAGCGAGGTGTTACTCTCAGGAACAATAATGAATAGCGTGGAGCCGGGAATAAAATCTTGCCAGTGTTGAACCGATGGTTTTCCGCATCCCCAAAAAAGAACAGCAAGTAGCAGAATGAATGAACTAATTAACCGTTTCGAATGATTGATAAACACTGAATTTCGAATAATATGTTTGTTAGGGATTGGTTATAACCATAGCTTAATGCTCCTTTACAGTTTTGTTCCTAACTGTAAACCTGTCAAGGTAAAAAAAACTTTTTGATAAATGAGTTTTCTTAATCCGCTTTTTTTAATCGCCCTGTTAACGGTTGCAGTACCTCTTTTGATATATCTGCTGAATATCAGAAAACCTAAGCGAATTCAGTTCTCCACACTTGCTTTTTTTGAGTCACTCAAAACAACAGCGCTAAAGCGGATTAAGATCAAGCGCTGGCTTTTGCTCGCTGTTCGCTGCCTTGCCATCATTGCTCTGGTAATTGCTGCATCAAGGCCGTTTTTGCCGGCGCAATTTGGATGGGCAAGCAGCACGGAGCCCAAGGCAATCGGCATTTTAATTGATAACAGCCCATCCATGGAGAGGGTCGATCGCAACGGCCCATATTTTGAGCAGGCGCTGAACCTCGCATCAGAGCTTCTTTCTCTTGCAGAAAATAATGACAGGGTAGTGCTGAATGTAACCAATGGCGAGCCTCTCAATCTGCCTCCACTTACCCCGCAAGTTGCAGAGCGCAGGCTTACTGAGACGGAGGTGGTAAATTCAGGCAATTACATTGAGGAGAGAATCCGGGCTATCCAAAATCAGTTTGAGGCAAGCGGATTGAGCAATTCCGTACTCTATATTATTACAGATGCACAGGAGAGTCAGCTTGCATCACTGCTGGAAGATAATATTAACGGGCTTGATGGCCTGCGGGTACAGCTTATGAAGGTGGGGGATTCCCAAACCATAAATGTTGGGTTTGAGAATGTAACCATCGAGATGGGTGGCCTTGAGGAAGCCGGTTCCCTTCAACTGCGGCCTGAGTTACGGAATTTCGGTGATGGTGCGGCGAATAACATCTCTCTTAGCCTGCTGATTGATGACGAACTTATTTCCCAGCAAACATTCAACGTAGAGCAAAACGGTACACGCGATGTAGTGTTTGATGTGCCGATTGGAAGCAGCCGATCCATAGCCGCAGAACTGTTGATAGAAGGGGATGAACTTTCGTTCGACAACCGATACTACGCGGCAATCAGGCTGCCGGAAACCAGGGAAATTCTTGTTTTGAATGAACCGGGCGCATCGCGCAGCATGCAATCGTACCTCACGCCCCTGCTTGAGGCGGCAGCGGAAGAATCAAACAGGTTCAACATACAGTTTGAAAATGTGAGCGATCTGCAGGTGTCAGATATCTTTCAGTACGATGCAGTGATTCTTGATGGAATAAGAAACATCCCGGATTTCCTGAGCCAGTCGCTGCTGGAGCATGTACAAAGCGGAGCCGGGCTCTTGCTAATACCTGCCGCGGATGGTAGTGTAACCAGTTACAACCGATTACTCAGTTTTAGCGGATCGGGCAGCTTCACCAATGTTACAGGCAGCTACGGTTCCTTCAACCCGATTGACAGAATGGCAACCCCAACAGAGGGGCACCCAATTCTGGACATGATTTTTGATAAACAGGATGAGGAAGAGATTCGGCTGAATGTTCCCGAAATATTCTACTACTTCGAAATTGATTCGCGCGATCGCGGCGCTGATGTAACCATTCTCAGAACAGCAACGGGCAGGCCTCTGCTTAGTGAAGCAAGGGTTGGCAGCGGCAGGCTGATCTATTCTGCAATTGGCAGTGATCCCGGATGGTCTAACTTTCCAATCAAGCCATTTTTTGCCCCGCTAATGTATCGCACTATCGACTATCTCGTGCAGGGAGAAGGAGCGGAAATTCTAACCCACACATTGGGCAATACATTTCGCACAATGCCAGGTGCAGGCTTCGATTCTGCCGAGCTGGTAATTGCCGGAGAAACCATACTGCCGGAGGTACGGCAAACCTTCCGCGGCAGTGAAATTATCTACCCCGCTGTAGAGTGGACACCCGGCTGGCTCGAGATCAGGTCAGGCGAAACAAACTTGCTATATTCTGTGAACCAGGATGCAATGGAATCGGCGCTAAATGCGTTATCATCTTCAGAGCTTGAGGAATCACTTGCTCCAACATTCTACCAGTTCGCGGTATCAAGAGTTGCAGGCGAGCCTTCCGGTATTATTGCCGAGCTTGAACTTGCATCATTTGGCCGTGAAATATGGTATTGGTTTGTAATAATTGGTATCCTTTTATTACTATTAGAATCATTAATCTCCCGACACTACAAAGCTGAAACCGTTAAATGAGTTTTACAACTGACACATACAGCCTTTTTGTTCTGCTCCTGGCGTTGTTTACGTTAGGTTCTACGCTATTGGCAGCATATACGGTAGCTAATGCATTCAGGCTCAGAAATATCCGAATCAGCTGGAAATCGGGTAAACTCGGGGGATATCCGCTCTTCTCTACACTTTTTCTGGCATTTTCGATTGCAGCCACAGTTTTTGTATTTGTTAATCAAATAGAACAGTTTTACACCATTATGGGGTGTTATGTCTGGATGGGAATATCCTGGTTTGTGAGCAGTTACTTTACTTCAAAATCGTACATCACCGATCATGGTATTGTGAAGAATATCAACGACCCGTCGCAAACTATCGCCTGGCACCAAATTAATGATTATGTAGAGAAGCCATCATCCAAGGGGTCGGATTATGTGTTCATTTATCAGGAGCAGACAGAGTCAATGCTCAGCAAACGGCTAATCAGGCTCGAACTTTTTGTGCCTGACAGAAAAGCCGGAAAATTTGATAAAATTGTTGCCCTTAAGATTGGTAAGATCATGACCCCTGTAGCCGACTCCTCATTCGATTTTAAAGCATTCGAATAAGATTATATTCAATTTTACAGCACTCTAATTTGTTAGAAGACTTAAGAAAACCATCTCTCGATAAAGAACGCGCAGTATTAATCGGGCTTTTTGGCCCTGATGTACCAAGAGGCCTTGCAGAAGAGTACCTTGAAGAGTTAATGCTTCTGGCCGATACAGCAGGCGCTAAAACTGTTGAAAAAATCCTGCAAAACCGGCCCCATCCTGATCCCACCACTTATGTGGGTAAAGGGAAGTTAAATCAGCTTAAACAAATCGTTGCAGAGAGAAACGCAGATATTCTAATTTTTGATGATGACCTTTCATCAACACAAATTCGTAACATCGAAAAAGTGACAAAAATAAAAGTGTTAGACCGCAGCGGTTTAATACTCGATATTTTTGCATCGCGGGCTAAAACAGCCGCCGCTAAAACGCAGGTTGAACTTGCACAGCTGCAGTATCTGCTGCCCCGATTAACAAGGTTTTGGACTCACCTCTCCCGTCAGAAAGGAGGTATCGGTACAAAAGGCCCGGGTGAAACCCAGATCGAAACAGACAGAAGGCTGATTGGCAAAAGGATTTCAACGCTCAAAGAAAAGCTCGAAAAGTTAGACAGACAGCGCACCACTCAGCGAAAAGGGCGCGAAAGCAATGTGCGGGTTGCCTTTGTAGGTTACACAAATGCAGGTAAATCCACCCTGATGAATGCACTTGTGGATGCCGATGTACTTGCCGAAGACAGGCTTTTTGCCACTCTCGATTCAACCGTACGCCGGTTTGAAATGGAAAATCATGATGTGCTGCTGTCAGATACGGTAGGCTTTATCCGTAAGCTGCCTCACCATTTGATTGAGAGTTTTAAGTCCACGCTTGATGAGGTTCGTGATGCCGACATACTGCTTCATGTTGTGGATGCATCAAGCAATATGATTGATGATTACATTGGCATTGTGAAGGATACGCTTGAAGAACTGGACATCAAGAACATAAAAACTATTTTGGTGTTCAATAAAGTAGATAAGCTTGAGCCTGAGCAGGTAATTGAACGGCAAAAAGAGTATCCGGGAGCGTTGTTTGTTTCAGCAGCGCGGGGCATTGGGCTTACAAAGCTCGAAGAACGCCTCGAAAAACTTATTGAAGAAGATTATGTTACTTTTTCTTACAATGTACCGTTATCACACTATAAAGCCGTTGCATTTTTGCATGAAAGCGCTAATGTTACAGGTGAAAAGTTTGAAGAAAACAACGTTATTGTAGAAGGCAATATCGCAAAAGCGGATCAAAAACGATTTGAGTCAATACTGTCAGAAATTAAACCATTAGAACAGGTGTAACTTGTTAGCCGGAAATCTTTTAAATACCGATTTTAAACCCCTTCAGCCGGATAGTACCATATCTCTTGCGCTGGCCAAGATGGATGCATGGCAATCCTCAAGCATACCGGTTGTTGAGGTTGTAACCGGTACATGTGTTGGCCACGTTTTGTTTGATGATATTGCTTCATTTGCTGACGAAGGTGCGCCTATCTCAGAAGTACAGCTCAGAAATCCAATCTATGTAAATGAGAGCCAGCATGTATTTGAAGTTGCCAGATTAATGTTGCAGCACGAAGTCAGGCTTCTATGCGTAGTTAATGATGCAGGCAGATATATCGGTATCATCGAAAAAAAGCAGGTGCTCGAGGCACTGTCAACTATGCTCAATATCGGTACAGCGGGCTCTGTAATTACTGTTCAAATGTTCAAGGCAGATTTTACACTCGCAGAGCTTGTTCATCTCATCGAAACAGAAGGGGCAAAGATTCTTGGGCTTACGGTTGAGCAGCCGAATCTTGATGATTCATTGATTCGTGTTTCCATCAAACTTAGCCTTAATGATACATCCGCAATCGTCTCTTCATTGCAGCGCCATGGCTACCTTACAACTACAGAAAACAGACATGATATCTATCAAATGGATTTGACATCACGAGCAGATGAGCTTATGCGTTACCTTGATCTGTAAAATCCTGAAATGATTCAGGTTTTTCGGGAACAATAGTTGCTTAGTTGATATATTTGATAGGATGTTTTCACCCCCCCATTTTTTTACAGACAATGATTCATGAGCCGTAATCTCCTTAATATTTTTCTTGTAGCTTTTGCACTGCTCTTTACCGATGTTCATGCTCAGTCCCATCAGGATTCGTACAGCAGAAGCTTTCAGGCAGGATTAGATCTTTTTGAGCGAGGCCTATTTGCTGAATCAATACCGCTTTTCAAGGAGGCTGTAGAGAGCAGCGAAAACGAGATCAACAGAGAAACAGCTGATTTTTTTATTGTCCGTGCCTTCACACAAATTGATTCTTTAGGCACAGATATTCATGTAGATAGATTTGTTCAATCTTACCCCGGAAGCAACAGGGTTGCTATTTTGCTGCGTGAAGTTGCAGAACAGCATCTGGATCGTGGGGAATATAGTTACGCTATCCGCAGGATGGATCAGGCCCTGAATTATCCTCAATCGTACATGAACCGAGCCGAGCTTTACTACAGCCTTGCCGAAGTTGCCGCTCAGAGTGGCGATTACGATTTAGCAAGAAGATATTTTCTTGAACTATCGGATGAGCATCGCAGAAGTATATGGTCGCCCGCGGCACTCTACTCAAGGGGGCGGCTGTATCTTGAGCAGGAGCAGTTTTCCGAAGCTGCTGATGCTTTTGAACTTTTGAGAGAACGCCATCCCAACACTGCAATGGCTCGCCGTATCGGTACAGCTTTGGGGGAATCGTACTATCAGCAGAGAAGATATGAAGAGGCCATTCAGGCATTTCGGGATGCCATTCCCTATTTGGATGATGAAAACAGAACAAAAGCATTTTACCTGATTGCCGAAAGTTACAATGCTATCAACGCCTACTCTGATGCCACCCGATACTATCGAGAGTTTTTGAGGCGGGTTGATGATCCTCATGAAGCGCGCATCGCTCACTATGGATTGGGATGGGTATTTCATAAGCAAGATATTTTTCACTGGGCAGCACGCTCATTTGCTGAAGCATCGTCCGGTGATGATGACATTGCACGCCGGGCATTGTACTACAAAGCCGTTAACCAGAAACTTGCCGGAAGGCTGAATGATGCCCTGAATACATTCCGTGAATTCGGCGATCGTTTTGATGAAGGGGTATTTTTCGAGCATGCACATTTTGAATGGGCGGTAACAGCATTCGAATTAGGGCTCTTTAACGAAGCGATTGAAGTGCTTCTGCCGCTGGCAAGAAATTATGAGCAGCTCGAAAATCCAGGCCAGATATTAACATTTCTTGGTGAAGCCTATCATGCTAACAGCGAATACACTCGTGCAATTGAAGCATTCGACCTGGCCAGTGAAATTGATGATATTGACCCCGCACTGAAACGCCAGGCGAGATTTCAGCGGGCGTGGGTTATGTATTTTAATCAAGCTTATGCGCAATCCCAACCCGAATTTGAATCTGTTTACAATGAGGCGCCGGGAACCGAGCTTGGGCAAGAGGCGCTTTTCTGGAGTGCCGATGCAAATTTCCAGATTGGAGAATACGGCCGAGCTGCAGAGCAGTTTGGGCAGTTTATCAGAAATTATCCCAATCACGAAATGATAGGAGCGGCAAAATACAGTTTGGGATGGTCGTACTTTATGATGGGAGATTTTGCGAACGCCACCGGCCCGCTTATCGATTTTCTGAACAATTATGAACCACCCTCAATTGCGCTTTTCCCGTTTGATACAGACACCCGCCTTAGAATTGGGGATGCATTCTTTGCACAGGGTAAATATCGCGAAGCGTTAGAGTTTTACAACGCAACAATAGGCGCTGATCCCGGGGGCGATTATGCTATGTATCAGGTTGCGAACAGTTACTACAGAATGAACCGTAATTTCGAAGCGGTAACACAGTTCAGGAGGCTGTTACGTATCTACCCGTTCAGCAGGCTCCGTGAACAGGCGCAGTATAATATTGCCTACATCTATCTGAATACAGGAAATTTTGATCAGGCTATAGAAGAGTTCGAAACGGTAATCAGGCGTTTCCCCGGAACAGAGTGGGCTGCCCGTGCGCAGTACAACATTGGGGATTCTCACTTCAATGCCGGCCGCTTCGAGGAAGCAATTACTGCCTACAACAGAGTTTTGGAAGATTTTCCCCGCAGCCAGTACATCATCGATGCGATTGACGGTATCCAGTTTGCGCAACTCTCTGCCGGTATGTCTGATGAAAGCACCGACATTCTTGAAGAGTTTCTTGCAGATAATCCTACATCTACAACAGCAGACCGCCTCCGTTTCCGGCAAGCTGAGAATGTGTTTCAATCGGGTGATTATGATGGGGCTGTGAGAGAGTTCAGGCAGTACCTGCGCATCACAAACAACCGGAATTTGATGCCTGAGGCATATTTCAATATGGCAGATGCATTTCAGAGGTTAAACCGTAAGCAGGAGGCAATCGAAACATACGAAACGCTGATAAACGATTTTCCCGACTCCGATCGTAAGGCAACATCTCTCGCTGAACTTGGGCGCTTACTTTATGAAGAGGCCAATTACAGCGAATCAGTCCGGCGATTCGAGCAGCTTGCAGAGCATGACTCCCGTTTTGAACAGGAGGCTTTTCTTGGTATTGGAAATGCAAATCTTGCTATGCAAAACAATACCGTTGCAAGGCAAAATTTCGAGAGGGTACTCTCAATAAATCCCGATAATGATTCGGCTAAAAACGGCCTTGGTAAAGTTTTGCTTAGGGATGGCAGGGTTGATGAGGCCAGAAGATTCTTTGTAAATGTGGCTGAGAATAACTCAACGGAAATTGGAGCTGAAGCACAGCTGATGATTGGTGAAACATTCCTTGCAGAGGGTGACCGCGATTCAGCACTCGAAGCATTTTCAAGAGTGCGGGTTCTGTTTGAGCCGTACGCAGAATGGGTGGCCGAAGCACAATACAAAACTGCTGAAATTTATATCCGTCAGGGCAGAAGGGGAGAAGCTATTTCACTTCTCAATTCTATTATTGACTCCTATCCCGATACCGATGGCGCGCAAAAGGCGCGCAGGTTACTACAAAGCAATTAACAGTGATGAAAGAAAAAGTAGCACCGGTTAAAACCCTGAAAGGAAAACTGGTACCCCCGCCTGACAAATCAATTTCACACAGATCTGCTCTTTTTGCAGCTATCTCAAACGAAAAAAGTGTCATAAATAATTACTCTCAGGCTGCTGACCCGCAAAGCACACTTGCCTGCCTGAGCCAGCTTGGTGTTGATGTTCAGCAGCAGGAAATGAAGGTTACTATTCAGGGTGCCGGCAGGGATGGGTTCAAAAAGCCTGACGCTCCTCTCGATTGCGGAAATTCCGGAACAACCATGCGCCTGCTGGCGGGTATTGTTGCCGGTGCGGGTATTGAATGCAGCATGATAGGGGATGAATCTCTCTCCGCCAGAACTATGAAGCGCATCATAACACCGCTCACTGAGATGGGCTGTACAATCAATGGTAGGGACGGGGTATATGCTCCGCTTCAGATCGGTTCACACCAGGGAATCCGCGGCATGCATTACCCGCTGCCAATTGCGAGCGCTCAGCTGAAATCTGCCGTATTGTTAACAGGGCTGTTTGGCGATGAGCCTACCGAAGTTGTAGAACATGTGTTGAGCCGTGATCACACAGAGCGTCTATTGGATCTAAAAACCGAGCCGTATGGCACAGGTAAAATCATCAGAAGCAGCAGGGCAGATGTTCTCCCCGCTCAGAGCTATACCATACCCGGTGATTTTTCAGCTGCAGCATTCTGGCTTGTTGCCGGCTGTATTCATCAGGAGGCTGAAATTCAGCTTGAAAATACGGGGATGAATCCCAGCCGGATCGCTGCACTTGAAGTGCTCAATCAGATGGGGGCTAATATTTTGGTAGAGAACCCACGGTCAGAAGGGAAAGAGCCGGTAGCTGATCTCCGAATTTCATCCGCAGAACTGAAAGCTATTGATCTTGATCCCGCACTTGTGCCAAACTGTATAGACGAACTGCCTGTTTTGATGGTGGCAATGTGTTTTGCTGATGGTACATCAAAAATATCAGGTGCTGAAGAGCTCAGGCATAAAGAGACTGACAGGCTATCCGCCATGGCAGAAATACTTAAAAGAGCTGGTGCAGCTATCGAAGAAAAGGAAGACGGAATGCTGATTTATGGCAACCCGGATTTCTCCCCGAAACCGGCTGTATATCCATCCCGGCACGATCACCGAATGGCAATGGCAGCCGCCGTGCTTGCCACCCGGGCAACGGGTGTATCCCAGGTAGAAGATGCCGAGTGTACTGCCATATCCTATCCCGAATTTTGGGCTCATTTAAAACAAATTAGCAGATAGCTCCGCAAATCTGGCATCTGCCCGCAGTTCTAAATTTCAACTATGTCAATACGTCAGTGAAGAGGTAAGCTTCACACTGTTGGCATTGAGGTTGCTCTATTACCGAATAAATTGAAAGAACTATGAGCAACTTCACAATCGACATCGAAAAACAATTATCAAAACTTGGCAAAGACATCCAGCAGTTTGTGGAAAAAATGGCACCTGTAGATGTTGCCAACGGACATTTCAGCCCGGATTGCGACATCATTGAAAGTGACTCTTCATTTTCTATTGTGATGGACCTGCCCGGCATGAAGAAAAAACAGATTAACATAGAGTTAAAAGACAGAGTGATGACAGTTAGCGGCGAACGTGAACTCTATCTGGAAGATGATGAGAATAGAAAAAAATCAGAACGAAAATTCGGATCATTTTCCCGCTCATTCGCTATTCCGCAATTTGCTGATGAGTCAACTATTAAGGCAACGTTCAGCAGTGGAGAGCTTCGTATTTCATTAAAGAAAAAGGGCAACGATGTTGACGATAACACAACATCAATTCCCATTTCATAGCACAAAAAGAATATAATTAACGACAAAAATAACGTTCAAAGGAAACAATCATGGGTAAAATTATAGGAATTGACCTCGGTACCACTAACTCCTGCGTAGCAGTAATGGAGGGAAATGAGCCGGTAGTCATTCAAAATTCAGAAGGCGGCAGAACAACACCATCAGTAGTGGCATTCTCGAAAGACGGAGAGCGGCTTGTTGGTGCACCTGCTAAACGTCAGGCTATCACCAATCCGGAAAAAACGGTCTCATCAATCAAACGGTTTATGGGCCGCATGTTTAATGAGGTAAAGGAGGAGACAAGCCAGGTATCTTACAATGTGGTGAAATCATCCGATGATGGAACTGCACGGGTAAAAATTGACGACAGAAACTATGCGCCGCAGGAAATTTCTGCTATGGTACTTCAAAAGATGAAGCAGACCGCAGAAGAGTATCTTGGCGAGAAAGTAACTGAGGCTGTAATTACAGTACCTGCATATTTCAATGATGCTCAGCGAAAAGCAACTCAGGAAGCCGGTAAAATTGCAGGCCTTGAGGTAAAGCGTATTATTAATGAGCCGACAGCAGCTTCTCTTGCTTATGGACTGGACAAGAAAGATAAAGAGCAGACAATCATCGTGTACGACCTTGGCGGCGGTACGTTCGACGTATCTGTACTTGAGCTTGGCGATGGTGTTTTTGAGGTGAAATCAACCAGTGGCGATACTCACCTCGGTGGTGACGACTTCGACCAGAGGCTGATTAACTTCCTTGCTGATGAGTTTAAAAAGGACGAAGGTATTGACCTTCGGAAAGATGCCATGGCGATGCAGCGTTTGAAAGATGCCGCGGAAAAAGCGAAAATTGAGCTCTCAAGTTCACAAAAAACCAATGTGAATCTACCATTTATTACAGCAACTGAAAGCGGGCCAAAGCACCTGAATATTGACATTACTCGGGCAAAATTTGAGCAGCTTGTGGATGACCTCGTAAAAAGAACCATAACACCATGCGAAAAAGCACTCAAAGAGGCCGGTTTAGGCAAGAGTGATATTGATGAAGTAATTCTCGTGGGTGGTTCAACAAGAATTCCGAAAATTCAGGAAGTGGTAAAAGAGTTCTTCGGAAAAGAGCCGAGTAAAGGCGTAAACCCCGATGAGGTAGTGGCTGTTGGTGCTGCAATTCAGGGTGGTGTTATGACCGGTGAAGTTGATGATGTTGTTCTTCTTGATGTTACTCCGCTTACATTGGGTATTGAAACCCTTGGAGGCGTGATGACCAAACTGATTGAAGGCAACACAACAATCCCAACTCAGAAAGTTGAAACATTCTCAACCGCAGCAGATAGCCAGAGCAGTGTGGAGATCCACATTCTGCAGGGTGAGCGCGCACAGGCGAGAGACAATAGAACGCTTGGCCGTTTCCATCTGGATGGTATCCCGCCGGCACCAAGAGGTGTACCTCAAATCGAAGTTAAATTCGATATTGATGCAAACGGTGTGCTGAATGTAAGTGCGAAAGATAAAGGCACAGGCAAAGAGCAGAGCATCCGGATTGAATCATCTTCAGGTTTGAGTGATGAAGAGATCAGCAAGATGAAGAAAGCTGCCGAAGAGCATGCTGAAGAGGACAA
>SLLL01000250.1 GCA_007134085.1 Balneolaceae bacterium
AAGCAGTGCCAGCAAGGCCGGCAACAGGTGAATCATCAAATGTGCATAGATGATTTTTCTTCGGTTTGCCGGGTCAGTATCATAAAATGCCTCAAGCTCATGATCCCGGTAGATGGAGATATGGAAATACTTATTTTGGAATAAACTCATAGTATTGGGGTGGGATATGCGTTATAAATCAGCGATTGCTCCGGCATTGATAATTGATGACTTGCATGTAAAACAATGACACAACATAACGAAAAATTAACGGATGGGTGGGTTTGATCATGATAAGCAAACAACTCTGCATATGAGACCAGATTTTATTCAGTGAAACAGCAGTGAGTAGAGTGCCTTTGTAATAAGTCATTTCTTAATTTGCTTCTTAAAAGTCATCTAACTAAAATTATAAAAACCAATGGTACTCTTCTTTTACCATCTGATTTTTTTCGGCGTTCTTTTTTTAACGTGTGTGGATTACGATTTTTTTGTCCAACCCTGTAGCAATCCATGCATATCAATCACCAAGTCAAAATTAACCATACGAGGGGTCTGATTTTATGGGTAAACAATCTTTCGGGAATAAGACGGATGAAGCACTGCTAAAGAATAAAAAGACGTTAACGGCGATACTATATACGGTCTTAGCCATTTTTGTGGTTTATCTTTCATACTTTGCATATCGCCTTTTTTATCTGAAACTTGACTCTGAGCCGCTATTGGTCATTGGATTGATTGTACTTATCGGTGGAATGATTCCCTCAGCAGCAATGGTCAGTGCAATCTCAGCTGAATTGAAAAGGCGAGGTACGGTTACGTAATTTGGTCATGCTCTAAATATTGAGAAGCGGCAATTACTCATCACTACCACTCAACCGGTCTGCCTGTTTCTTTGCAAGCCGGTCAAAAAGTTTCATCAATAAAGACCATCCAGCACCAAAAAGTACCGCCATTACAATTCCGAGGGTAAATCTGGACGCGAAGCTGTCTAAGGTTGCTGCTCGACCCTCGTCCATGGGTAAGACGAGGAACGACATAAAGAAGCCAAATGCCAGAAATGAGAGCAACTGAGAAACTTTAGAACGGATTGAGCTTTGAGTTTTTTCAGAGGCACCCGCGACAATACCCTCCCGTATCATTTTCCACGTAAAGTACCCGCAGGCCGCCATCAGGGCAACAAAAGCGTCGTAGTAAGCTATTAAGCTTACATCCAGGGTAAAAAACTTCACCATTGTGCTCAGCAGGATATAGATAAACAGTGCGTAAAATCCATGAGCCGCATACTTATCATTGATAGATGCAATTCGCTCATCTTTGATGTGGCTCTGTTTGATCAGCTCTTCTTCATCAGGCAATTCGGCCTCCGGTTCTCCTGTAAGTTCAGCGGCCTTTCGTAAGGCTCGTTTAGTGGGGATGACATCGAAAAGCCACACCAGGAAAATCATCAAAGCAGTAAAAAGAATACCAATGATTACAGCACCGGCAATTTTTATTGGAATCGTGGAAAAGAACGAGTCCCAACGCTCTTCCATCCCGGCAGCATAGAATGTTATGAACAAGCCGAATAGTAAGCCCGATACAAGAAATATTTTAATACTTCTCCAGTCTGTGGGGTTCAGAGTGGCCGGGGCTACGGTCGCCCCTTCGTCAGCCGAACGGTAAATCATATAGATCATGGCTAACGCCATTGCAAGAGCATTATCCCAATAGATGAACAAGTTTACATCGAGCGTAAAACCTTTCACTATCACTGATAGGAAGATGTAGTAGCATAAAAACATAAAGGAATTTGATGCATACTTGTTGGTAAGCGATTCAATCCGCTCGTCAACCTGCGGTTCAACTTTGGAAGATTGCATACAGTTCTCCATCGGTTCAGTTATCTGTTTCGGGTTGATCCTCAGCCCAGAAGAGATCGTCCAGGGTTCTGTCGAGAGCTTTGCAGATTGCAATGCAGAGATTGAGGGTCGGGTTGTAGTTACCGGCCTCAATCATGCCGATGGTTTGGCGCGTTACGCCCACCCTGTCCGCAAGCTCCTCCTGGGTCAGGTCCTTCTCAACCCGGGCCATTTTTAGTTTGATGTTCTTCATAACTTCAGCAATTTTAAGATATAGTTTACAATATGTCAACTATATCTTGCAATAAGAGAGATAAATATTGCTTTTGGTTTATTTTGAACATGTTCATTAAATCGTTTCTATGCTCTTCAATTGCGGTGTGCCAATGAGGTTCTATTTTTCATTACCTGGTGCTTTGCATTATCATAAAGTGATTTGGTAATATGAAATACGGAGAAGGTATCGGTAACATATTAAATATCAATTCTTAAGTTATATTTAAATAAGTATATGGCAGATCAAATCAAAACATACCGGGAGTTTGATGAATACTACCGGGATGCCAATTCGGTTCTTCGAACGAAACATCCGGATTTTCATGTATTCAGGCTGGGTGATGTTGGCGATGATGTGAAAGAACATCTGGGCCCCTTCAAAACCAGTTATTACCAGTTTGCGATTGGGAATGCAGCCAAAGCCGACTTGACGATCTACAATACCCTGAAAATATCAGAAAACTATTCGCTGATCATTTACCTGCCCGGTCAAATCATTGAGTGGAAAAAGAGAGGCAGATGGGATGGCTATGTTGTAAATGCGAAGGAATCGTTCTTCGATATGCCAAGCATTCAGAGTGAAAACTCCTCATATCGGTTTTTGCACAGTCTTGACCCAATTGTACAGCAGATCACCCGGGAGGATTATTTTTTCCTGAGCCACCTCTTTGAACTGATACTGAAAGAGTACGAAGAGTTTGCCGGTGACAGCCTGCTTGCATGCAGGCACCTTCTCCATGTGTTGGTTATTTGTATCAATCGCCTTCTGTCAGCCGGAAGAGAAACATCCGATGTGCTGGACATTCGCTACCGTGAACTTGCCGCTCGGTTCAAAAGCAGCGTAATCAGAAATTACGTTCATGAGAAGTCGGTGAGATTTTATGCGAATGAACTGGGAGTAAGCCCGGCATACCTTGGCGAGGCTGTTAGGAAAGTGTACCATACCACTCCGAAGAAGCTGATTGACGAAATCATTTTCATGCATGCTCAAACGGTGCTGCAAACTACCGGCAGCGGAGTGAAAGAAGTTGCCTACAGTTTGAACTTTGATGACTACAGCCATTTTGTAAAGTTCTTCAAAAAGTTGAGCGGAATCACACCAGCCGAATTCCGAAAAAACAGAGAGAACCGTTCTTAATTTTTTACCTAACAAGGAACCGTTTTTACCTACCCGGCCTGAGAAGGGTATCTTAATTTACACATAGTAACTTAAACGGAGGGTACTATGGAAAAACTAAAAACAACTCAAAAACTAAAAGTACAACCGGAAGCCAGGCCTGTCCCTGAGGTTCCCAAATACAACAAGCCGCTGGTTGGACGGATGAAGTTTTACTACAAGAATCCCATTGTGGATGCATATTTCTCCTACTTGCTGGCATTTGGAGCACGCGGCGGAGCCGATGTAGGGGAGGCTTTTTACTCAGTGCTTGATGTTAGCCAGTACGATACGGAAGCCTGGGTGAAAAATATGACTGCGATGTCGCAAAGGCTTGAAAAGGTTGCCGATGAGTGCTTTGAAAAGGGACACTACATTTCTGCACGCGATACCTACCTGAGGGCATACTTTTTCGCCCGCGCCTCCCTGTTTAACCTGAGTGCAATCAGGCATGAGGAAAGATTCAAAGAGATCAGAAAGCGTTCGATCGATAATTTCAGAAGAGCGGGGGCGCTGTTCAGCCCGGCAATTGAGCCGATCGAAATTCCTTTCGAAGGCAAGATGCTGCCCGGGTATTTTTTGAAGTGCAGCCATGATAATACACCACGGCCTACTTTATATCTTGTAGGGGGAGGCGAATCGTACTGCGAAGATATGCTGATGATTTTCGGAATTGGCGATCAGGAGCGGGGTTACAACGTAATTTCAGTTGATCTTCCCGGAATGGGTAGTACAGCGTTCGACGGAATGTATATGATGCCCGATTCTGAAAAACCGATGGCAAAGGTGATCGATTATATCCTGAGCCGGCCCGATGTGGATCAAGAAAAACTGGCGCTGTTCGGGCCGAGCATGGGTGGCTACAATGCGGCAAGAGCGGCAGCAAACGATTCCCGTGTAAAAGCCGTGATCCTGAACAGCATTATCCTGAATATGCACGACTACCTGGTGCAGGCAAAAGAGCTGGAAACCCTGGCGAAGTACGAGAAAACACCCGGGTTCAAGTATCTGACCCGCCTGTTTGGATCCTGGTTGGCCGGACTGTTCAATGTGATGGATATTTACAAATGGAGATGGAATGTGGATTCCATCAGGGGCTGGCTGGATGCCTGCAAGGAGTTTGAGGTGGATCCGTCCGGCATTAACTGCCCGACTCTCATGATGGTAGGCGAGGATGAATTTTCATACCTGCACACAAAACGATTCCATGACGAAGCATTTCAGAAAATTCAGCATCCAATCAAAGAGATGATCATTGGAAAAGCTGAACTGGGGGCCGCAGGGAAAAATATGCTGCCGAACCTGACCATTATCCGTCAGATTGTTTTCGACTGGCTGGATGAGCTTTTTGAGAGAGATGAAAAAGCGTTTTAAATATCTCCCTCTGATAAGTCTGGCCGCTGTGTCGCTTCTGCTGAGTTCCGGTGCAATGCCCTTACAGGCTCAAGGCCGGCATGAAAGCCGGTGGAGCATAAGCAGCAGCCTTACGTATCCTATCGTGCGGATCTATACGCTGCATTTTAATTACAGCATCAGCGATTCGCACGAGTTCTTTTTTGGGCCGTGTTTTCAGAACTATCGCCACGACAGTTTCGAAGCCAATGCCTATACGCTGGTTCTCGGTTACCGGAATTTCTTATGGCCAAGGTTTTTCTGGGAAACAGAAATTTATCCGGCATTCAACAGGTTTTATTCCACGATTGACGAAAGCTATTATCCGGGTGTTGAACTTTGGACTGAGTTCAAAGTTGGTTATCGCATCCGACTATTCGATGAAAAGTTCTATGTTCAACCTGCACCCGGGCTTGGTTTTGGAATCTTCAGAACCAATCAGCCGCCCAATTTCGGGGATGAGATCAGGTCGCCAATCTTTATTCCGCAACTGCAGATTGGTTTTCGGATATGAGATTTCTGTATTGCTATCCGTTGTTTAAATTTTTGCCATATGATTGCATAAAGTGCTATTATTATCATCCTGATAATGATAAATCTAACAACTTCAGCTATGGCAAAAATTTTGCATTTCTTTCGTTTAGCTCTTCCAGTCATTCTTTTTTTTACAGCAGGCTACGCAACAGCCGAGCCGCTGCAAGATCGCGATCGATCAAACAACAATAATGATTTCACCCCACTTTCTGTTGAGAAACTTTGGGAGATGAAACGCATTGGCTCACCGGTCATTTCACCAAATGGCGACTGGGTGGTTGCTCCGGTTACCCGCTACACGGTGGATGATGACAAGAGCCACACCGATCTCTGGCTTTTCAAAACGGACGGCAGCGTTGAGCGTCCGCTCACACGGCACGGTTCAGCCGACGGGCAGCCAACGTTCAGTCCCGATGGATCGAAGCTGGCTTTTGTAACCCGCCGCGAGGGGGATGATGCGGCGCAGATCTACATTCTGCCGATGGATGAGCCGGGTGAAGCAACACGCCTTACCGAAGTGCCCACCGGCGTGAGCGCCCCGAAATGGGTGGGTGATCACATCTACTTCATCAGCCGGGTGTATCCGGGAATGGATTGGGATGAAATGGCGGAAAAGCTGAGCGAGAACCGAAGCTCGCACATGTCAGCCCACACGTGGAATGCCTTGCCATACAGCCATTGGGATCACTGGATTGATGAAGAGCGAGAAGCGCATATTTTCCGCATTCCTGCTGAAGGCGGCGATACGGAAAATATCACAGAGCCAACCGGCTGGCAGCTGCCACGGTCAACTCAGGGAGCGGGGAACTATGATGTGTCGCCCGATGAATCGTTGGTAGCATTTAATGCAAACAGCACCAGGGATGAGGCCAATGTGAATATGGATCTCTTCCTGGTGGAGCCGGGAAGCAGTGAGGCGGTAAACATCACCCCAGACGAGGCGCCCGATTCATACCCACTGTTTAGTCCCGATGGGCATACACTTGCATATACTTCTCAGCGCATCAAAGGGTTTTATGCCGACACCAGGCGGCTTGTGCTTTATGATGTGAATACTGGGATGCATAGTGAGGTAACCACTGATTGGGACCGCTCGGCCGACGGCCTGTCCTGGAAACCAGACGGGAGCGGATTTTTCGGAGCGATTGATGATGCCGGCACGCGTCGAATCTACTCCATTCCGGCAGATGGAACTACTCCGCAGCCCGTAACGGCTGAAACTGATTTTCCATCCGTGGATATTTCTTCAAACGGAGTGCTTGTAGCACTGAACCACAGCTTTATCTATCCACCTCGAATTGTTATTGTGGACGCTTCAAACGGTGAAACTACACGTCTTGATACCATCAACGACGAGATACTTGCCGAAGTGGATTTGGGAACTTATGAATCAGTGACTTATGAGGGTGCCAACGGAGAGGAGATCCAGATGTGGGTGCATTATCCACCCGGATTTGATGAGAGCAAGGAGTATCCGCTCTTTCTGCTGATACATGGTGGCCCTCACAGCGGTATCACCGACGGATTCCATTTCCGATGGAATGCACAGACATTTGCTTCGTGGGGATATGTAACCGCGTGGCACAATTTCCACGGATCATCCGGTTTTGGGCAGGATTTTACGGACGCCATCAACCCTGACTGGAAAACACTGCCTTACGAAGATACCATCAAAGCGGCTGAGTGGTTTGCGAATCAGCCCTGGATTG
>SLLL01000120.1 GCA_007134085.1 Balneolaceae bacterium
CGCGACTGAGAATAGGCATCCGCAGCGGTTACAAGGAAAACCATCAACAATAAAAGTGAGCTGTATAATTTTGACATGAGATTGATTTTTCGTTCAAAAGATCGGTTTAAATTAATGATCACAAAATATATGTTTCGGCGGTTGATGTTCCAAAGTAAAGCCTGTTTAACAGCTGCGGATAATTTATTTTAACATATAGAAGAAGATTTACATGAACCTTTTTACGCACTGATTTTTATGAAAAAATTACGCTTTGGTATCCTCAGCACAGCTAAAATTGGGAGGGTGTATGTAATACCCGCCATTCAGGAATCACGATATTGTGATGTTTCTGCAATTGCATCACGCAACCCCGAAAGAGCCCGGCAGGTTGCTGATGAGCTATCCATACCAAAAGCTTATGGCAGTTACGAAGCCCTGCTTGCTGACCCTGATATTGATGCTATCTACATACCGCTTCCAAATCATCTGCATGTGGAGTGGGCTGTAAAATGCCTGGAAGCAGGCAAGCATGTGCTGTGCGAAAAGCCGGTTGCAATGGGTGCAGATGAGGCAATGGAATTGAGAAAAGAATCAGAAAAACATCCCGGCCTGATTGTGATGGAAGCATTCATGTATCGTCATCATCCCCGGTGGCAGCGAGTTGTGGAGCTGGTTCGAGAAGGAAAATTGGGAGAGATCAAAGCTGTTCACTCTTTTTTCTCATATTTCAACACAGATGCTGCCAACTACCGAAACAGTGCAGAAATGGGTGGTGGCGGCTTGATGGATATTGGCTGCTACTCTGTATCAGTGGCTCGCCTCATTTTCGGCCGGGAACCCGATCATGTTTATGGCTATTCAGAAAATGATCCTGAGTTTGGTGTTGACCGGCTTACATCAGGCCTGCTTTCATTTGGCAGCGGAACGTCTGTTTTTACCTGTTCCACACAGTGCCATAAAGATCAGTATGTGAAAATTTACGGCACAAACGGCATGCTGGAACTCGATTGGCCATTTAACCCCGATTTTTCAAAGAAAACAGTTTTAAAAGGGGTGATAGGTGAAGACGAGTTCATCGAAGAGTTTCCTCCATGCAATCATTTTACCCTTCAGGCGGATAGTTTTGCGAGGTCAGTTTCAAACAAACTGCCCCAGGTAATTACGCTCGATGATTCTGTTGGGAATATGAGGGTTATTGATCGGGTAAGGGATTCGGCGAATTTAAGTGAAACGTAAAACGGCAGACGTGAAACTCTGTCTCATTCCTAATCAGTTTAAGAATTATCTTCAACTTCAGCCATCAAAGCTTAAATACCGTGATGAATAAATTTAAATCAAATAAAAGTAAACACATCAAGAAAAGAATAGAGTCTGCGAATTATGAAAATTCGACCGAAGTTGTAAAAGATCCATCACGAATTCATGCACAGCACAGCCAAAAGCTTGTCGATGAATTGAAAGTAGAAATTGAAAAAGGCTGGTCGGGTAAAGATAGCAACAGATCGATAAAGGACATTATCTCAACAAGTAAAACATAAACCGGGAAACGTGAAATTCTGTCTCATTCCGAGTCAGCCTAAACCTTATCCTTACCCTCAGCCATCATTTACCAAGCACAGAATCCACAATTGCCACAGCTTCCTGTTGAATCTGCTTCAGGTGATCTGTTCCCTTAAAGCTTTCTGTGTAGATTTTGTAGATATCTTCCGTGCCGGATGGCCGTGCAGCAAACCAGCCATTTTCGGTTTCAACTTTTAGCCCGCCAATTGGGGCATCGTTGCCAGGAGCGCGTGTTAGTTTTTTTGTGATCGGCTCACCGGCCATCTCGCTTGCAGAAACCTGATCAGGAGAGAGGTTTGCCAGAACTTTTTTCTCCTCGGGGGAAGCGGGTGCATCGAGCCGTTCGTACACCGGGCTGCCAAAACGGGCTTCAAGCTCTTCGTAATGTTCTGACGGGCTCTTTCCGGTTTTTGCCATAATTTCTGCGGAGAGCAGATTCAGGATGATGCCATCCTTATCGGTGGACCAAACCGTGCCATCTTTTCTTAAAAACGACGCACCGGCACTCTCTTCGCCGCCAAACCCGAACGAGCCATCCAGCAGCCCATCCACAAACCACTTAAAGCCAACCGGCACTTCGGCAAGCTTCCGGTTGATGGATGCCGCCACCCTGTCGATCATACTGCTCGATACCAGTGTTTTGCCAACGGCTGCATCAGCACTCCAGCCCGGCCTGTTTTGAAACAGATATTGAATAGCCACGGCAAGGTAGTGATTAGGGTTCATCAACCCGGTTTTAGTAACTATGCCATGGCGGTCGAAATCGGTGTCGTTTCCAAAGGCGATGTCGTATGTATCCTTCAGGCCGATCAGGCTTGCCATCGCGTAGGGCGAGGAGCAATCCATCCGGATTTTTCCATCCTTATCCACCGTCATAAAACTAAATGTCTGGTCAACACGCGGATTTACCACTTCGAGATTCAATCCATATTTTTCAGCAATAGGCTCCCAATAGGCAATGCCGGAACCACCCATGGGGTCAGCCCCGATCTTCAGCCCCGATTCCCTAATCACCTCAAGGTCCACTACGTTGATCAGGTCGTCCGTGAATGGATGCACATAATCATACGCCTGGGTTGTAGCCTTTTTCACGGCGGCTTCGAACGGAATCCGTTTCACGCCGTGCAGCCCTTTTTTCAGATAATTATTGGCATTGTTTTGAATCTCTTTGGTGATCTCAGTATTTGCCGGGCCACCATTTGTGGCATTGTACTTAAAACCACCGTCTGACGGCGGATTGTGTGATGGCGTTATAACTACCCCGTCGGCCAGGCCGCTGGTTCGTTCTCTGTTCCACGTTAAAATTGCGTGCGACACGGCCGGGGTTGGCGTATATCCAAAACCTTCCTGGTAGCGCACTTCAATATCGTTAGCAGCAAACACCTCCAGCGCAGATATCATCGCAGGCTCTGAGAGGGCATGGGTATCAATCCCAAGAAAAAGCGGGCCATCAATTCCGTTTTTCTCTCTGTAATCGGCCACGGCCTGGCTTATGGCAAGAATATGATCTTCGTTAAATGTGTTGTTCAGCGATGTGCCCCGATGCCCGGATGTTCCAAACGAAATGGCATGTAGTGGATTTTCGGGATCCGGTGACAAGCTGTAATAGTTAGAAACCAGCCTGGGAATATTTTCGAGAATGGTGTGGGGAGCTTTCTTGCCTGCGAGTTTGTGATTTGCCACTTATTGCCTCCGTTTACTTCGGTTTGTATTTACAGCAATATATTAAGTGGGCTGAATAATTTGAAGTAATAACTACTTGAGATTGAAATCCCGGTTTAACCTTGTATTATTAGGTTATACTTATACCGGGACTAATCAATCTTCAGATAGTTTTACAGTAATTAGGCTTTAGCTTACCCAGTACTGCCCAAACCGCTGCTTATGGCATTTAATACAAGAAGCATATCCGGAAGCATTTGATCTGCTTTTTCCTCTTTACCTTCTGCTTTGAGTTCGCGCCATTTTTTCATTTGTTTAATTTGAAGCTCATGCAACGGCTCAAGGCGTTTCGACCGCATTTCTATCATTTCATACATTCTTGGCCTGCGTTCTTTTAAACCGTGGCCATAGAGCATCTCCAGCATGGCGCGCGTTTTTACAAATTCATCAACAATTATGCCATAGAAATGGTCAGCCAATGCTTTGTCATCAACCAATTCTGCCCATTTTTTCATGATATTGGTATTGGTGAGTGCAACAGCAGAAGAGGCATTGGTAATTACATATCGGAATGGCATAAAGTGAATCGCGTTTTTACTGAGAACATCAAACTCTTCCGGCTTTTTATTTTGAAGTGTTTCCAGTGCGCTTCCCACGCCATACCATCCTGTAAGAAAACATCGGCTTTGGCTCCAGCTAAATACCCAGGGTATAGCGCGTAAATCTTCGAAGGTTCGCTTGCCTGTTCTCCTTGCCGGGCGCGATCCAATTCTGCTTGCTTCAATTACATCAATTGGGGTGGCTTGAGCGAAATATTGTACAAACCCTTCTGATTTTACAAGGCTCTGGTAACTCTCGAGGCTGTAATCGTACAACTGTTCAACGATTTTTTTTAGCTCTTGCCTGCTTACCGTTAAACTATTGGAGCTATTGTTTGAAATAATATTTGTTTTGTCGAATACCCCGAGTGTAAGGCCAAGTGTACCCGACTGTAACAGTTCGAGATTGTAAAGTGCCGTAATAGGGTTTGCATATTTATTTGCTATCACCTCTCCCTGTTCCGTTAGCCTCATATCGCCTCCTATAGTTTCTGGCGGCAGGCCTGCAATAAAACGGTGTGTTGGCCCTGCTCCACGGCTTATTGTACCTCCCCGGCCATGGAAAAAGCGGACTCGTACACCATGTTTTTCAGCTGCTTTACTCAATTTTTCCTGAGCAACAAACAAGCTCCAGTGGCTGGCCAAAATTCCACCATCTTTGTTACTGTCGCTGTAGCCAATCATAATTTGCTGGGAAACCGTACCGTCTTGTTGGGCTTTCCTGTAATTAATGGATTGCCTGGTTATTGGGTGGCTAAGGAATTTGTCGATTATTTCGGGGCCCTTTTCAAGGTCGTCAATTGTTTCAAGCAGTGGCACTACCGGCAGTTCGCAAACAATTTTCCCATCATGCTTTTTTAGAAGCCCTGCCTCTCTGCAAAGCAGGTACACTACCAGTAGGTCAGACAGGCTGCGGGTCATGCTAACGATTAATGAGCCCAACCCTTTGCTTCCAAATTGCCTGATATAATTATACAACACACGATAGCATGCAAGAACTGCGTCTGCCTCATTTCCTAAATCTTTGTTATGGAACAGAAATGGCCTTGTGGTTTTCAACTCTTCATTTAAAAATTCCAGGCGCTGCTCTTCACTCCATTCAGAGAAATTTTCACCATCTTTAATACCCGCCTCTTCAAGCAATTGTGATACTGCCATATCATGAAAGCGGCTGTTTTGGCGTATATCCAGAGCAGCGAGATGAAAGCCGAAAGCCTCAATATTTCTTGCCAACGGTTTTACATCATAAATACTTACCAGGCCTGCATCAACCTCAGTTAATGATTGTGTGAAGGTGTCGAGGTCGTCTAATACCTCTTTTGCAGACTGATAGTAATTAGCACCGGGATTTCGCAGTGGTTCACCATTTTCATCGAGAGGAAGCAGTTGCTGCATCAGGTTGAGATATTGCCTCCATGGCTCTTTGGGATTTCTCTTAATTGCTGATTGAGGGTCAATTGCCTTTGTTGATAGAGCTTCAAGCCGGTTTTTTAAACTTTCAGGTATTGTAACTTCAAACGAAGAAACACTCATTTTTTTTGCAAGTTTCTCGAGCCCGCCCTTAATCTGAAGCAGCGCCTGTTTGCGTAGAATGTATAATGTATTTTTGGTTACGTCGGCGGTTACAAAAGGGTGGCCGTCTCTGTCTCCGCCTACCCAATTGCCAAAACTTACCTTTGGCATTTGGTTTCGGCTGCTAATAAGGCCGCTGTCAAAACCTGTATCGCTCCAAGCTAACCTTAGCCGTTGATCGAGCATAGGGAGCACGTTTGGAAAAACATTAACCAGATAGTGCAGTACGTTGCGCAGTTCATCTTCTATGGTTGGTTTCTCCAAAAAAACCTGTCCGGTTAACCAAAGCCTTTGCATTGCAACCTGAATCTCTGCCTTAATGCCCTCAACCTCCTTTACAGTCCACATTTTGTATTCGCGTTTAACCATCAACAGGTAGATCTCTCTGAGCTGATCTATAACCGTTGAGCGCTTTGATTCTGTTGGGTGAGCTGTTAATACCGGCTCAATACGAATCTCCGGCAGTATTTCAGCAATTTTCTCTCCGGATATTCCCGCATTTTTTAAATCGTTTAATGTTCTTCCCCAAAGCCCGGATATACGCTGAAGGCCATGCTCGTCTTCAAGTTTTCGGCGGAGCTGTACAGCAGCATTCTCTTCAACAATGGTCATAAACTGAAAGCTAAGAGTTATCGCCTTACTCAATTTTTTTGTGTCTTTTACCGCCTTCAAAGTTTTTTTGCTCTCAAATAAGTCGGCAATTTCAACTTCTCCCATCCCTCGCAGCATCTCAATAAAACAGTACTGCAGATAGTTTAAATCATCTCTAATTTTTTGTAACTCAATGCTGTCGTCAGTAGTGCTGAAATACATATTCTTAAATCTATTTATTGTGTTTTGCTGTTGTCAAAAATATTAACCATCTGCTTAAAGCCTTTATTGCTGATTGTAACGGCAAAATGAAATAGCTGTTCAAAAATTACTCCCTTTCTTCTCTTACAGAAAATTAATTCCATTCAAATAAAATACATAGATTCTTTATTTGAGCCGCTATATTTCAGCAAAAATCCCTGCAACTCCCCCCGAATAATTGCACGCTTACAGGGTGACTTGTTGTGGTAATTTTTATTGAGTTCTGGGTATAACCGTTTAAGGCAATGTTTATATTTTTCACATCAGCGATTGTATGGAAATTCGTTAATCCAGTTAAATCCCCGGCTGATTAATCTGAAATTTTCCATATCAAAATAGTTGAGTGTAATCGAAAGTGTATCATTCCCTCTATCACCAGTCAGTACCAAAACGCCTTTTTTTTCCTCATAGCTTAAAAAATATGATTTATTTTGTTGGCGAAGCACAATCGACTGCGTGGTTGTATCAACCTGTGCACCAAAATGGCCTCTATCCTGGTTAGTACGAATAAGCACAGCTCTTCCCGGGTGTTCAAAAATAAGATAGTGCCAGCGCCCTTTATCTGTGATAAGAGGGGGAACTAATTCGCCGTTTTCTACAAACTCCTCCACCTGCCATATTCCATAAAGTGGTACATTTTCGGCGCGGCCCTCCACCTGCTGATACCGCCCCCAGGTATTAAGGATATTCGGAATGATGATTGAAGCGATAAACAGCCCTTTGAAAACAAACACGCCATATTGATGCCTCTTTTTTGTAAACACAGGTTTATAATTAACAGCATGTGCTGTTTTGTTCAGAACAAATACGTTGAGAATGCGCCTCCCCTCAAACGCCAGCAGAAAAAGGCTAAACAGTACAATATGTATTGAAAATAGTTTAACGGGTATATCGTAACTGAAATTCATTACAACCACATTGGTCATTACACCTACCGATATGAGTGCTCCAAGTGATGTTGTTTTTCTGAAGAGGAGCAACAGCGCCGGGATTATCTCCATCAACCCCGCAAAAATGGTATAAGGTTTTGAGAAACCCATATACGTCCACGCAAGCCCCATCGGGGAGACATCACCCAGAGGCTGCAGGAACCGCCAGAGATCGGGAAAGGGAAACTGTGTCTTTATAACTTTCACAATACCGTACAAAAACAGAACAGCAAAGAGGTAGTATCGTACCAGCAGGCAGATCCAGTAAACAAAATTTTCGTAATGTTTGCGGTTACGATCCAGTACAAGCCAGACAACACTTCCAAACAGAGCCAGCGAGTTGAAAACAAGCAGGTTGATGTAATCGATGGTACGGTCGCCGCTACCGGTAAAACTTGTGTTAATGGGGCCTTCAACGCCCAAAATTTCGGTGCCAACCCAAACACCCAAAGAGTTCAGCATCTGGCCAATCTGGTTAAAGCCGGCTATAAAGGGAAAAGCGTCCGAAAAAACATAGATTGGAATGTAAATACAGGCGTATCTGAAGAAAAATTTCTTCGCTGCACTCCAATGCTGATCGGTGGGCATTTGCATAGATACACTTAGAAATGATTAACGAATGCAAGCAATAAAGTAAATTTTATCGGAAAAGCGAATATCAAAAGCTCATCTTTTGCTCCTGTTGAAGCAGCAATTGCAACGGGTTGAGGCACCACTCTTTTATGTTTTCCTAAAAGTTGGGGTTGTCATTTTGATTGGTTTAAGAATTTGAACCCTTCTTTAAAATCTTAATGATTTATGCTACGATTCACAAGCTGCAACCCAATTCAAGCGAATCTTTTTGTTGATTGTGAATTGCACTTTTGAAAGTTTCAAAAAAGTATGCCTGTTCCGTTTATCAGGTTTACCTCACAACCCGGAAAGCGTTTAAGAACGGCAAAGGCCGTATACAATCCAGTCTTGCCACCGCCAACCACATACACAGGAGCATCATTAGGGCCTCGTGCAAGGGTGTTGAACTCTGCCGAAGAAATCGACACTACGCTATTACTGGAAAGGGCAAGTGGTTCTGGCCTGGGGCACCTGCATGCCAAAAGCCTTTACCAGCAGAAAATGTTTAACTACAACAGATCACTTTGCTAACACCTGGATATCTATTGCTACCACAGGTTCATCACCTATTACCCAGGCATCGTGGCCGGGTGGTATCATTCCAACACTTCCCGGACCGTATTTTTGTAATCGCCCGTCATCCATTTGCACGGCAAAATGTCCTGAAGTAACCATCCAAACAGGATGTTCAAATTCACAGGTATGCGTTCCTATAATATCTGGCAGCGAATCGGTCCATCGCCAACCCGGCTGGAACGTGCATCGATAGATATTGAAATCTCCGAGTCGAATTCCTTCCAGCCGAAGCCCCGGTAATTCCTGCAATTCATCCGGTTCATTGAAACTTTTAAGGCCTAATTTTTCTACAAGATTCATGTCTGTTTATTTCAATTATTTTTCTTCACTCAACTGGGATCGCATCCACTGGCCCTTCGAAGGCTATAAAAAGAATACACGGCTCATCCGAAACACAAGCTGCGGTATGCGGCACACCAGCCGGGCCATAAGCATATGTTCCTGCATACATTACAACGGGATCTTGGCCTTCATAGTCAACATGAAACTCCCCGGAAATCAGAATCATACGTTCGGCAGACGTATGGATATGGTTTGGTGCGAAAGTGTGGCCTTGCAGCTTGAAGAGCACATCTGCGTTGGGTTCTTCCGGGTTTCCCTGTAGTACAGCTAACCGGCAGCTTTCCGGTAAGAATTCCGGGCAGGGGTTCCACATAAGGCCTGGATCGTCGGCATTCCAGATAAATGCTTCACCGGCTGCTTCTGCACTTTGGGCACTTATGGCTACCGGAAGAAAAATGATTAGTAAGAAGAGAGATATGATTGCAATTTGAAACTGTTTCATTGTTTTTAATTGGTTATTCTATTTCAGTTCAGTCATTTTTGTCTTTTAAGTTTCACCAGGTTAAAAGGTTATACTTCCAGTGCACCCGGTACTCCTTTTATAAAAGCCTCTTCTGCCCAACCTTAGAATAAGCAGGTAACAAACATTATAGAGCCTTTATAGTTAAAGCTGAAAATGATCCTTTTTTCTATCACTGACGTGCAATTTATTTTGTTGGCCAGTAATTGAACTGGCTTTCAGCTCATATATGAGCTGCAATCACAACCGATTCAAGCACTACTCTCTTCCCATTTTCCTCAAGTCCGGGGTCTGCTTTTCTAATTGGCTTATCAACCTTAAAACCGTTTTGCCTGAGGATTGATGACCACTCTTCAACAGTAAATAGATTGAATCTGTATTGTGTGAAGGGAAGCTCCAGCATGCTTCTCTTTGTTCTCAAGCCGGTATAGAATATGCCACCGGGTTTCAGCACACGTTTTATCTCATTCAGATGCTCTTCGGGATTGTCCCAAAAATAGATCACCATATTGCAGAACACTATATCGAAAAAATGGCCATCATATGGCAAGTGGTTGCTGTTCCCCTCTCTAAGAAACAATTGTCCCGACTTTATGAATAATGAATGCTTTTCTTCGGCTTGTTCTACCATCTCTTTCGAGTAGTCAATGCCGTAGAGTTTGATATTCTTTTTAAGTGAGAAAAGCTCCGAAAAATGAAATCCGTTTCCGAACCCAATTTCCAGAATGGAGTCGTCATCCCTGAGGCCCATTGAGCTTAACATCAGGTCATAAAGTGGCTTATTGCCATCATTCATTTTCGCTGCAATGGTTGAGGCAAAATCTCCGGATGGTTTTCTGAGCTGGCTGGCAATGAATTTGAGATCTTTCATGATTTCTTACAATCCCACAACAGATTCTTCAAGCCCTTTCAGTGCATTTCTGCGATTGGGTGTTCTTTCGAGAGATTTATCAAACGCTTCCCTTGCCTCTTCAAGTTGCCCCTCGAGTTTCAACATCTCTGCGTGAAGCTCCCGAACCGGAAATACTTCACCCGGGGTGATAGGGTGTTTATCCATCGACTCTTCAAGATTAGCCGCTTCACTAAGAAGTGCCAGTGCCTCTTCCATTTCGCCCCGTTCATAAAGAAGCCAGCCTTTTACAGCTTTGGAAAGAGCATCCGTCATATAAGCCCAATATACATTACCCTCTTCACGCATAGTTTCCACAGCCTGCTTAATACTCTGTTGTTCACGCTCTGCCTGCTCAAGATCTCCGCTTCTCGCAGCACCAATTCCCCTTGCATAGTTAAAAAGAGCACTTGCCCCCGGATAGTTTTCCCAATTAATTACCTCAGGATAATTAACCCGAAGTGTAGCCGCCTCTTCCCACTTGTGCTGCTCCATTACATAGCGTGCCTGAGCGGCTGCAATGCCGTATGCTGTGGCAAAATGTGGTTGAGCGCCTCCAATTTCTCTGACCTTCTGCAAAATTTCAGCTGCTTTACCATAATCTTCGAGCTGCAGATAGGCATACATCATGTAATCAAGAGCGTGGGGATAATGCATGGAAACCAAACCATTAAACGGATTTTGTTTTGCGGCATCGGCTGACCTTTCGTTCCATTCAGCAGTATCTTCCCAGTATCCAAGCCTCACAAAAATGTGGCTTGGCATATGGAGTGCGTGGGGGGTATCGGGTGCAAGCTGGTCGTATTGCCGTGCTACCTCCTCAGCAAGGTGTGCCAGGTCTGAGCTGTCGTATGCATGAATGAGATAATGAAACAGGCCCGGATGCTCAGGGTAATTTTCAAGAAATCGCTCCATTAGTTCTCCTGCCCGCAGCTCCCTTTTAAAATCACGCTCACGGTGGGGGGAGAAGTGAGTCATCGCATAAGATATTTCAGACAATGCATAAAAAGCGGCTGCATCTACATTATCGGGATACCTGTCATGAAGATCGCGAGAGGCTTCCATCCAGGCTCTCAATCTCATTTGAAAATCAGACGGACGATCTACAGCTGAAGAACCCGGATCTTCATAATATGCCGCCGCTTTATGTATGAAATCCTGTTCTCTTTCTGTGGCTGCACCAAGCTCTATGGCTGTGCGTATCGATTCCCTTCCAAGGCTCAAATCCTCATCGCTTGATGGTGCCCAAAGTGGCTGGAACCCGGTCATGGCAATACCCCAGTAGGCCATGGCACAATCAGGGTCGGAAGCGGCTGCTGCTTCAAAACGTGGCCGCGCCTGTGAATACATCATGTGGTGCAGATGGCCCAGGCCCGTTTCAAATTCTGCCTGTGCTGTATCGTTGCACGAAATTTCAAAATCTACAACACCATGCTGATGGCTTTGCATATGGTGCTCGTCGGTACAGGAAATTATTAATAGGATGATTGTTACAACAGGAATAATAGATCTAAACATGATTATGGCACTTAATTGGTTATCGATTTACTCTTTTCAATTACTCATTCGGCTGGATTTTTACATGAGCCCTTCTAAACCTTTTTGACAGAATGATTTGTGTATAGTATGTTAAAGGGTGTGATCGTAAAAATCCGTACTTGCTGTACCTATTAGCTGAAAAACCGGCAATTCTCTATCATGCCGGTTCATACTAATTAAACCGGAACCTAATATGACCGGTAACTCAGAGATAACAGTGCTGCTTCAGGCGCATGCTGCCGGTAACCCAGACGCCATGAACCGGCTGATTCCCCTTGTGTATGACGAAATGCATAAAATGGCGAGAGGACGTCTTGTTGGTGAACGTCCCGATCACACACTGAACTCAACTGCATTGGTGCATGAGGCATACCTGAAACTCCTTGATTTTAACCGCATCGACTGGCAGGGCAAAAACCATTTCTATGCAATAGCATCGCAGGTTATGCGAAATCTTCTGGTAGATTATGCTGTAAAACAAAACGCGGAAAAAAGGGGAGGAAAGAATTATAAAGTTACCCTAAAAAACAGCCATGTAACCGAAGAAACCGATCTCGACGAAATCATATCTATTGACATAGCTCTGAAAAAACTGGAAGAAATAGATGAAAGACAGGCAAAAGTGATAGAGTGCCGCTTTTTTGGAGGCTTAACAATTGAAGAGGCCGCAAAAGCACTTGGTATATCAGAACCAACTGCTAACCGCGATTGGAAAATGGCAAGAGCCTGGCTTAACAGAGAACTCAATTCAGAGTGATGTCAAATTCTACTACCTGGAATAAATTAAAGCGCATTTTCGAGATCGCTGCCGAACTTGAGGGTAACGACAGGATGCAATATCTAAATGAAGAGTGCGGTGATAACAGAGCTCTCTATGATGAGATTTTTTCCCTTTTGGAATCGCACGATCAAATGGGAGCAATTGATAAAGAGATCGATTCTATTCGCCTCTCTGCGATTAGCTCAGCTAATGAAGAGCGGCTTATCGGACAAAAAATTGGTAACTACAAAACCGTGCAGAAAATTGGATCGGGAGGGATGGGTGCTGTTTTTCTTGCTGAACGGGCCGATGGCCAGTTCGAGCATAAAGTTGCCATCAAACTAATGCATAATCCATTTGTATCTGATCGGGAAATGGATCGATTCAAAGCAGAAAGGCAGATTCTTGCCAGGCTGCAGCACGAGCATATTGCCAGGCTGCTTGATGGCGGACTTACCGGCGATGGCCATCCCTTTTTTGTGATGGAGTATGTACAGGGACTGCCGATTGATGTGTATTGCAATAAACACAAAATGACGATCAGGGAAAGGCTGATGCTCTTCAAAGAGGTAATTGGCGCCGTAGAGTATGCTCACCGAAGTCTGGTAATTCACCGGGATATCAAACCTTCAAATATTCTTGTAACAAATAACGGTAGTGTAAAACTGCTCGATTTCGGAATAGCCCGTGTTCTTTCGGATGAACCGGTTTCTGAGACGGTGTTTTCAGCAACAGACTCTTTAGCATTACCGCTTACACCCGCCTATGCAAGCCCGGAGCAAATCAACAATGATACCATTTCAACCCAATCGGATATCTATCAGCTTGGGCTTGTATTGTACGAACTGTTAACCGGGTTTTCTCCATTCAACACAAAACCAACTTCTGCGCATGAGCTTAAAAAATTCATTTCAGAGGCTGAGCCGGAAAATCCAGGATTCCATTTTCGTACAACCGGTACAATAGATGAAAAAGACATAATAAAAACGCAAAAGGCTGCTGAATTGCGGTCGGCCTCTGTGAACCGGATCCGCAAAACCTTATCGGGCGATCTTAGAAGTATCCTGCTGAAAGCCCTGCAAAAAGATCCCGATAAAAGGTACGAATCAGCCGAAAAACTGCATGGTGACGTAAACAATTATCTGAATGGTGACCCAATAACCGCACATCCCGACTCAAAAATCTATCGGCTCAAAAAATTTACCCGGCGGTATCCGTTTGAAATTGCCGCTGTCGCCTTTTTGGCCATCCTGCTGGCAGGGTATATCATCACCATTACCTGGCACACCAAACAGACCGAGCAGGCACTGGAAATTGCACAGTTTGAATCAGAAAAGTCTGAAGAGGTTGTTGATTTCCTGCTTGGAATGTTCGAAGCGGGTGACCCTCGGCTAAACCCCGGTGAAACCATAACCGCTAATGATTTGATTGATAGCGGCCTTCAGGAAGCAACTCTTCTGAGCGACAGCCCTGTTGTTCAGGCAAATATGTTTAATGTAATCGGCAAGGTTTACACAAGCCTTGGAGAGTACGAAAAGGCAGCTGAAATACTTACAAGAGCCATAGATGTTTTGGATGAAACCGGAGAAGATCATGTGGCAGACAGGGTGGATTTTTTGAACGATCTCGCCATTGCAAAAACACGTCTGAGCCATTATGAGGGGGCCAGGCTTCTGTATTCTGAATCTCTTGCCATGGCCTACAATTACTTTGGTAAAGATCATCCAAAAATTGCAGAGATTAAAACCCTGAAAGGCTCCTGGGTACCGGTTACGGGTATAAACCATGCTGCTGAACTTCGGCAGCAATCACTCGAAATACGCATCAGCTCATTTGGTGAAAATCATCTGCTTACTGCTGATTCCTACATGGATGTTGGGAAAATAAACCGGAGTATGGGCGAGCCGGAACTTGCCCTTGAAAAATTTGAAACTGCCTTTAATATCCGCAGTCGTGAGCTTGGTGAAGAGCACCCACTTGTTGCCGAGAGCAACATCTTTATGGCTGATGTGTATCGCCTCTACAGAAAAGACACTGCAAAAGCCGAAGAACTCTACAACCACGGGCTGAATATTCTTGAGCTGGCAGGTGCCGAACTGGCACCAACATACTTACATGGGTTGACTGGCCTCGCACTACTTATGATCGAGATTGGTAATAGTGAAGCCGCAATCGAGTTATATCATAAAAACCTCGCTCTTCGGGAAGAGGTTTTCGGCAACCGACACCCTGCTGTTGCTGAAGCCTTGAGCCATCTTGCCGGTGGTTACCAAAGCATGCAGCAGCCTCATAAGGCTAAAAAACTATACCAAGAATCCCTGTCACTTTGGGAAGATCTTGTAGGTTACGATCATATTGTTGTAAGCGGTGTTTTGATATCCCTCGGAAATACACTGGTTGACATGAAGAAATTTGATGAGGCTCGGGCTGCTTTCGACAGGGCACTGGCTATTCAGCACAACTACTACGGAGAAGAGTCCGGCACACTGGTTCTTCGGGCAATAGGCCGGCTTTATAAGCATCAGGGAGATTTTGATACGTCCGGCTATTACTATTCCCGCGCCCTGCAACAATTTGACCCTGAGGGCACAAGCTTACATCACGATGCGGTAAAAATGAGGGAGGAGCTTAAGAGGGTTAAGGAATTGATTGCCGGGAAGGAGTAAGGCTATGTTCCATAGACCAATTTTTCAGGCCTCTTTTTTTAGTTTTTATGTATACTTTGATGTAAATAGAGAAAAAACAGATGAGCGTGAATCTAACACCTGAACAGAAAACAAGAATCGAGATTGACAACCCACCTGTAGGGGCAATTCATGAATTACCCCTACGGATGGGTATATCAGACAGGAGATGAACAACCGTAACCATCATAAAAACCGCCGTTCTATTCGTTTGCGGGATTATGATTATTCATCGCCGGGTGAATATTTTGTAACCATTTGCACCCATAAACGGGAATGCCTTTTTGGTGACGTGGTGGATGGGGAAATGGTGTTGAATGAAATTGGGGAAATTGACCATAATGAATGGTTAAAAACCGAAACGATTCGGGACAACGTGGAATTGGGCGCGTTCATCATTATGCCAAATCATATGCATGCCATATTTGGAATTGTGGAATCGGTAGGGGCGTATCGCGATACGCCCCTACCCCGTGATGCCAATTCCAATCCGAGTTTTAAATCACCGTCTAAAACTGTGGGTGCCATTGTTCGGGGTTATAAATCGGCGGTTACCACAAAAATTAATACGTTGAAAAATTCGGCAGGACAAAAAATTTGGCAACGCAATTATTACGAACACATCATCCGTAATGAAAAATCATTTCGGCGAATTCAGAATTATATCATCAATAATCCTGCAAAATGGGGTGATGATATGAACCATCCTGATAACCTGAATAAGGGTTGATTTTTACATCATATCCGGGGCTTTTGCGAAGCGCCTCTTCATGCTTCAAAAATATTCAGTAGAACTAGGATATCTTGCATGCCACCTTTTACGGGAGAAATTTTTTTGAGGCTGCAATAACATTTTCGTGAGACGAAATGACGACGTGGCCATCAGCTTCTAAAATTGGCCAGATAGAACCTTCCTCAGGGAACACGCTCAACTGCGCAATTGATATTCTCATAAATCAAGTGTAATTATAAGATGAATATGTTAAGCTTAACTACAAAAATTCATCATGGAAAAAGATAAGTCCGGCCTCGAATATCTGCAGCTGCTTGCGCAGCAATACCCATCCATCAGCGCTGCATCAACAGAAATTATTAACCTGAGCGCTATTATGCAGCTCCCGAAAGGTACCGAGCATTTTGTGTCGGATATCCACGGAGAATACGAAGCGTTTATTCATGTGTTGCGCAATGGGTCGGGTTCCATCAAAAGAAGAATTGATGAGGTATTCGATTCCACACTAAGCGAGCAGGAGAAACGGAACCTTGCCACCATTATCTACTATCCGGAACAGAAAATACCGCTGATGATGAAAGAGTCGGAAAACCGCGCCGAATGGTGCCGGCAAACATTGTTTCAGCTTATCAGGTTGTGCCGAATCTATTCTTCGAAATATACCAGGAGCAGGGTCCGTAAAACCCTGCCTAAAGATTTTAACTATATCATTGAAGAGCTTTTGCATGAGCAGGAAGGCCTCAGAAACCGGCAGGATTATTTTAACTCCATAATTGGGTCTATCATCGAAACAGGGAGGGCCGAGGCGTTTATGACCGCACTTGCACGGCTCATTCAGCGGCTTACCATTGCGCGACTCCATGTAATAGGGGATGTGTATGACCGTGGCCCTGGTGCCCATATCATTATGGATAAGCTGATGGAGCATCACGCCGTGGATTTTCAGTGGGGCAATCACGATATCGTTTGGATGGGTGCTGCGGCCGGCAGCGGTGCATGTATAGCCAACGTAATTCGTGTATCGTTGCGCTATTCTAACATGGAAACGCTGGAGAACGGATATGCCATTTCAATGCTGCCACTGGTATCGCTCGCAGTTGATGTGTATGGAGACGATCCATGTACCCAGTTCAGGCCAAAGGATGCCGGGAATGAATTTAGTGAAAACGAGAAGCTTCTTATGGCCAGGATGCATAAAGCGATCACAATTATCCAGCTCAAACTCGAGGGGCAGGCCATAAAAAGGCGCTCGCAGTTCCAAATGGATGACAGGCTGCTTCTGGATAAAATCAATTTTGAAAAGGGAACAGTAAGCATTGGAGAAAAAGAGTACGCTCTGAACGACAGAGATTTTCCAACAATTGATCCGGATGATCCATATAAGCTATCCGAGCAGGAAAAAACAGTGATGGATAAAATTGGCCTGTCGTTTACCAACAGCGAGCGGCTTCAGAATCATGTACGGTTTCTTTTTTCAAAAGGAAGTATGTATCTCACATACAATAATAATTTGCTTTACCATGGGTGTATACCGATGACCCAGGATGGCAAAATGCGCCGCTTTTTGCGTGATGGAAAAACTCACAGCCCAAGAGAGTTTATGGACCGCCTGGAACGGCTTGCGCGACAAGGATACTTCGCCAAAGATGATCCGGAAAAAAGACAGTATGGGCAGGACACGATGTGGTATCTCTGGAGTGGATCACAATCACCGCTTTTTGGTAAAGAAAAAATGGCCACATTTGAGCGCTATTTCATTGATGATGCGGAAACACATACCGAGGAGATGAATCCTTACTATGATTACAGGACTGAGGAGGCAGTAGCTGATGAAATTCTGCGCGAATTCGGACTTAATCCGGAGGTTGGCCATATCATAAACGGGCATGTTCCTGTGAAGGTGAAGAAAGGGGAGAGCCCCGTAAAGGCAGGTGGAAAACTGATTGTGATTGACGGCGGATTTGCCAAAGCTTACCAGGAAAAAACCGGGATAGCCGGTTACACCCTGATTTTCAATTCTTACGGGCTGCTGCTGGCTGCACATCAGCCGTTTGAATCAACGCGAGAAGCGATTCTTTCAGAAGAGGATATCCACTCAAACACAAAAATTCTCGAACAAAACAGAGAGCGTATTCGCGTGCGCGACACCGACGACGGAAAAAAGATTCGAAAACGAATAGATGACCTCACTGAGCTGCTGAAAGCTTACCGTTCGGGGTTAATTAAGGAGTCGTGATTTATTGAAAATGAGAATAGAGATGGTTTGAACTCTTAGCATTAATTTCTATTCCATTTATAAATGTTTGATCTTTTTCTATAATATGGGCTTACATTAAAGCAGCGTAAGCATCTGCAACGAACTTACTACCCATGCCGGACCGAATTATACTTATTGAATGCCCTGATGAGAAGGGGCTGATCTACAAAATCACCAGGGTGATCTATAAATATAACCTGAATGTAACGGCAAACCAGGAGTTTGTAGATCAGTACTCCAACACATTTTTTATGCGCACCATGATAGAAGGAGATGGGTGGAGTGATGAAATAGAATCAGAACTGAACAGCGTACTGCCCGATGAAGCCACCGTGCGGATTGCAATACTGCGTAAAAATCCGCTGGTGATTCTGGCAACCAAAGAGCCGCACTGTTTGGGTGAGATTCTGCTGAAAAACCGTTACGGCGATCTGGAATCGGACGTCAGGGCGGTAGTCAGCAACCATGATCATCTGCGCCCGCTGGCAGAATCGTTTGATATTCCTTTTCATCATGTACCGGTTGGCAATCTGTCGCGCGAACAGCACGAAGAGAAAATTCTGGAGGCGATTGCACCTTACGATCCGGAGTACCTGGTGCTTGCAAAATATATGCGTATTTTCACCCCTGGTTTTTTGAAGCATTTTCCGAACCGTATTATCAATATTCATCACTCATTTCTGCCGGCTTTCATTGGTGCATCACCTTATAAGCAGGCGTATGAACGTGGTGTAAAAATTATCGGAGCCACAGCGCACTTTGTAACCGAAGATTTGGACGAAGGCCCGATTATTGCGCAGGATGTGATGCCCGTAAATCACACCTACACCGCCGAGGGAATGGCGAAGGCGGGCCAGGATATAGAGAAGCAGGTACTTACCCGTGCGCTAAAGCTTGTTTTGGAGGAGCGTGTGTTTTTATATCGCCACAAAACGATTTTATTTGAGTAAGGGTAAAATCCGCTGTTATTCAACCCACCTTAAGAGGCAATTCATCCCTTCTGTAGGGGCAATTCATGAATTGCCCCTACAGAAGGGATATACCATTTTTATCCGGTTTTTCGTTTGTTCAAACGGAAGAAAATCACCACAGAAAGGTGTATTTTCACGCTGAATTTTACACATCAACCAACATTCAATCACATGAAAAAATTGATTCTGCCATTGGCATTGTTTCTTTTTGCCGGATGCAAACAACAGGAGGTATTGGAAGTGAGAACATCATCAAACCCAAGCGTAAGCGAACAGCCCATAACCATGGATTCTGCCACTCTGCTGCCTTACCCCGAAACAAGAAAAGGTGATGTGGTGGATACCTATTTTGGCACCGAAGTGCCCGACCCGTTTCGATGGCTTGAAGATGACCTTTCTGATGAAACCGCCGCATGGGTGCAGGCTCAGAATGAAGTTACCTTTGATTTCCTAAACCAGATTCCTTTCCGCGATCAGATTAGAGAGAGGCTAACCGAGCACTGGGATTTTGAGCGGGTTAGCGCTCCAACGCGCCACGGAGATTATTACTACTTCAGCCGGAATGACGGGCTTCAGAATCATTCTGTTATTTTCAGAAGCAGCGAACCGGGAGGGGAGGCAGAGGTTTTTCTCGACCCAAACACATTTTCTGATGATGGCACCACATCGCTGGCAGGATTGAGTTTCACCAAAGATGGTTCCATGGCAGCTTATGCCATTTCTGAAGGCGGGTCCGACTGGCGAAAAATTATTGTGATTGATACAGAAAGCCTCGAAGCAATAGGAGACACACTTACCGATATTAAATTTTCGGGTATTTCATGGTATAAAAATGAAGGCTTCTACTACAGCAGCTATGAGGCGCCCGATGGCAGCCAGCTCTCTGCCATGACAGACCAGCATAAACTTTACTTCCACAGAGTGGGCACGCCGCAAAGTCAAGATCAGCTGGTTTTTGGCGGCGAAAAAACTCCACGTAGATATGTAAGCGGCGGGGTGAGTGATGATCAGCGATGGCTCATTATCTCAGCGGCGGTTAGCACTACCGGCAATGAGATTTACATGAAAGACCTCACCCAGGAAGACAGCCCGATCGTACCCATCATCAGCAACTTTGATAATACCCACAGTGTTATCGATACGGATGAAAACTATATCTACATCTACACCAATAAAGAATCGCAAAATTACCGACTGGTTAAAGCACCCCTTGAAACACCGGGATCTGATTACTGGGTTGATCTGATTCCCGAAACCGATCATGTGTTAAGTGTTAGTACAGGCGGGGGCTACTTCTTTGCTAACTATTTGATTGATGTACAAACTGAGATCAGACAGTTCGACTATTCCGGGAACGAAATACGTGTGGTTGAGCTACCAGCCATTGGTACTGCCGGAGGATTTTCTGCCCGTAAAGACGATACCCACCTTTACTATACATTTACTTCTTTCACCTATCCCTCCACAATTTTCAGGTATGATATTAAAAACGGCACATCCGAGATGTACTGGACACCAAACATCGATTTCAATCCGGAGGATTACGTAACCGAACAGGTTTTCTATGAGAGTAAAGATGGTACGAAAGTGCCAATGTTTATCACCTACAAAAAGGGGCTTGAGATGGATGGCACCAACCCAACCTATCTCTATGCCTATGGCGGGTTTAACATCAGCCTGCGGCCAAGCTTCAGTGTAGCGCGGCTGATTTTACTTGAAAATGGCGGCATTTACGCCCAGCCAAATATACGTGGTGGTGGCGAGTATGGCCGTGAGTGGCACCTTGCCGGCACCAGGCTGTACAAGCAAAATGTTTTTGATGATTTTATAGCAGCAGCTGAATTTCTGGTGGATAATAACTACACCTCACACGAAAAAATTGCCATTTCAGGTGGTTCGAATGGTGGTTTGCTTGTGGGCGCTGTAATGAATCAGCGGCCTGATCTTGCGGCTGTGGCATTCCCGGCTGTGGGTGTGTTGGATATGCTTCGGTATCACACCTTTACTGCGGGTGCCGGCTGGGCGTTCGATTATGGTACATCTGAGGAGAGCGAGGAGATGTTTGAATATTTGCTCGGTTACTCACCGGTTCATAATGTAACTGCCGGTACGGTGTATCCATCCACCATGATCACCACAGCCGATCATGATGACCGCGTGGTTCCGGCCCACTCATTTAAGTTTGCAGCTGAGCTTCAGGATAAGCACGCCGGTGATAACCCTGTACTCATCCGTATTGAAACAAGGGCTGGGCATGGCGCCGGCCGTTCAACAGAATCCATCATAAATGAATGGACTGATAAATACGCCTTCATGTGGTTTATGATGGGAGTAAATCCATTTGAATAAATTCTCTCCTTTTTAAGCCCGATAACAAACCGTTATCGGGTTTTTTACTTCCTATCCAAGGTATTTTTCACTTTTTTTTCTCTTCCGGTATCCTACTGATCTTCATCCGGTTAATACGGAAATTTCGTTTTAATTGATTGCCTTGTAATACGTTACATGGAACTTTTCAATCCCATTCATGTTTATATTATTGTAAATGTTAATGAAACAAGTAAATATATTATTATGAATGACATAAAAATTAAGGGAAGTTGGAATCAACTCAAGGGTAAACTAAAACAAAAATATGGAGATCTGACTGACGATGATTTGACTTATGTAGAAGGTCAGGACGATGAATTCATCGGTAAGCTACAGGAGAAGCTTGGTAAAACACGTGATCAGATTACTTCAGAAATAAAAGAGTTGCTCGATTAAACTGTAGATAGATTAACTGTTAACTAAATAAATTAAATGATGAAATATTCAAGTCTCCTAATTGCAATACTGTTTACAGCCGCTGCACTTTTTTTGGTGCAATGTGGTGAACGTTCAGAAGACAGTGCTACTGAACGTTTTGAAGAAGAGCGAAGTGAGCTCGTGAGTAACCTCGAATCTCTTCGGGATGATATTGATGAACAGCTCGACGAGTTGGGATCACGAATTGACGCAGCAGGGGATGAAGCTGACGAAAGCCTTACCAACGCATATGATGAACTTCGTGGGGAGAGGTCAGAACTTGATCGTGCTATTGATGATGTTCAGCGGGCATC
>SLLL01000249.1 GCA_007134085.1 Balneolaceae bacterium
ACCGTTCTACTCAATAACTCTTGGAACGCGGAAGTAGTCCGAATCGGCATCAGGAGCATTTTTCAGGGCATCTTCATGGCTCAAAGGCTGCTTCGCTTCATCTTTTCGGAAAGTGGTGGCTGTAATTTCCGTTACATGCTCAAGAGGCTCCACATTCGAGGTGTCCAGTTCATTGAGTGTATCGATGTAACCCAAAATTTTATTCATATCCTCTTTCAGCCCCTCGGCTTCATCATCACTCAATTGAAGCCTTGCGAGATTGGCAACATACTGTACATCTTCTTTCGTTACTGACATATATCCTGGTTTTTGCCGGAGAATCGCAATTTCGAAACCCGGCAGTAAATTATATTTTATAGTGTTGTTAAAGATCAACAAAGTTAACAAACATTTGGCAAAAGCTTAAGCATTCGCATGGGGATTTATGTGTGAATGCGATTCATCACGATAAAATATTTAAATCAAAACCCTCAAGTTATGCTGATTGGCATCTGCTCCGACTCCCACGATCATGTGGCTCATATCAAAAAAGCCGTAGAAATTTTTAAAGAAAAGAAGGTTGAAAAAGTAATTCATGCCGGCGATTATTGCAGCCCGTTTACTATTGCCCATTTCAGCGGGTTAAATTTTCACGGAATTTTTGGAAATAATGATGGAGATAAATTCCTGCTGATGAAAAAAATTTGAAGAGATTGGCGCGATGCTTCATGGTGATTTTTACAGTTTTGAGGCAGGCGGATTGAAGTTTGCCGTTTACCACGGCACATACCCTGAAATTACCCGCAGTCTGGAATTATGCGGAAAGTATGATGTTGTAATCAGCGGACACACCCACGAACCATCTCTTGATACCATTGGGGATACCATTTCTGTGAACCCCGGCAGCATCAACGGTTTTGAGAATGATGCCATGATTGCTATTCTGGATACGGATACCCGTTCCGTTCAATTTATTGAGCTGAATTGACCATTTCACTGTACCAATTAACTTTCAAAAGGGCTATCATCCCATCAGAACAATACATTTAACAGATTGATAAAGTTATGCAGGTTTATCTGAACGGAGCGTACGTAAATAGTGAAGATGCAAAAGTTTCTGTGGGCGACAGAGGGTTTGTATTTGGTGATGGTGTTTATGAGGTTACCAGGGTAGTAAATGGGAAATTCTTTAGGGAAAAAGAACACCTGGCCCGGCTTAGGGAGGGGCTTGCAGGTTTGAAGATTCATGTAACTGATTCATTGTATGATGAAATCCCGGTGATAAGCCGCGAGCTAATCAAACGAAACAACCATACTGAGGGGGAAGCCGCTGTTTATCTGCAAATTACCCGGGGAAGTGCCTGGCCACGAACTCACACCTTTCCTGATCCACCGGTTGAGCCTACTGTCTATCTCTCTTCTTCTCCGTTCACTCCTCATACCAAGCTTCATCAAACCGGCGTGGATGCCATTACCGTGTCGGACATTCGCTGGACCCGCTGCAACCTCAAAACCGTGAACTTGCTGCCAAATACACTTGCCAAGCAACAGGCTAAAGATGCCGGGGTTAACAGTGCCATTATGATTCGTGACGGGGTAGTGACCGAAAGCCCTAATGCAAATATTTTTGGTGTAAAAGATGGAGCACTTTACACGTTTCCCGCTACGAATTACATTCTGAACGGTATCACCCGCCAGGCAGTACTTGAGGTTGCTGAAGAACTATCAATTCCTGTGCATTTTAACCCCATCCGGCTCGATGAGCTATTCGACATTGATGAGCTCTTTTTCTCAGGCACTACAACGGATATACAACCGGTGACTGTGATTGACGGCAAACCAATTGGCAGTGGTAAACCGGGGCCGGTAGTAAAGGCAATTCAAGAAGGGTACAATAAACTCCTCTATACGTAACATGGTAGTGGAATATACTACCACTTTCTAAAGAGGTAGTACGAACTCTCAACCATCTTTAAGGTTTTCCCTGATTTCATTCCGAAATGGGTTTCAGTATTGTTAAGCAAAACAAAACACGAAACCTAACCCCCGAGAAAATGAGATCAACAAAGAGTCAAATACCTGGATCAGTTACTTACAAAACCAACTTAAATGAAGCCGAGCTTGCTTACTTTGAAGCGCTTATCCTCAATAAAAAAGAGGAAGCATCAAAAGAGCTCGAGTATTTAACAAGTTCACTTGAAGAGATCCGTTCGGCTGATGATGAAGACACATCATCTATCGACCATCACATGAGTGATATGGGCAGCATAGAAGAGAGTGTTGACCTTACAAACAGGCTAATGCAACGTAACATTAAATTTATCCGCGAGTTAGATCGCGCACTTGAGAGAATTAACAACGGAACCTACGGAATATGCCGGGCAACAGGAGAGCCAATTGAGAAAGGCCGGCTTGAGTTTGCACCACATACACGATATAGTATCGCTGCTAAAAACAGCGGTTTAGATAAGAGAGTGGCAGTAGCCTGATAGTAAACGAGAGAGAAATCGTATAAAATATCCGGCCGGGGTTCCGGAGAAAAAAAGCCCGCTAAATCAGCGGGCTTTTACTTTTAGGACGGGACATCAATAAATAATCCAACCTACCTGATTGGGATTCTCACACCTGCTGATAAAGCAAATTGATCAAAACCGCTGAGGAATACTCTTGGCTCTGCATAAATGAGCAAATTGCCCAGGCTGTACTCTGCACCCACTCCTAAACCAAAAGCTGCTTCTGTATCAGAGTCGCTGAAGCTGTCCTGAGCGTGGCTGGTTCCGGATATCCACAACTCATCACTGAAAGAGAAGTAGTGAATACCAAGAGTACCGATTCCATAGAGTTTTAAATCATTTTCACTGTAAAAGATATAGTTGAAATTTGCATTCACTTCCAGAAAGGTGGTGGATATTCTCTCTTCCAGCCCCATACCCAGATCATTGGTTTCGTTATCACCAAACCAGTAGATGATATCCAGGCCAACCCGCATTTCATCTGAAATACCATAGGTTCCACCTACCTGAATACCAATCTTTTCTATATCTAATCCATAAGCCAAACCGGCTCCCGCATTAATTTGTGCATCAGCTTTTGTATGTATCATTAAACACAAAACAACAGCTGTAATTATCGATATTACTTTTCGCATAAGCATGACCATGTGTTAGTTGTTACAATTAAAACACCCTTGTATTAGTAGCTTATAAACGATTTATGTTGGCTTGATGAAGGTATACAGCGATGGGGAAGGGAAAATAGTTCGGTTACAGGCCATATCAGAAACATCAGGCAAAAAAAAGCCCGCTTTTTAGAGCGGGCTTTTGTCATTTCAATAAATAAAGTATGGCCTATTCGTAAGTAAGGCTTCTTACTTCAACAGCGCTAAGCCCTTTTGGTGTTTCTTCAACACTGAATTCCACTTCTTCTCCTTCTTCAAGCCCCTGGTTGCGGCCAAGATTCTCTACATTGTTTCTGTGTACAAAAATGTCTTTGCTTCCATCAGCTGGTGAGATGAAACCGAATCCTTTTTCTGCGTCAAACCACTTTACGTTTCCTTGTTTTGTCATTGTATTACTAGTATTGGTATTGTTAAAATCACCCAGAGGGTCGTTCAAAAGAGATGAGTTGTTTTATCGCGTCACAGTCCAAAGAAGGGCCTTACCGGGAGTATTGTTGTTATTAAGAGTTGGTAATGTACCGTTTATGTTAGCCAAATGCTATTAATCTGAAAGATAATATTTTTAAGTATCGTCAAAATCAACGAATTACTACTTCAATAGCTATTTATTGGTTGTTAAATCGCACTAACGCCACTAAAAATTAGATCCTTTAACTGCTTCGTTTTTGTTTATAAAACAAGCTTTGCCAGCTGCTGGTGAAAGCGCTTCAATTATTTTGAAATAAATTGAAAATGAATTTGCTTTATTGCCTCAAAAACATACATTTTGATGGTTATATGCCATTAAATTTAATCCTGAGCATTTCATAATTTACCAATCAGAAATGCTCAAATTCATAGCCGTTTTTTGTGCAAATTGCAGATATGTAACGGCTGATTTTAACTAATATAATATTGGAGGCTAATCGAAGGATGAAAGAGTACGTAATTGGAATTGATATAGGCGGCACATTTACCAAAACAGGGTTTGTTGACAGAGATGGTAACATCGTAGGGGACAACTCAACGCCTACAGATACTTTTGACAAGGTTGAAGATTATATCGAAAATCTTGTGAAGGATCTAAAAAAAGCAGAAAAGAAACTGGAGAAACCGTACAAAATACTTGGAATAGGTATTGGTGCTCCAAATGGCAACTACCACAAAGGCACTATTGAGCAGGCTACAAACTTAAAATGGCAGGGAATTGTACCTTTTGCTGAAATGATGCAAAAGCACTACGATATGCCCGTAAAGCTTACAAACGATGCGAATGCAGCTGCTTTGGGGGAGAAAATTTATGGCGGTGCAAAGTACATGAACGACTTTGTGATGATTACCCTTGGCACCGGCCTGGGAAGCGGCATCGTAGTAAATGGCGACCTTGTATACGGGCATGACGGATTTGCCGGTGAGCAAGGCCACGTTAATGTTGTAGAAAACGGGCGTCAATGCGGCTGTGGCAATCAAGGCTGCCTTGAAACCTACTGTTCTGCTCCGGGAATCAAGCGAACTGTTTTCGAATTGCTTGCCAAAAATACGGAAGGCTCTGAACTTGTAAACTATACATTCGATAGCCTCGATTCTGAAGCCATTTTTAATGCTGCCGAAAAAGGCGATCCTATAGCAATCAAGGCTTTTGAACACACCGGTAAAATTCTTGGCAAACATCTTGCCGATACAGTAGCTCTGTTCAGCCCATCAGCGATATTTTTATTCGGCGGGCTTGCAAAAGCGGGTGATTACATTATCAACCCCACAAAGAAGTGGCTCGAGCATTTTGTAATGCGCCTCTTTAAAGACAAAGTAAAGATACTGCCTTCTAAGCTAATGGATAAGAACGTAGCTGTTTTAGGTGCCAGTGCCCTAATCTGGAACGAGCTGGATAAATAAGGCCATCAGGTTGCTGCCCGTATAGCTACACATCGGGCGGTAAACAGATAAAGCAGTTTTGCAACTTTCGTACGTGATGGGAATTTTGCGATACTGTTCAACGAAGCAATCAACATGTAAGATTAACTAACTTATACAGAATCATGTCTAACCAAGATAACAATACCCTAAAAGTGGGAATGGTTTTCATTTCCATGATCTTCTTCATTTTCGGGTTTGTCACTACGTTTATCATTACACTTAGTGAACCTGTCAGAGAAGCTTTCGACCTGAGTTTCACACAAGCTGCACTTGTAAATTCAGCCTTTTTCCTAACCTATGCTCTGTTTTCTATACCATCTGGAACGGTAGTTAAACGAATGGGCTATAAATCATCAATCGTAATTGGACTTATCGTGATAGCAGGTGCCAGTTTCCTGTTTTTTCCAGCTATTCAGATTGAGTCTTATTTACTCTTCCTCGGAGCAATTTTCCTTCTTGCTATGGGAGTTGTACTGCTTCAAACAGCAGCAAATCCATATGTAACTGAACTGGGACCTTCCGAAACGGCTTCCGGCAGGCTAAACCTTACTCAGTCTCTAAACTCTATTGCTACCTGGTTGGCTCCACTTCTTATTGTGGCACTTATCATACCGGTTGCCGATGCTGATATCACCGCTGTTGCACCAAGTGACTTAACTACTCCATTCATGCTAATTGGTGTAGTTGTACTTGTTATTGGTATTGCCGTAAAAATGATTAAACTGCCTGAATTGAGTCAGGAAGGGCTCGGAAATTTCTCCAGTACCTTTAAATACAAGCACATGATCCTGGGGGCGTTTGGTATTTTTGCATACGTAGGCGCTGAAGTTGGTATTGGTACAACTATCGCCTCTTATATTGTTGAACCCGGCCTCGGTGGAGGTATAAGCAGGGAGCTTGCTATTAAGTTTGTTGGTCTCTATTGGGCAGGCGCAATGATTGGCCGCCTTTTTGGTGCAATTTCACTTTCAGATGTGAAAGACAAATCGAAAAAGCATCTTATGGCACTTGGCGTTATGATCTGGGCTTTTATAGTTGGGTATGTAACTCTCGATTTTACACTAAATATGGCTCTTATTTTCCTGGGCTTTGCCATTGCGAATTACTTGCTGATGCAACTCGGTACAGGTAAAGCCAATAAAGTGCTTGCAATTTTTGCTTTTATAGCAGCAGCTCTCGCCATTACTTCCATGCTTTCCAGTGGCAGGCTTGCACTGTGGACAATTGTTACAATAGGACTCTTTAACTCAATCATGTTCCCGAATATCTTCACTCTCGCTGTGAAAGGACTTGAACGAAGTGAAGTTGGACTTGCATCCGGTATTATAAACACGTTGGTTGTGGGTGGTGCAGTAATCCCACCAATTATGGGTGCCGTTGCCGATTTGGCAGGAATACAGTACTCGTTTATCGTTCCTGTATTGTGCTATGTCTACATTATCTATTTTGCACTGATTGGCAGCAATATCAAACCAACACAGGAGCAGACACCCACTACTACCTCAGGTGTTTAACATTACATCCACCTGCCAGCCATCGGCAGGTTTTTCTTAACAGTTAAAAAAGCCGCCGGGTAAATCCAGTGGCTTTTTTTAACAAAATCATCCACATAGGATAGTTACTACCC
>SLLL01000245.1 GCA_007134085.1 Balneolaceae bacterium
CTACCGGGGGCCAGTTAATCCAAAGTGCCTCAAGCTCTTCAAATTCGGCGGGTTGCCGTTGAACGGTAATTTCAACACCGGGAAGCCGTTGATCTGCACACCCCTGAATAAACAGGAGTGCACAGAGTATCAACACTGAGGTTACGGTTGATAGCTTAAACTGTGGAAAGTAGGTTTTCATGTTTCAACTCGCTTATGGTTGCTTCGAGGCTTTCCCGAACGATGGCCACGGTTTTGTCGATCGCCTCTTTATCAAATGTTAAGGGTGGTGAAAAAACACAAAGTGGTGTAATTGGCCGCATCATCAACCCTCTTTTTTTACAGTGCAGGTATACACGTTTCGATATATTCAGGCCAAAATCGAACATAGCCTTTGTAGTTTTGTCTTTTACCAATTCAAGGCACATCATGTAATGGCTTCCGCGCACATCACCAACAATTTCATAATCAGAAAGGGTTTTCAGCTGCTCTTCAAAATAGGGCCCCCATGTTTTTACATGCTCACAAAAACGTTCTCTTTGCAGTATTTCGATATTTTTGAGGCCGGCAGCACACGCAAGCGGGTGTCCTGAATATGTAAATCCATGCGTAAGGCTGGGGTTCTCTTTTTTGGGAGTGCTGATTACATCATGAATCTCATCTGATATCATGGTAGCGCCAAGTGGTACATATCCTGATGAAATGCCCTTCGCAAGAACCAGAATATCCGGCTCAATATCGAACATATCTTTCGAAGTAACCATGTGGCCAAGGCGTCCGAATGCAGTAACAACCTCATCCGACAGATAGAGAATCTCGTACTTTCTGCAAAGCTCCCAGCTGCGCCTGTGATATCCTTTTGGCGGCACTATTACGCCTCCAGCGCCCAATACAGGCTCTGCAATAAACAGAGCTAACTGTTCGGGGCCGATTTCAAGAATCTTCTGCTCCATCTCCTCAATCAGAAAATCGCAAAACTCCTCTTCATCCATTCCGTTTCCATTCCGGTAGTGGTATGGTGCGGTTAAGTAGTGCACAAGATCGGGTGCAAGGTCAAAACCGTGATGTGTAATTTTTATGCCTGTTAGTGTGTGAGCCAAATACGTGCTGCCGTGGTAACCCAGATCCCGGCTGAGGATTTTTTTCTTGGACGGCATTCCCTTCAGGTTGAAATAGTAATGAGCCAGCCGGATTGCCGTATCGTTAGCAACGGATCCGCCGGTTCCAAAGAAAGTATGATTGAGTGAACCGGGCGCGAGCTCTGCAAGTTTTGCTGCAAGCTCTGCGGCAGGCACAGATGATGCATTTTCAAAAGTGTTGAAATAAGCCAGATTTTTTGCCTGCTCGCCAATGGCAACAGCCAGCTCTTCGTTGCCATGGCCAATATTTACACACCAAAGCCCGGCCATTCCGTCTAAGTATTGATTTCCGTCGATGTCTTCAATAACATGCCCTGAAGCTTTTGTGAAAATAGTTGAACCTTCCTCTTTAAAGTTCAGAAAGTTTGCATAGGGATGAATAACATGATCGCGGTCTTTTTCCCAGGCTGTTCGTGTATCAGGTTTCAATTTTTGCAAAATTTGTATTTATATGGCTTGCTAATTATAAAATTTATATAATTACCGTACAATTTTAAAAATAATAAATAATATGGCCGATCAGGTAGAGTTAGACAAAACAGATATATACTTACTGAACACCCTCAGTAACAACGGGAGAAAATCATTTACAGACCTTGCCCAGGATCTTAATGTATCGGTGGGAATGGTGCGTAATAGATACAAACGCCTTGTTGATGAAGGTGTACTGCATATTATAGGATGGACCGACCCCGTAAAAAGCGGAATGAATTCGTATGCACGTATTGTGATGAAAATTCGCCCTACTGAGTTGATTCGTTCTGTTGCCGAAGAGCTGGTTACAATAGATGAAGTGAGCTTTGTAGCGCTCACAACAGGTATGTACGATCTTGAAATCAATGTTACCTGCCAGAACAACAGCGATCTTCTAAAACTCATGCATAGCCGCATTCATACAATTGAAGGTGTTTACGAAACAAGCACAACCATGTACATGGAAATTTTAAAATGGGCTTCTCATAAGGTTACATCACTGGGGGCGGTTTCTGAAACGGTTAAGCCAAATGGTTTTGCGATGACGGATACCATCGAGGATGAACACTAAGCGAATAGATCATTTTATGAGCCGCCTTTTCAAAATGGCGGAAATTGGCGCTACATCAAATGGCGGTGTTTACCGGCTTACTCTTACCGATGAGGACAAAGCAGCGCGCGGCCTTTTTTCTGATTGGGCAAGAGAACTTGGCTGCAGTATTGAAGTTGACCAGATTGGCAACCAGTTTGCAATCAAACAAGGCAGCTACAGCAGTGCACCGGCAATTCTGATAGGCAGCCATCTCGACAGCCAGCCAACAGGGGGTAAGTACGACGGTACTCTTGGCGTACTTGCAGGGCTGGAAGTTCTTTCGCGGTTAATGGATGAAGGAGTATCACACAAAAATCCCATTATCATCGCGAACTGGACCAATGAGGAAGGTGCCCGGTTCTCTCCTGCAATGATTGGCTCGGGAGTTTTCGCAGGAGAATTTAGTTTGACTTATGCTCACGAACAGGCCGATTCGGAGGGGGTTAGCGTGAAAGAGGCACTCAATAAAATTGGGTATCTGGGAAACGGCGGCATAGAAAAGAATATTAAGGCAAGTTTTGAGCTGCATATAGAACAAGGCCCGGTTCTTGAAGCTGAAAATAAGCAGATAGGCGTGGTAACTGGTGTACAAGGTATTCGCTGGTATAAAATATCGATAACGGGCAGGGAAGATCATGCCGGAACAGCGCCAATGCACCTTCGTTCAGATCCCATTCGGACAATGAATGCAATGATCTCTGATTTTTATGCCATGGCTGAAGTACATCAACCCGAAGCAAAATTAACGATAGGCACCATCAAAACTGAACCGCAAAGTATAAACACAGTGCCCGGCAGCGTAACGTTTTCTTTAGATATTCGCCATCCGGATGAAACAGTGCTTGAACTTATGCATAATGAAATTTTGAACAGTTGTACACACAAATATCAAGATGTAAAGCTCGAACCACTCTGGCATTCACCTCACGTTCCTTTCCATAAAGGCTGCATTGATGCGATTGAAAACGCTGCAGTGAAATTAGAAATCCCGTACAAAAAGATGGTGAGTGGTGCGGGGCACGATTCTGTGTACATCAGCAAAGTTGCTCCTGTGGGGATGATTTTTATTCCATGCAAAGATGGAATCAGTCATAATGAGGCGGAGTATGCTTCTCCCGAAGATATTGAAGCCGGCCTGTCTGTGCTTTATGAAGCGGTAAAATCAATGATTAAATAAACAGAAACACCCTATGAAACCCCTTACTAAAACCACTCTTGATTTTCTGAAGCGTCCGCCAAAACTTTTTATTAACGATGAGTGGATGGATGCATCTTCATCAGCAACTATTCCATCATTAAACCCTGCAAATGGTGAAGAAATTTTCAGCATAGCAGCAGCAAATGAGCAGGATGTAGGCCATGCAGTTGAAGCAGCAAGAACTGCATTCAACAAAAAAGTGCGCGATATGAACCCCGCAAAACGGGCAGCATTGATCAACAAACTCGCAGGGCTGATTGAGAAGCACATAGAACCACTTTCCCAGCTGGAATGCCTTGATAATGGCAAACCAATAAGCCGAGCCGTAGCCGACGTAAAAGCAGCTGCAGCCCACCTCCGCTATTATGCCGGCTGGGCAGATAAAATTGAGGGGAGCAGTATTCCGGTGAATTCACCCAATATTATGGTGTACACAAGGCGCGAAGCACTGGGTGTTGTAGGGCTGATTGTACCCTGGAACTTCCCGCTGGTTATGGCAATTTGGAAGCTTGCACCTGCTCTTGCGTGTGGAAATTGCTGCATTCTTAAGCCGGCAGAACAGACCTCCATAACAGCTCTTTATCTTGCTGATTTGATCAAAGAAGCGGGTTTCCCAAAAGGGATGGTTCAGATATTAACCGGCGATGGAAAAACGGGATCACTCCTTTCCCATCACATGGGGATCAACAAAATAGGGTTTACCGGTTCAACGGAAGTTGGAAAGAAAGTTTTGGAGGCATCCGCAAAATCGAACCTTAAAAAAGTAAGCCTGGAGCTTGGAGGGAAATCACCCAATATTATTTTTGAGGATGCAGACATGGCCCGCGTACATCAGTCGCTGCTTTGGGCAAGTTTCTATAACAGTGGCCAGGAGTGTACGCTCGGCTCCCGTGTTTATGTGCACAAAAGTAACTTCGATGAAGTTGTTGAAGAGCTTGTAAAACGTACTTCGGCACTAAGTATGGAAAGCGGCCTTGCCAACCCAGACCTCGGCCCGCTGGTTAGCAAAGAACAGGTTGATCGTGTGATGGGTTACATTAATACCGGAAAGAACGAGGCCGAACTGTTATTGGGCGGCAATCGAAAAGAGGGTTCTCTTTCCCGTGGATTTTTCGTTGAACCAACCATTTTTTCCACCTCAAACCATTCTGCAGCTATTGTGCAGGAGGAGATTTTTGGCCCGGTTGTGAATGTGGCATCATTCGAAGATGAAGAAGAGATAATTGCATATGCAAATAATTCAAGATATGGGCTCGCCTCAGCCATCTGGACAAAAGATATTTCGCGGGCACACAAGTTTGCACATCGCATTGAGGCCGGTGTGGTATGGATAAATGGTTACGATCTTTTCCATCCGGCGGTGCCTTTTGGCGGATACAAAGAGAGCGGCATTGGGCGGGAAATGGGTAAAAGCGCGCTTGAGCTCTACACTCAGGAAAAATCAATCTGGACAAATCTTTAGAATCAACAAATAACTACATGCAACACCTACTCTCCCCGGTTTGGACTCACCTATCTGATGCGCAAATTGTAAAAGGCGAAGGCATCTATCTTTACGACGATAACGGAAACCGCTACATCGATTTTACATCGGGCATTGGCGTGGTGAATACCGGGCATTGCCATCCACGAATTGTTAAGGCGATTCAGAACCAGGCCGGTGAGCTTCTGTTTGGCCAGATGAATTGCGTTGTACCTGATGCTACGGTAAAATTATCAAACAAGCTAAATGAGGTAACACCGGATCATATTAACCGGTTTTTCTTTTCGAACAGCGGCGCAGAGGCTACCGAAGCGTGTGTAAAACTGGCAAAGGCAGCAACAGGACGCAGTAATGTTATTGTGTTTCAGGGCAGTTTTCACGGGCGTACGCATCTTGCCATGGCTATGACAACATCAAAAACGGTGTACCGCCATAAATTTCAGCCGTTGCCTGCCGGCATTTTTGTTGCTCCGTTTCCTTACGCCTATCAATACGGGTGGAGTGAGGATGAGGCCGTTGAGTTCTGTAAAAAGCAGCTTGATGTTTTACTGCGAGGCCAGACCGCGCCCGACGAAACGGCAGCCATCATCATTGAGCCGGTTTTGGGTGAAGGCGGCTATGTTCCGGCACCGGCCTCTTTCCTGAAACACCTAAGGGAAGTGTGTGATGAACATGGCATTCTACTTGTGATGGATGAAGTACAAAGTGGCTTTGGCAGAACCGGGACTTTTTTCTGTTATGAGCAGAGTAACATTAAACCGGATATTATTGTAATGGCGAAAGGGCTTGGCAGTGGCCTGCCAATCTCAGCAGTGGCTTCATCAAAAGAGATTATGGAGAAATGGATGCCCGGAACACACGGCGGCACCTACGGCGGTGGAAGTGCCGTGGCATCTAGATCAGCGGCTGAAACGATCGATGTAATCCGTGATGAAAGACTCGTTCAAAATGCGGCTGAGAGAGGCTTTCAGCTTATGGAATATCTTAGAGGCCTTCAGATAGAATTTCCAGTTATCGGAGATGTTCGGGGTAAAGGTTTGATGATAGCAACCGAGTTTACAGATAGCCATGGAAACCCCGATGGAGAAACAGCAAAAAAAGTGGCTGCGGGATGCGTTCAAAAAAACCTTCTTCTGTTAACATGCGGTACATACGGCAACGTGATTCGCTGGATACCTCCTCTAATTGTAACAGAAGAGCAAATTGCTGAAGCTATAGCTATTTTTGAGCGGGTTTTGGTTGAATGCCATACTCAAATGGTGTGATCAATTCCTGAGATAGAAATCGCTCTGAACTCGTTCAATGTTTACTCTCTTCTGATTGTTAAACAAATTAGGTCAGATCAATTTTTTCTGAAGCCAAATTCAAAAATACTCTACGTACTGCTACTCAATACTCATTACTTTCTTAATCAGCGAAAGATAGTTGGTTCTACGGGAAACCTTGTGGGTAAAGGTCTAATTTTCCAAAGTGAAACAAGACAGCCTATCAAATATCGCAAAAGTTTTGGTAGCCAAGTTAAAAAGGAACTATCCAATTATTGAACCTTTATTTTTTGGCCGCGAAGCCACGATGACACAAAGGTTCACGAAGTATCTTTTCGCTATTACCTTCGTGTATCTTCGAGTCTTGGTGGCTTCGTGGTAAAAAGAGAGGCTAAGAATTTGTGCACGGTCCGGGTGAATAGCCACAGCATCACGGTTTACTTTTTTTTGAAACGTTACATCCATTCTGTCATCCATCAAAGAGAACATTTATTCCAAAAAAAACCTACCCACAAGGTTTCCCGTAGAACC
>SLLL01000097.1 GCA_007134085.1 Balneolaceae bacterium
ATAGGTAAGCGTCTCTTTCAGGCTCAGGTAGCGAATTCCTGTACTAAGAGTAAATGCATCGGGCCCGGAAGGCGTAAACCAATTGCTTCTGTAGGTGTTGCTAACAGCAGAGAATGTTGAGAAGAGGTGCTCAGAAAAATTGCCATTCCAGGTGAGGTTGGCAATTCTTGTGTTCCAGGAATACCCGAACTCATCGGAATACTGAAACAGGTCGTCGCTGCCATAGAGTGATAGTGACAGCAGATGATTGTTATTTATACGGTGAGAAAGCGTGGCATTTCCATCGTAAAACCGGGCATTACTGTTATAAATTTGAAGCGGAAATGGTGCGCGGGCAAGATCACGGTTTTTGCCTGCAAGGTTGAAAATAACCCCGGATGCTGCTCCCCGCCCGGCAATCAAAAAGGAGGTGCGGTTTTGAATTATAGGCCCTTCAACAAATAGTCTCGCAGAATAAAGCCCAAGTCCACCGCCAGCTGAAAACTCATCAAACGAACCGTTTCGCATGGTCACGTCGAGAACAGATGCCAGCCGCCCGCCAAACCGCTCTGGCATATGCCCCTTATAGAGTGCATAGCTTTCGGTTGCATCGGGGTTAAATACCGAAAAAAGGCCCAAAACATGCGAAGAGTTGAATAACGGCGCACCGCTCATCATCACAAGGTTTTGATCTTCCCGCCCTCCCCGAACATTAAACCCGGATGACCCTTCACCAACTGTCTGTACCCCCGGAAGCATGGTAAGGGATTGAATTACATCTGCTTCACCCATTAGCTGTGGCAGTTGCTCAAGATCGCGGATGGTAACCACCTCTACCCCGGTTATGGCACCGCGCAGGTTGTCCCAAAAACCGGTTCCTTCCACTACAATTTCATCCAGGCCCATGTCAAGTTCGTCCAGCTCTGCATCAAGTTGCTGAGAAGTCAGAAGTTCAACTTGAACGGTTTTTGTTCTCATTCCAAGAAACTGAAACCGGATGGAATAGGTGCCGGGAGGAATGTTAATAGAGTAAAATCCATGCTCATCTGCCGCTGTTCCACGTTCAAGTTCTTCAACATAAACGGTTGCTCCCTGCAACGGAAGTTGGCTTTCTTTCGCGGTTATTATACCCGTAAGTGTAATATCAGAGGGGTGCACGTGAGCATAAAGAATGCAATGGCAAAAGGTGAACGAGAAAAAAATAAATATCTTGTAGTTCATTTAATGTAACCGTGTAATGATTGGCTCATCAGAAACGAATAGGTATGTATTTGGTGTGCAATGATGATTGTTTTTGAAGGATTTGAATTTTGTATTGTTCAAAACTATAATGAAAGTATGAGAATTAATAAACATCTGAAAATCCACGGACGTGTGCAGGGTGTGGGTTTCCGCTACTTCACGGTTCAACAGGCGAAAAGACTTTCACTTACCGGCTGGGTTGCCAACAAACCTGATGGAACCGTTGAAACTTTATTACAAGGAAATAGATCGGATGTGGACGAAATGATAGCCAGGCTTCGCCGCGGGCCAATTGCTGCAAATGTTACAGACATTGAAGAAGTAGAAGAACCGGGGTACCCGGATGAACGGTTTGATACATTTTCTGTTCGAAGATGAGGCTGTTTGTTTCCATAGATATTCCTGAACCCATCAAGAAAGAGTTGCATCAAATGCTCCCGGCATTGCCTGGCTGGAAAAAAACAAAGCAACAGCAAATGCACCTTACGTTGCTTTTTTTAGGTGAGTGCTCTTCAGATGAAGCAAATGAGATTCGGGAAATTTTAAAAACATGCACCTTCAACAGATTTTCTGTTGAGCTGAACCATGTTGGCATGTTTCCCAATCAACAGAAGCCTCGTGTGTTTTGGGCGGGACTCAAAAATTCGGAGCCATTACTTTCTCTTCAATCAGAAATTGCTGATAAACTGAGCAGATTTTCCATAAGTGCAGATCATGCAGAATATGTGCCCCATATTACTTTGGCTCGAAAAAAAAACCCGAGAGCACAGGAGTTAAACGTTGAGGATTTTGTTGATGAAACCCGCATCAAATACACATTCTTTCTTGAAAGTTTTGAGTTGAAGGAGAGTATATTGAAAGCCAATGGGAGTCTTCATCGTGTTCTTGAGCGCTACTTTGCAACCGATGCATCAATTGAACAAACCACACAATAAATCATGAAAAAGTTAAAACCGATGATCTCATTTCTTACAGCAATTGCCGGGGGATATCTGCTCCTTTTAGTGGTAATGTTCCTGTTTCAGAATAAACTGCTTTTTATGCCCACATCCGGTTTTGTGCAAACGCCACAATCGGTTGGGTTAGATGCGGAAGATTTTTGGGTGGAAACGGAAGATGGCGTTCGCATTCACAGCTGGTACTTTCCAAACAGCGAGGCAGATTTTGTTGTGGTACTATCACATGGAAATGCCGGTAACATCAGCTATCGCATTGAGATTGCAAATACTCTGTTGCAGGCAGGTGCATCCGTGCTGATGTACGATTATCGAGGATATGGGCTGAGCGACGGACGCCCAAACGAACGCGGTTTATACAAAGATATTGAGGCGGTAATCCGCGGTTTGAAGGAGAAAAAAAACTATGAAGAAAGTCAGATCATAATGTACGGCCGTTCACTTGGAGGTGCGGTGGCAGCGTATGCAGGAACGCAATTTTCACTTGGCGGACTGGTACTTGATTCCGCCTTCACCAACCTGCGTGCCATGGTGAGGGATGTGTATCCGTTTGTGCCGTCTCGGTTAGCGAGATATGAATTCCCAACAGAGCAGTTCATTCAGCATCCCAGAAATTATCCCATCATGATCATGCACAGCCCGAATGATGAAATTGTGAGATACCGTCACGGAAGAACGTTGTACGAAGCGATTGATGCGCCAAAACGATTTGTGGAGTTGCGAGGCGGACACAATGACAATTTTTTCGCATCCCGCGATATTCTCCTTGAGAACTGGCGCTGGTATTTGGAGGAATTGGGTTCAGGTTTTGGGGATTAATTAGCCCTTTTGGGATGAAAGGGGTAGGCAAAGCCACATATCACACAAAAGGAATTGATTCATGATTGGCGATGAATTACATTTTATTGCACCAGACGATAGTTAGAGGTTATGGACAGCAAACTTACCAATCGAATTGATGAAGAACTTGAAAAACTTCTTGAGGATGCTTCAATTCGTTCCGGCCAATCAAAAAGTGAACTGGTTCGTCAGGCCTTAAAACGGCAGTTAGCCATTGAATCATTTCAACAATTACGCAAAGAGCTATTGCCTTATGGTGAAGCGCAGGGTTGGCTTACGGATGAAGATGTATTTCGTGAAGTATCTTAGAGTTGTTGCATATGCTACCGTAAGATTGAAAATCCGCAAGAAGCCATATCTAAACATATTAGTTTACACGAAGGAAAACGGTCATGAACATCTTGGCTGATGCAATTGTGTTGCCATGGATTTCGTGTAATTGCAGCCAGACAATTTCATAACCAATGTGGATAACTCGATTCAGTTTTCACCTCTGTGATTAGTATATTTCCGCAACGAATTTACTATCGCAAAACCAGCAATCTGACCCCATCGCATGTACCTGATTTTTGACACCGAAACTACCGGCCTTCCCCGAAATTATGCAGCCCCGCTGACTGATTTTGACAACTGGCCGCGTTGTGTTCAGCTTGCCTGGCAGGTGCACGATGAAACCGGAAAACTACTCTCCTCAGGTGATTACATCATCAAACCGGACGGATTTACCATCCCCTACAACTCCGAAAAAATTCATGGTATTTCAACAGAGCGTGCCCACAAAGAGGGGGTTCCCTTCTCAGAAGCGATGGACTACTTCAGCCAGAATCTTGAAAAATGTACGTTTGTAGCCGGGCATAATCTGGAGTTCGACCTTAATATTATGGGGTCGGAGTATTTGAGAATGGGGAGAGAGAATCCACTGTCTCAAAAAATAGCGATTGATACCAAAGATGAATCAACAGAGTTTTGTGCCATTCCCGGAGGGCGCGGACGTTATAAATGGCCAACACTTGCAGAGCTTCATAATAAGCTTTTTGAAGTGGGCTTTGAAGAGGCTCATAATGCCGCCGCTGATGTAGATGCCACCGCACGTGCGTTTTTGGAGCTGGTTCGAATCGGGGTAATTCAGCCACAGCTGCCGGCTCAAACGGGAATGGCAACACTGAATCTTGCGGAGAAAGTGGATCCATCCCACTACATGCCAAAAGTGGAGGAGCTGAGGCGTCGGGGTGTTACCGGAGAGGAGGAAACAAAAACTACTACAATCGATCTGCCCGTTGAAAGCAGTGCCCAAAAGGTAGATTCTCCATTTGTTCACCTCCACAATCACACAAAATTTTCGGTGCTGCAGGCGGCATCCGGTGTAAAAGAGATTGTGAAAAAGGCAGCGGATGACGGCATGCCCGCGATAGCCATTACCGATATCGGCAATATGTACGGGGCTTTTCATTTTACTAAAGCTGCTAACGAAGCCGGAATAAAACCGATTTTAGGGCTGGATGCCTACTTTGTGGAAGATCGCCATCAAAAACGGTTCACCCGAGATCATAAAGATAAACGCTACCAGCAGCTGTTTTTGGCAAAAAATATGCAGGGGTACCGCAATCTGGCCGAAATGTGTTCGCTTGGGTTTATTGAGGGGTACTATTACAAATTCCCGAGGATAGACCGCGAACTTGTTGTGAAATATCGTGAAGGGCTCATTGCCACAACAGGGGGGATTTTGGGTGAAGTGCCCGATTTGATTCTCAACAAGGGAGAAGATTTCGCGGAAGAAGCCCTGAAGTGGTGGCACGATCTCTTTGGGGATGACCTCTACATCGAGTTGATGCGCCATGGGCTTGAAGAGGAAGAGCGTGTGAACAGTGTGCTGCTAAAGTTTGCTCAAAAATATGGCATCAAAATTATAGCCACCAACAACACCTTTTATATTGATAAAAAAGACGCCAAAGCGCACGATGCCCTTCTCTGTATTGATAACAACGACCTGATCTCCACACCCATAGGAAAAGGGCGCGACAGACGGTTCGGTTTCCCGAATGATGAGTTTTACTTCAAAACGCAGGAGGAGATGAAGGCCCTTTTTGCCGATCTGCCCGAAGCGATCTCTAACACCGCAGAACTTGCCGACAAAATTGAGCCCATAAAACTGAAACGGAATGTAATTCTCCCCAATTTTGAGCTGCCAGAAGGCTTTGAAAGTGAGGACGATTACCTTCGGCATCTCACCGTTGAAGGCGCAAAAGCCAGGTATGATAAAATAACGGATGAGATCAACGAACGGATTGATCTGGAACTTGGCATCATTAAAGAGATGGGCTTTGCCGGCTACTTTTTGATTGTGCAGGATTTTATTGCCGCAGCCCGCGATATGAATGTGTATGTTGGCCCGGGGCGTGGTTCAGCTGCAGGCTCGGTGGTGGCTTATTGCACAGGCATCACAAATATCGATCCGCTCACGTACGATCTGCTTTTTGAACGATTTTTGAACCCCGAGCGCGTATCCATGCCGGATATTGATATCGACTTTGATGACGACGGGCGGCAGCGGGTAATCGATTATGTGGTTGATAAATATGGAAAAGATCAGGTAGCTCACATCATCACCTTTGGAACCATGGCGGCGAAATCGTCCGTAAGGGATGTTGCCAGGGTGCTTGACCTTCCCCTGCCCGATGCAGACCGCATCGCAAAGCTGATACCTGATACCATTGGCATTTCGCTGGAAGATGCGATCAAAGGGGTTAAAGAACTACGCGAAATTAAAGAGTCTGATTCTCTCGAAGGGCGAACCATTCAGATGGCAGAAACTCTTGAGGGTTCAGTAAGAAATACAGGAATTCACGCCGCCGGGGTGATTATTGCACCGGATAAGCTTACCAACTACATCCCTGTTTGCACAGCCAAGGATGCCGAGCTCTACGTTACCCAGTTCGACGGAAAAGTGATTGAAGACGCCGGCATGCTGAAAATGGACTTCCTGGGGCTTAAAACCCTCTCCATTTTAAAAACTGCCATCGGCTATGTGAAAGAAAATCATGGCAAAGAGTATAATCTCGATGATATCCCTCTGGATGATGAGCCTACCTATGAGATGTTTAAAAAAGGGGCGACGGTAGGTATTTTTCAGTTTGAGTCGGACGGGATGCGCAAATACCTGAAACAGCTCAAGCCTACAGGCATCAACGATTTGATTGCGATGAACGCACTCTATCGCCCCGGCCCGATGCAGTTTATTCCAGATTACATTCGCCGGAAGCATGGAGAGGAAGATGTGGTTTACGATCACGATGATCTCAGGGAAACGCTCGAACCCACCTACGGAATCATGATCTATCAGGAGCAGATCATGATTGTGGCACAGAAAATGGGTGGCTACACACTTGGCGAAGCGGATGTTCTCCGCCGTATCATGGGTAAAAAGCAGCCGGAGTTGTTGCCGCCCGAAGAGGAGAAATTTATTCGGCAGGCCGTGGAGCGGGGGTACGATCAGAAAACGGCAAAAGCTGTTTTTGATAAGATGGCGATGTTTGCCGGGTACGGTTTCAATAAGTCACACTCTGCGGCATATTCGGTAGTTGCCTACCAAACCATGTATTTTAAAGCAAATTACACGGCTGAATACATGGCTGCAGTTCTCAGCCACAATATGGGGGATATCAAAAAAGTGAGCTTCTTCATTGAAGAGTGCCAGCGCATTGGCATTCCGGTTGACCCTCCCAACATCAATTCGGCAGAAGGGAAGTTCATCGCAAAAAACGGAAGGGTTCAGTATGGCCTTTCAGCGATTAAGGGAGTTGGTTCAGCCGCCATTGAACAGATTGTGATAGATCGAAATGAGAAAGGGCAATATCGCAGTATTTTCGATTTTTCATCCCGAATAGACACCCGCATCTGCAATAAAAAAACAATTGAAAGCCTTGCCCAGGCAGGTGCTTTTGATACTTTACACCCAAACCGTGCGCAGCTGCTTGCTAGTATTGAAGATGTTTTGAGCTATGCATCGCGCAAGCAGGAAGAGGAGAGGCTGAATCAGGTTAGCCTGTTTGGCGGATCGGGCGGAGGTGCAGGAATTTTGAGCGAGCCTAAACTGCGTGATTGCCCGCCGTGGAGTAACATTGAACGCCTCAACAAAGAGCGCGAACTAATCGGCTTTTACCTGAGCGGGCATCCGCTGGATCGTTACCGGGAAGATTCACGGCTGTTTGCATCCCACTCGCTATCGGAAGAGTCCCTGGCTTCGCTCAATGAGCGCGAATCCGTGAAAGTGATTGGAATTGTTACATCCGTAAAGCGGATCACCGATAAAAAAGGGCGGCCAATGGCGTTTGTTCAGCTTGAAGATTTACGGGGAAGTATCGAAGCGCTCATCTTCAGCGATGTGTACGACCGCCACCAGGGAATGATAGAACCGGACACCATTTTATTGATGGATGGTTCAATCAGCAAAAAAGATGGCGCCCCAAAAATTCTTGCAAACAGTATGGAGCGGGTTGAGAGCCTGCGGGAAAAATTTCAGGCACAGCTCGAACTTAGTATACGCTTGCAAACCAGTGACATTACCGGTGAAGACCTGCAGCAAATGGCGGCACTTTTCAGCACGCATAAAGGCGAGACACCTGTTCGATTGGTAGTGAAATCCGATCACGCCAAAAAGCCGATCAATATGAATGTACGTAAGTTTGTTGTGGAACCCAGCAATGAACTGCTTGCAGGCTTGCGCGATCTGGTGGGGAAAGAAGCTGTGAAGTTAGCCCGAAATAAACGTGGGGCTGCCTGAGATTGTTTGTTGCTTGTATTCATTGTGATAACGAAATACAATTGAATTGATAACTGATTGATATGTGTTTATTCGGGAAATATTCGAGATATTATCTAAAATCAAAAATAAACCAATAGAACTATGAGTAAAACAGTAGAATTTACAGATAGCAACTTTGTTGAAGAGGTTGAAAATGCAAGCACTCCTGTGCTTGTAGATTTCTGGGCAGAATGGTGCGGCCCTTGCAGAATGGTTGGCCCGATTGTTGATGAGCTTGCCGGCGAGTACGACGGTAAAGTGAAAGTTGGCAAAGTGAATGTTGACCACAACCCGGAAGTATCCGTTAAGTATGGAATCAGAAGCATTCCGGCACTTATGATTTTCAAAAATGGTGAAGTTGTTGATCAGATTATCGGTGCTGTTCCTAAAACACACCTCAAGAAGCAGATTGATGCACAACTTGCCTGATTATTAAATCAGCGTTCATATTTTTTCAAAGCGATGGGCAACCATCGCTTTTTTTTTTGCCATAATCAAACCCTTCTACTTCCGGATAGTCTATAGATTTGACTTACAGAGAAATTTCTTGCTCTTTTATTGAGCAACAATATTTTACATAGACAGAAATTTTTAAACAGAACTAACTCTTAAGTTATCTCGTTAGCAAATTCTGTGTACAGAGACAAACATTATCAACCAACATGGGTACAGTTACGAAACGCATTATTACATTTACTATCATCTTTTTGGTTCTGGGGGCACTTGCCTGGCCGAAGGTGCAGCCACTATTTAGTTCACCGGCAGAGAGCGGCAGCCAGGGCGGGCCTCAATCATCAAGCAGAACACTTCAGGTAGAAGCAGTTGAACTGGATTTTGAAACCATTGAAGACCGCATTCACGCAAGCGGTACTGTACAAGCAAATGAGCATGTTGAGCTAACCGCAGAAGCCAGTGGCATTATCACAGATATCTTATTTGAGGAGGGGCGCGAAGTACAGCGCGGTGACCTGCTGGTAAAAATTAACGACAGTGAACTTCAGGCAGAGAAACAGCGCGCAACGTACAGGCTTAATCTTGCCGAACAACGTGAAGAACGTCAGCGAAGGCTGCTCGAGAGGGGAGGAATCAGCCAGGATGATTATGATGCTACACTCAATGAAGTGAACGTACTGCGTGCTGAACTTCAACTAATTGATGCCCAGATTGAAAAAACTGAAGTGCGTGCCCCTTTTTCAGGATTGATCGGCTTGAAGTATGTGAGCCGGGGCGCCTTCATCACATCCTCAACAAGAATTGCTTCACTACAGGAAGTTGATCCGGTTAAAATTGATTTTTCGATACCTGAGCGATTCATTCCAAGAGTGGAAGTTGGCGATCAGATTAACTTTACAGTACAAGGAGTTGACTCCACGTTTACCGGTGAAGTCTACGCAATTGAGCCACGGGTAGACCCGGAAACAAGAACGTTGCAGATACGGGCACTTAGCCAAAACAAAGAACGGCTGCTCTTTCCCGGCGCTTTTGCAAATATCGTTCTTATTCTTGATGCAATTGACGATGCTTTAATGCTGCCAACCATAGCTATTGTGCCGGAGTTAAATGCCCAGAAAGTATTTGTTTACAGAGATGGTAAAGTTGAAGAATCGAGAATACGTACGGGAATCAGAACCAGTGATAAGGTTCAGGTAATAGAGGGAGTTTCTCACGGTGATATTGTTCTTACAACGGGCCTTCTACAAGTAAGGACGGGGATGGAAGTTGAAATTACAGACATCAAAAAGACTTCTGAAATATGAGCCGTTTATCCTCACTAAGTATCCGCCGGCCGGTTTTGGCCTCAGTAATGTCGATAGTAATTGTGCTGTTTGGCGTAATTTCATTTTTTTATCTGGGTGTTCGTGAGTACCCATCAGTAGATCCTCCAATTGTAACCGTTAGTACATCGTATGTTGGTGCGAATGCGGATGTGATTGAATCACAGATCACAGAACCACTTGAAGAATCGGTAAACGGAATTGCCGGTATTCGAACCCTGACTTCTGTGAGCAGGGATGGCCAAAGTACCATTACCGTAGAGTTTGACCTTGAGATAGACCTTGAGGCTGCGGCAAACGATGTTCGGGACAGAGTTTCCCGCGCCCAGCGAAGCCTTCCGCCTGATGCTGACCCTCCCACAGTTACGAAAGCAGATGCAGACTCTTCGCCAATTGTATTTTTGAATGTAAACAGTGACCGCCGTAACCTGCTCGAGCTAACACAGGTTGCTGAAAATATTTTTAAAGAGCAGCTGCAAACCATCCCCGGGGTCAGTGAGATCCGTATTTGGGGGGCCCGCCAATACTCCATGCGCTTATGGATGGACCCACTCAAACTGGCTGCATATCGCCTCACTCCGCTGGACATTCAACAAGCTCTTGATCGTGAAAACGTGGAATTGCCCTCAGGAAGAATTGAGGGGATGGTAACCGAACTATCCGTGAGAACAATGGGGCGTTTAACCACGCCTGAAGAGTTCAATGAGCTGATTATCATGGAAGATCAGGGGAGGAAAATTCGATTTGGTGATATCGGGTATGCGGAACTTGGTGCTCAAAACCAGCGCACTGTGCTTAAGAGAAACGGTATTCCCATGGTTGGAGTAGTGGCTATACCTCTGCCCGGTTCAAATCAGCTTGCCATTGCCGAAGAGCTATTTGTTCGCCTCGAAAGAATTGAGCGAGACCTTCCGGAAGATATTAACGTAGCAGTGGGCTTTAATACCACTGAGTATATCCAGCAGTCTGTGAATGAGGTACAGCAAACCGTATTCATTGCCCTCGCTTTGGTAATAGCGGTAATCTTTCTCTTTTTGCGGGATTGGCGCACTACACTCATCCCTATTATTGTAATTCCAATTGCACTTATCGGTGCCTTTTTCATTATGTACGTGGCAGGATTCTCAATTAATGTGCTAACCATGCTCGCCATCGTTTTGGCAATCGGGTTGGTTGTGGATGATGCAATTGTGGTTCTTGAAAATATCTACGCCAAAATGGAGCAGGGATTACCCACCATTGAAGCTGGGATTCTTGGAGCCAAAGAGATTTTCTTTGCCGTTGTAGCCACCTCTCTTGCACTGGTTTCTGTATTTATGCCGATTCTTTTTCTTGGTGGCACTACCGGAAGGCTTTTTCGCGAGTTTGGGGTTGTAATTGCCGGAGCTGTTATTATTTCATCGTTCGTGGCGCTTACGCTAACACCGATGCTTGCCACCAAAATTTTATCAAAAGGAGCGGAAAAAAACCGGTTCTATAAAATGACTGAGCCATTCTTTGTGTGGCTGAACAATATTTACAAGTCATCACTCGAATCTTTCATGAAAGTGAGATGGGTGGCATTTGTGATTCTAATTGCGGCAAGTGGATTGATTTATCTGCTCTTTACTAATCTTCCACAGGAGCTTGCCCCAATGGAAGACCGTGGACAAATGCGGGTTGTTGCCACAGCCCCCGAAGGTGCCTCATTCGAATACATGGACAATTATGTGGACAGGATGATCGCCGAAGTTCGTGAAAATGTACCGGAGCTATTTGCGATGAATACAGTTACATCGCCCGGTTTTGGTGCGGCTGGTTCCATTAATTCTGCCTTCGGTTTTATTACACTGGTTGACCGCAGAGAGCGAGACAGATCACAGCAGGAAATAGCTGATCAGTTAACTGGTGTGCTCGGCAATTTAACGGGAGCTCAAACTTTTGTAGCTCAGCCTCAGTCAATAGGCGGCAGAGGGGGAGGTTTACCCGTACAATTTGTACTGCAGGCACAAACTCTCGGCCAGCTTGAAGAAGTACTGCCTGACTTTCTGAGTGCTGCAAATCAACATCCTGTTTTTTCATTTGCTGATGTAAACCTGAAATTCAACCAGCCTGAACTGCGGGTTGAGATCGACAGAAACAGGGCAAGGTCACTTGGTGTTTCAGTGAGGGATATCGCACAGACGCTTCAGTTGTCTTTATCTGGAAGCCGCTTTGGTTTCTTTATTATGGATGGGAAACAGTATGAAGTGATCGGGCAGATGGAGCGGCAGTTCAGAAATGCTCCGTTAGATTTGCGAACCATTTTTGTGCGCAATAATCGCGATCAACTTATTCAGCTTGATAATCTTGTTTCACTCTACGAAACAAGTGCGCCACCTCAATTATTCCGTTTCAACCGGTTAAGTTCAGCAACAATTTCAGCCGGTTTAGCTCCCGGATATACCATAGGGGACGGAATAGATGCAATGAATGGAATAGCGGCAGAAATTCTTCCCGAAACCGTTGTGACTGATCTTGCAGGCCCATCGAGAGATTTTGCTGAAAGTGCAGCCAGCTTGCTCTTTATTTTTATCCTGGCAAACATATTGATTTACCTTGTTCTTGCGGCACAGTTCGAAAGCTTCAGAGACCCGTTTATTATACTTTTTACCGTTCCACTCGCTATTCTTGGAACATTGGTATCCCTCTGGTATTTCAATCAAACCTTAAACATTTTCAGCCAGATTGGGGCAATTATGCTCATCGGGTTGATTGCCAAAAATGGTATCCTAATCGTTGAATTTGCTAACCAGCGACAGGCACAGGGTATGAGCGTGATGGATTCTATTATGGACGCGGCAGCAGTACGATTCAGGCCTATACTTATGACATCTATTTCAACCATACTGGGTATTTTGCCGATTGCACTTGCGCTGGGTGCCGGCGCCGAAAGCCGGACCTCAATGGGTATAGCTGTAATTGGCGGTTTGCTAATTGGCAGTTTCCTTACTCTTTATGTAATTCCGGCTGTATATAGTTATCTCGCATCAGATAAAACCATTAAGAAAGAGATCTCTGAGAGAGCGTTGAAAGCCGATAAAGAACTTGAAGCAGCATCCGTATGATGAGAATTTTATCAGGTATAATTGCACTACTTACAATAATCTTTTTTGCAGGCATCACTAATGCGCAACAGCTTTTAACAATCGATGAAGCAATCGAGATTGGGCTTGAAAACAATTATGGAATACAGCTTTCAAAAAATCTGGCGGAAATTGCCGGCAATAACCGGTCGCTCGGTAATGCAGGTTTTCTTCCAACGGTTAGCCTCACATCATCTCATACCGAGCGAATTGAGGACAGTGAATTTGAAGCCGGTGGAGAGGCAAGATCAACAAGCGGAGCCCGAAGCAGCAGTACCAATGCTGCCCTGAATCTCGACTGGACCCTTTTTGACGGCATGCAGATGTTCAATACGTACAACAGGCTTGGTGTTCTTGAGGATGTTTCTAACAAAGAGCTTCGTTTAGATATGGAAGCTTTGGTTGCCCAGATTTCTCTTGCCTACTACAATATTGTGAGGATAAACGAGCAGCTAAAAATACTGGCAAATAACATCGAAGTATCAGAAGAGAGAATTGAAATTGAGGAGACGAAAGTAGATTTGGGATCCGGCTCACAGTACGATTTGCTTCAGGCACGTTCGGATTTAAATGCAGACCGTGCAGCGTTCATTCGTGAGACAAATCAACTAACTGAAGCGAAAATTATTCTGAATGAGCTTCTGTCACGAAGCCCTGAAAAAGATTTTGATGTTACATCCGAAATCAACGTAAACAGGGGGCTTGTGAGGGATGACCTCTATCAAAGGCTGGTTAATGAAAATAGCGAGCTTACCATTGCACGCCTGCAGAAAGATATATCCCGTCTTGAAATTCGTGAAATCCGTGGAGAGAGGTTTCCGGAAATATCACTGAACACCGGGTACAGCTTTAACAGAAGCCAAAATGATGGTGGTTTTATCCGGTTTAACGAGACTACAGGTTTCTCTGTAGGTTTTACTGCACGAGTAAATATTTTTGATGGCTTTAATCAAAACAGACGGGTGCAAAATGCGCAGATCAATCAAAGAAATGCGGAGTTATCATTTGAGATGCAAAAACTTCGGCTTGAGTCTGATTTCGCTGCGATTTACCGCTCTTACGAGAATGCCCTTGAACTGGTAGATCTTGAACGCGATAACTTCGAAAATGCAGAAGAGACACTTGATATAGCACTTGAAAGATTCCGTCTTGGAACGATCAGTTCGCTTGAATTCAGAGAGGCACAGCGCACATTTTTACAGGCAGAAAACAGGCTGATCAACGTACTCTTCGATGCGAAAGTAGCCGAAACCAACCTTCTGCAGCTCAGTGGCGAACTTGGATCGCTTTTCACCAGATAGATCATCTCTCAGGTACCAAGAAAAGCTTTAGAACTTCAAAGATTTGCCACTAAAACACTGATATAGTAAGCCCTCTCCGTGTTTAGTGGCAAACCAAAATCATCCGGTTCTCAGAAGGGTGAACTCGATTTTTCGTCCATTATCTGAGTAGGAAACAGAGTCCGAAATTTCATTAATCAGAAAAACACCCCGACCGCCTGCTTTCATAAGGTTCTCTTCGGCTAACGGGTCTTTTGTGTTTTGTGGTTCAAATCCCTCGCCTTCATCCTGCACTGATGAAATCACTTTATCCTGCTCTACAACAACCTCTATAATTACAGATTTTGATTCATCGAGTTTGTTGCCGTGAACGATGGCATTGGTGGTTGCTTCGCTAAGCAAGAGCATAAGGCTGGCAGTAGTTTCTTCTTCCAGATCAATTTTTTGCTGAATATCAGCTACAAAATCAGGGACTCTTTCCGACTCTTCATATGTGGATTTTAGTGAGAGTTGAAAGGTTTTGTTAGCCATTTATTCAGGTTGAGATGGAGTTTAGGCGTATATGCCTCTCATTTTTAATGTTGTGGCTACTTTATCTATCGCATATACGTAAGCAGCCTGCCGTAAAGTTATTTTATATTTTTCACTTACGCCATAAACATTATCAAATGCGTCGCGCATCATACGGTTTAGCCTTCGGTTTACACGCTCTTCCGTCCAGAAATAGCCCTGCCTGTCCTGAACCCATTCAAAATACGAAACTGTAACTCCACCCGCATTTGCAAGGATGTCGGGAATAACCATGATGCCTTTTTCATCGAGCATGGTATCGGCATTGGCTGTAACGGGCCCGTTTGCACCCTCAGCAATAATCTTAGCTTTTATGCGGCCGGCATTGTGGCGGCTAATCTGGTCTTCTTTAGCTGCCGGGATGAGAACATCGCAATCCAGCTCCAGAAGTTCTTCATTTGTAATTTTTTCAGCACCGGGGTAACCTTCAAGGCTGTTCTTGTTCTCTTTCACATACTTCATAGCCTCAGGAATATTGATTCCCTCTTTATTGTAATAACCGCCGGAAAGGTCGCTGATTGCAATGATGCTGGCACCCTGTTCGTACATCAGCTGTGCTGAAACGGAACCTACGTTTCCAAAACCCTGCACGGCTACAGAGACTTTATTAGGCATAAGCCCCATTTTGCTGAGAGCGGCAAGCGTTACAGTTACAACACCACGCCCGGTTGCCTCTTTTCTGCCCTGAGAACCGCCAAGAATTACGGGTTTCCCGGTGACAACGGCTGTTTCTGTACGCTGGGAGTTCATGCTGTAGGTATCCATAATCCACGCCATGATCTGCTCGTTGGTGTTCATATCAGGCGCCGGTATATCTTTATCAGGCCCAAAAACTTCAAGCATATTGGCTGTGTACCTTCGGGTGAGACGCTCAAGCTCAGATTGAGAAAGCTCATGCGGGTTAACGCGGACACCACCCTTCGCACCACCAAATGGCACGTTCACCACAGCACATTTCCAGGTCATCCATGCGGCAAGGGCTTTAACTTCATCAATATTTACATCGGGTGCATACCGAATTCCACCTTTCGATGGACCTAAAACGTTATCATGAATTACACGGTAGCCTTCGAAAACTTCGATTTTGCCGCTGTCCATCACCACGGGAATCGATACTATAACCTGCTTTACCGGGCTGGCCAGATATTGAAAAAGGCCGTCGTCAAGTTTCAGGATTTCAGCAGCAAGCCGGAAGCGCTGCATCATCGATTCGAAGGGTGATTCTTTGTCGAATTGTGGCCCCGGTTCCTTGTAATAACTTTTTGAATCTACAGATGATTTTTTTCTCATAAATTTTTTTGGAAGCGCTTGTTTGATCTGTTATGGGGTGATGAAAGCGATTTTTCAGGTCAAAAATACAGGCTTTTTCTTCAAGGAAAAAGCACTATTTCAGCTAAATATTGATGGAGGAACGCTTTACAGATTTTTTGGATAAATCGAGCCAATACCTGCGGAAATATCTTAAAAAAGGAGGTTTATTTAACCCAGTGTGATATCAAGAACCATCATTACACAGAATCCTATTACGGTTCCCATGGTTGCAATATCGGTATTGCCACCCCGCTGCGAAGTGGGGATAAGCTCCTCCACAACAACAAATATCATAGCACCCGCGGCAAACCCGAGAGCATAGGGCAGAATTGGTTGAATAAAAATTACAGCAAGGGCACCAATCACAGCAGAAGGGGGATTTACAATGCCGGACAACTGCCCATAGTTAAAACTTAGCCATCTTGACACTCCCTCGCCACGCAGGGGCATAGAGACAGCCATACCTTCGGGTAGGTTTTGAATGCTGATACCTATTGCGAGAGCTATGGCACCGGCAACTGTGGCTGTTCCGGTGGGGTCAATTCCGGCAGCTGCCGCACCAAACAGTACACCTACAGCCAAACCCTCCGGAATATTATGCATGGTGATTGCCATTACAAGAAGCGTGGCACGCCGCCATTTAGTGCTTACACCTTCAGCTTCATCCTGAGGAAGGCCAAGATGCAGATGTGGTACATACGCATCAGCCAATCGGATACAGATAGCGCCGAGTATAAATCCAAAGGTAGCCGGCATCCATTTTATCAGCCCGAGAGATTCTGCCATTTCCATAGATGGCTCAATCAAAGACCATATGGATGCGGCAATCATGATGCCTGCAGCGAACCCGAGAGCTGCGTCGAGAAACTTACGGCTTACATTTTTTTTGAGGAAAACAACCCCGGCCCCAATTGCGGTAGTGATCCAGCAGAGAGTGCCTGCTAAAAGTGCTTGCATAACGGGGTGTAAATCAAGAAACCAGGTGGAAATACTCACTTAAATGGAATTGATTAATGGGAATGATGAGGTTTTAAATTATCTCTGGAAGACTAAATATACCGATTTAGCTTGTTAGAAATCAAAGTTTAGCTTAAGCAAATAATTTAAAAATTGTTGGGGTGCTCAGAATCACAAAGTGTGAAGAAGATTGAGGTGATTTAATCAGGCTATTACATTGCTGTTACAAAACTTCATTGGGCTTCCGCCCGCGTTGGGGCTTGTTGGGTGTGAGATGTTTTCTTTAACCATCGCGCGCTGCACGATGTTTCTGCCGGCGCTCCGTTGGAGCTGTTTTTTGCTCAGATAACAGCTAATAAAAACTTAAAAATTTCCTGATTTAAATTTATTACGGAAAGAAAGCTGTACACAAAGGAGAGATTATAGAAGGTTAGCTGTATTCTATGCCCCAACGGGGCAATGTCACTAACATAGTGCGGTGCGCTATGTACAGAAACGAGAAAGAGTAAAACCCTGAAAGGGCGCAATCCCAAATGGATGTTGAATAAGGCATAGCAACTGAATAACGAATAGAGTCCGGTGCAGCTTTCGCCCAAGATGGAGCTGGCAGATTATGAATTCATGATATTAGTTGATGAAATTCTCTCATCCTTTAATTGCGCTTTAAACTCAAAAGAATTGATTTGAAACATGCCAAATCAAATTAAAAACCGTATCTTTTTGCGGCTTAAAATTTCGTCTTTTCTTTGCTTTTTTACAGCCTCCCCGAACCGTTAAACAGTGCTTTTTGTTTGGAATACAAATCAAATTATAAGAATCCCTTTTTATGAGTATTGAGTTTGCTAAAGAGAAATTTGAGAATCGTCACATAGGGCCTGACAGTGCCCAAGTAGATGAAATGCTAACCTATTGCGGTGCAGAAAGTGTGGAGCAACTTCTTGGCGAAACTATCCCCAAAAAAATTCGGCTCGAAAAACCGTTACATCTTCCAAAAGCACTTAGTGAGGTAGACTATCTCGATCATTTGCGGTCTGAAATCGCATCAAAAAACAAAGTATTTAAGTCATTCATCGGTATGGGGTATTATGAAACCCGTACGCCACATGTGATTCTTCGCAATGTTCTGGAAAATCCCGGATGGTACACGGCATACACTCCATACCAAGCTGAGATTGCACAGGGCAGGCTGGAAGCACTGATCAATTTCCAGACAATGGTAAGCGGCCTCACCGGTATGGAAATTGCCAATGCCTCTCTGCTTGATGAAGGAACCGCAGCGGCTGAAGCCATTACCATGCTGCATGGCCGCAGAAAAGGGAAAAAACGCAAAGATGCCAATACCTACTTTATATCAGAATTTTGCCATCCGCAGACGCTCTCTGTGATCAAAAGCAGAATGGAGCCTCTTGAGATTGAACTTGTTGTTGGTGATCCTGCCAAATTAGACGTAACCGATCCATCTCTATTTGGCATATTGCTGCAATACCCCGATACAAACGGTACTGTAACAGATATCTCCGGGCTGATTGAAGCGGCTCACGAAAATGATGTTTTCGTAACTGTAGCGGCTGACTTGATGAGCCTTACCCTGCTGACACCTCCCGGTGAAATGGGAGCAGATGTGGTTGTGGGTACAACACAACGATTTGGCGTTCCGATGGGCTACGGAGGCCCGCATGCTGCATATTTTGCTACCCGCGAAGAGTTCAAGCGGCAAATTCCCGGCCGCATTATTGGAGCTACGGTAGATGCAGAAGGAAATCCCGCATTCAGAATGGCTCTCCAAACGCGCGAGCAGCATATTCGCCGTGAAAAGGCTACATCAAATATTTGTACTGCCCAGGTTCTGCTGGCAGTAATTTCCGGGTTCTATGCAGTCTGGCACGGGCCGCAGGGACTGAAGAAAATCGCTTCAAAAATTCATGGCTTGGCCAAACTTGCTTCTGCCGGGTTGAAAGAGATGGGGCTTTCCATTCGCAGCGAGCACTTTTTCGATACCATTACGGTTGACGGGCTCTCAGCTGATCAGATTTCTGCAATTCGGGATGAAGCACTCAAGTCAGAAATAAATTTCCGGTATGATGAAAGTTCAGTCGGCATATCGTTTGATGAGTGCAAAGAGCTTGATGATGTGGTTCTTGTTCTGAACATCTTTGCAGGTGCAGTTGGCAAAACCAATTCATTTGATGTTGAAACGGCATCAAAAACAGTTGAGGTTGATTATCCTGATGCGCTAACCCGAAAGAGCAGTTTTATGGATCATCCGGTATTTAACCAGTTCCATTCTGAGCACGAAATGCTGCGATATCTCAAGATGCTCGAAAACCGTGATCTGGACCTGACTCACTCCATGATTTCACTCGGTTCTTGCACCATGAAATTGAATGCTACGGCTGAAATGATACCACTTACCTGGCCGGAATTTGGGAAAATTCATCCGTTTGCACCAACCGATCAGGCAGAGGGTTACCATATTTTGTTCAATGAGCTTGATGCCTGGCTATCAGAAATTACAGGATTTGCAAAAGTTTCGCTCCAGCCAAATTCGGGCGCACAGGGAGAGTATGCCGGCCTTATGACCATCAGAGGTTATCACCTTGCCAACGGAGATGCCGGACGAAATGTGACCATTGTACCGTCATCTGCTCACGGAACCAATCCTGCAAGCGCCGTGATGGCCGGTATGGATGTGGTGGTTACATCGTGCGATGAGAATGGAAATATCGATCTGGATGACCTTCGCAAAAACGTTGAAAAATACAGCGACAGGCTGGCAGCACTGATGGTAACCTATCCATCCACTCACGGAGTGTTTGAGGAAGACATCAAAGAAATTTGTGAGCTGATTCACCAGCATGGCGGCCTTGTGTATATGGATGGCGCCAACATGAATGCCCAGATCGGCTGGACCTCACCCGCAGCAATTGGCGCGGATGTTTGCCACCTGAACCTGCACAAAACATTCTGTATTCCGCACGGTGGCGGCGGGCCTGGAATGGGCCCGATCGGAGTGAACGAAAAACTGAAACCGTTCCTGCCCGGCCACGATATAGTTCCAACAGGCGGCGAGAAGGCAATAGATGCCATTGCCTCAGCCCCATGGGGTAGCGCAAGTATTCTCACCATTTCGCATGCATACATTAGAATGATGGGCGCGGAAGGGTTGAGAAAAGCTACTGAGATTGCCATTCTTAATGCCAATTATCTGAAAGACCGCCTCAAGGGTCATTACCCAGTTCTTTACACCGGCCGAGGTGGAAGAACAGCCCATGAATTTATCATAGACCTTCGCGGGTTTAAACAAAGTGCAGGTATCGAAGCTGCCGATGTTGCCAAGCGGTTGATGGATTACGGTTTCCACGCACCAACCATGTCGTTTCCGGTACCCGGTACGTTGATGATTGAGCCGACCGAGAGCGAATCAAAAGAGGAGCTCGACCGGTTCTGCGACGCTATGATCGGTATCCGTAATGAAATCCGCGCCATTGAAGAGGGCAAGGCTGACCCTGAAAGCAATGTATTGAAACATGCACCACATACCATGCGCGTGGTTATGGGCGGTGAATGGGAAAGAGGCTATACACGCGAAGAAGCCGTTTTCCCGGTTCCGTCACTCCGGTTCAACAAGTTCTGGCCGGCTGTAAGCCGTGTGGATGATGCCTACGGTGACCGCAATCTGGTTTGCAGCTGCTTGCCTATTGAAGCGTATGCTGAAGGGCAGGAGCCGGTTGCAGAAGCTTCCGTCTTTCCAGCATAATTATTTGATTGATTGAGTGGTGATCAGTTTGCAGAAATTGTGAACTGATCGCCTTCTTCAACCGAAAATTCTAACTCTCGTGATAACTCCCTGCCCGACTGCAAATCTCTCACAATCAGGGTTAATGTGTACTCGCCCCGGGTGAGCATTAGGTTATCAAATTCCAGGCTTTCACGAAATTTGGTTGATGCTGTGGTGAACTCAACCGTTCCGCTTAAATGTTCGCTTGTACGGCGGAGGAATGAGAGAAATCCACGCTGAGGCCTAAAATCGTACTCAATTTCAAAACTTGAGAAGCCGGCCTCATCCTGTTCAAGCCCAAAAATCTCGAAATGCACCACGGGATTTACATCTTCCGGGATTATCCGGTCGTGTTTGATGATGAATGGGTAACGAATATCGTCCGTAAGCATCAGATTGTACCCAAAAATGAGATCACTCATCAGCAGCCCGTTCTCCTCATCAGGTTGCAGATGGCCGCTTTGTGTTGCAGAATCTCTCCCGATTCCCCTCAACTCATCAGGAAAAAGAGAAGGTTGTGATGGCTCAGTTTCGGGATGGTAATTGTAAAGTTTGGAATAGAAAAACTGGGATGCATCCTCTTCGATAAATGGAATATCCACCACGCTGACCGTTGGAATGGAAGTATCGGTTTCAAGAACAAGCATTGGCCTGTCCCGAATGCGGCCAACCTGAATCATATCGGTATTGTAAAGCTCAATGCCCTGTTGCAGGCTGTACCATTCAGAAATCAGTGAGAGAATTTGCCCGCTCTCCTCTGTATCTGCCACCATACTTTCGTTATTTCTGGTGAGGTCCATCAAAAATGCAGCCGTTGGGTAGCTCTCAAAAAATGTTATTAAAATAGGTTCATCCAAATTATTGAATGACCTGTACTGATATACATTGGTTTCGATAGTAGGGATGAGATTAGCCTGTGATGATTGCTCCGGTGCTGCCTGAAGCTGCCGTCTGATCTCAGTATGATTGGTGTTGGTTTTCAGATTTCTCGCCAGCTGTTTCCACTGCTCGCCTGACCGCGGCTGAATATTATCAAAAATTTCAAATTCTAAACGGTTGTAGCCGTCCATAAATATTCTGTCTTCATGCATCAGCCGCTGGTA
>SLLL01000178.1 GCA_007134085.1 Balneolaceae bacterium
ATGTGAACATCCCCGGTTTGAAAATTCCGCTCCATATACGAAAAACGTTCACCGCCCTCAATCCACTGAACATTTTGAGGGCCCTGTTCACCGGCAAGATTACCCGCAGAAAACAGGGCGTGCTGGAGGCTCTGATACTCCTGAAGTGCCTGGGCTGTAATGGACGTTGAAAAAAAGAACAGAATTGCCGGCAGAAAAACGGAGAGCGAACGAAAATGTAGTTGAGGCATACGAGTAAGTTTATGTAAATCTAATAGTACAAATTAGTTAACCATTGCAGCAGTAAACGCGGCTACTGCTTATTCTATCAAACAACGAACGTTTGGCACCATTCGTTATCTGGCAACAGATCAAATTTCTGTTTGATGGATAACACGATCACCTAAAGTACTAAAGAGAGATGAATTTGTTCTGATGATCTAGAATATTTCACTTCCTGCTTCAATCTAACTACCTCTTAATAACCTTAACCCGTTCAAAACAACTAAAAGCGTACTCCCCTCATGCCCAATAACCCCGGCAGTAAGCGGCAGGTCGATCAAAAAAACACCCGCCAATAGCATTACAATTACCGCAAGGCTGAACGTGATATTCTGCCACACTACTTTTTTTGCTTTCCTGCTGAGCCGCAGCATGTAGGGAATTTTTTCGAGATCGTCGCCCATTAAAACCACATCGGCTGTTTCGAGGGCAACATCGGTTCCGGCTGCACCCATTGCAATTCCAAGATTACTGAGTGCCAGCGCCGGGGCATCATTCACACCATCCCCCACCATAGCCACCGTCCCGGTTGATTTCAGTTTGTTGAGCACATCCACTTTCTGCTCAGGCAGCAAATCTGCGTGTATTTCATCAATGCCAAGATCTGAGGCGATGGCTTTTGCCACATCGGGATTATCTCCGGTGAGCATGGCAATTTTTTTTACGCCCATTCTTCTGAGCTTTGCGATGGTCTCTTTTGCCTGTGGACGAATTTTATCTGCCAACGCAATCATTCCAATGGGTTCATTCTCCTCTGCTACAAAGACAACGGTATTTCCCTGTTTGCGTAACTCTTCAGCCCTGTGATGAATGGTTTTGCTCCAGCTATTAAATCGTTCACCAAACAGCTTCTGGTTGCCTACCGCAACCGGACATCCGTTTATCTCTGCAAACACGCCCTGGCCGGGTATAGCTTTCATATTATCAGCTTTTAACGGTTCTGCGCGTTTCGCTTTCGCGTGGTTCAGAATCGCTTCAGCGAGGTGATGTTCGGAATATTGCTCGCACCCTGCCGCTATCGCAAGCATTTTCTTTACTTCAACAGCATCATCACTAAATTGATCTGAAGCTGCATCAAAAACGGTGGCATTCGTCACCTCCGGTTTCCCTTTGGTGAGGGTACCGGTTTTGTCAAATGCGATGGTATCAATCTCAACTGCCTGTTCCACATAAGCTCCGCCCTTAAACAACACCCCGTTTTTCGCCCCGTTCGCTATGGCTGATATGATGGATGCCGGCGTGCTGATGATCAACGCACAGGGCGAGGCAACAACCAGAACCGTGATGGCTCGGTAGAAAGTAGAATCAAATTCAAGGCCAAAAACCAGCCATGGGATAAAGATCAAGCCGATAACAGCTGCCACCACACTTTTGGCATATCTCGGCTCAAATGTATCGAGCAGGCGCTGCGTTTTGGCACGGTTTTTCTGGGCACTTTCCACCAGCTCAATGATTTTTGCAACCGTAGTATCCTTGGCAGGCTTGGTTACTTTGAGCTCAATCACCCCATTTTCGTTGAGAGTAGCTGCAAAAACCGCATCCCCAATCTCTTTAGAAACGGGGATACTTTCACCTGTAATGGCGGATTGATCGATGGTGGTCTGCCCTTTCACAATATTGCCGTCTATGGGGATGTGTTCGCCGGGCTTAACCAGTACAATGTCACCAATTTGCAACTGCTCTATGGGCACAAGCTCTTCTGTTCCGTTGGAATTTAAACGCAGCCCTTGAGATGGACGAAGTTTCAGTAGCGAATGAATGGCGTTGCGGCTTTTCCCTAAAGCGTAGCTTTCGAGGGAACCGCTCAGTGAAAAGAGAAAAAGCAGTATGGCACCTTCTATCCACTCTCCCAGAATTGCGGCACCCAGCGCTGCGGCTATCATCAAAAAGTCGATGTTCAGCTCGAGCTTTCTAAGATGCTCAACCGTCTCAATAAAGCCGTGGTATCCACCGCTTAAGTAGGCTGCCACATAGAACCAGATGGCAAAGTTTTCCGGGAGAATAGATGTGTACTCCGCAACGGCACCTAAAAGCAGGGATATAAGGCAAATGATGGTTAACGGAATCTGCCCCGATTCGTGATCGTGATTGTGTGCCATTGCTTACAAGTTTACATCAAAATTTCGGGTTTATTTAACCATTCAACGGTTGCGTTAACAAGGCTTTCTGCAACTGCCTTATCTTCAGCTTCGGAGTAGATCCGCAGTACCGGTTCCGTACCTGATTGACGAACCAGGAGCCATGAACCATCCTCAAGTGTGTGCTTGATGCCGTCCGTCATATCCCATCCGGTTACCTCTTTCCCGGCTATGGATGTGAGTTTTTTTTCCGAGCAGAACCGAATCATGCCCTTCTTTTTTTCATCATCCGTATGCACATCGCGTCGATAATATTCGTGGGGGCCAAACTCTTCAAACAGATCCTGCACGAGCGCACTGAGTGTTTTACCTGATGACACTACCATCTCGGTAATCAACAGCCCGATGTAGATGCCATCCCTCTCCGGCAGATGGCCTTTCACCGACACACCGCCCGACTCTTCACCACCCACAAGTACATCGCCGGTTATAATCTTATCTGCCACATATTTAAAGCCGATCGGTGTCACCTCAATCGGCAACCCGTATGTTTTGGCTTGCTTGTTCAGCATATCTGTGGTAGAGAATGTTTTAATGATCGTACCGTTCATCTCCTTCTGCTCAAGCAGATATTTGGCAAGCAGGCTCAGGATCAGATGTGAACTCACAAATTTTCCATTTTCATCTACCATGCCGATTCGGTCTGCGTCACCGTCATTCGCAATTCCAAGAGAGCAGCTATTTTCAACTACCAGAGATGATAATGGAGCCATGTTCTGCTCCATCGGTTCGGGCGCTTTCCCACCAAAAAGCGGATCACGATTTCCATTAATTTCCACAACCTGATCCCCAAACAGCTTTTTCAGCAATCCGCTGCCGCTGCCGTGCATAGGGTCGTGGCCAATTTTTAAACCACTGCTCGAGATAGCATCAATATCTATCCGCTCCCGAATTGTTTGCAAATATCCCTCTGTAAAATCCATTTCCCGAATAAGGCCCAGTTTTTTTAGAGTATTGAAAGGCCTCGCATCCATGGATTCAGCTACATCATTCAGCTGTGCTTCCACAGCATTGATTTGATCGGGTGAAGCTGAACCTCCAAACGGTGCCTTAATTTTAAAGCCGTTGTAAACAGGCGGATTGTGACTTGCGGTAATCACGATGCCAACTGCATCATAATATTTTGCAGCCCAGCTTATTACAGGCGTTGCAACAATTGCATCAGAAATACGGACAGGCAGGCCAAGTTCAGCAAAAACTGTGGCGGCATGTTCGGCGAATTCCCTGCTTAAAAAGCGTGCATCGTACCCTATAACCACACCATTTTTTGTAATATTCTCTTCCAAAATCCAGCGGGCTGTAGCCTGCGATACGATATTGAGATTATTGTATGTGTAGCCCTCTGCGATGACGGCACGCCAGCCGTCGGTACCAAACTTGATGGGGTGCATAAATTTCGTCTTGTTATTGAGTTACTTATTTTCTTTCTGAAAAGTACGGCAACCAATCCTTACTGTCTAATCCAATGGGCATGATATTGCCTCATTGCTTGTTGTTTGATTGAAATTCTATAAAAAAACTAACTAGCTATGAAAAAAATATTCACTTTTGCTGCATCTACCATTCTAATCTCCCTCCTTACCCTTCCGATATTTGCACAAAATCAGGAACCCATGGCCGATCGGCTCGAAGACCGTCTGAAATCGGACATTTTTAATGTGGGCATTCTGTTGCAATCCGAAGGGGTTTTCTCATTTAATGATGATGATTTTAACGGAGGCCGCCAGTTCGATCTCGGCGCCACACGGCTCGATATTCGCGGAAATGTTGATAACGGATTTCTCTACAGATTCCAGCTTGATTTTCGCCGCCAAACCAGTATTCTCGATGCACAGGTTGGTTACCGCTTCTCAGATAACATGAGAATTATAGCCGGTGCATTCAAACCATTTCTCAGTGCCGACCTCGACCCGAACCCTGGCAATACCGATTTTATGAACCGTGCAAGGCAGGTTGGCACCATGATGAACTCACGCGAAATTGGCCTCACACTTTTGGGTGAACCCGGCAGCTTTAACTACCGTATAGGGATCTATAACGGTACCGGCCTCTCCAGAGATAATGATAACCGCTTTCTATACACCGCACGCCTGGGCTACACCGCTGACCTGAATGGCGGTACCTTTGAGCTTGGATTTAACGGTGCTTTTGATGAGACCAGAATGAACAATGTGGGCAACACCGGCCTGGTATCTATGGGCGACAGAATTCTGTATGGCGGCTTCGTTAAGCTGGATACCTCCACTATTTTTGGTACAGCTGAAATTTTGCAAACAACATTTGATGCTGCAAATTTTGGCGGAAATAAAGAGACTATCACCGGGTTTTATGCAACTATCGGGAGTAATGTATCAGCGAAGGACCAGCTGCTTGTCCGATGGGACCACCTCGATTTTGACCTACGCGGCGATTCAAGCGATCTCATAACTGCCGGCTGGAACCACCAGGCAACACGGCTGATCAGCTTTCAGCTAAACCTGCTGGCACTGCTCGAAGAAGATGAGGATACACAAATTGGTGTTTCTGGCGTGATGCAGTTTCAATTCTAAACCGGAATTCCGGGCATAAAAAAACCGGCAGTGGTTTCACTGCCGGCCTTGTAAGTATCTGAAGATTCTTTCACTGTAAATCCTCAGAATCCTTAACCCCAGCTGAATATACTCCATTTCGGGTAATATTTAAACAAATCGTCGGGTAAAGAACGATCCAAAATCAGTTGTAACTGGTTTTAAAAGCTTGTAATTTTGATGTCTTTCCAGAATCGCAAAAGCATTCTAAGAACCGGGCCTGTAGCTCAGCCGGTTAGAGCAGTCGACTCATAATCGATTGGTCGGGGGTTCAAGTCCCTCCAGGCCCACTTTTTCTTATCTCATCTTTGATTCAAATTCGACCCTTCTGAGGTTCCGATCGTAATTATTTTATCTAGACCTTGATTTTCCGAAGCAGTGCTTCGGCCCTCCAGGCCCACTTTTTCTTATCTCTCCTCTCATCGTTGGTTCAAATAAGAACCTCCTGAAGTTTCGATTTTAATTACTTTATCCCGAACGAGCAGTCCTTGAATACCTGCATGATGTGCCGAAATCTGAAGGAATCGATGAAGCCAATTATATCATGGAAGGATTAAGTTCACTGAGGCCATCGATTTTACAGAAATTACTGGAGTCCTGTACATCCTTAAAAACAAAACGTCTTTTTTGTATTTGGCAGATCATCATAACCATCCCTGGCTCAAAAGCCTTAATCTATCTTCCATACCTTTAGGTAAAGGGAAACGTGAATTCATAAAAGGCGGAAAACTGGACAAAACCTACAATATCGTCGTACCGGAATTATCGATGGAAGATCAATAAACCCAAAAAAGTCGTTAGAGCTTTTTGCACCGAAAGCATTCGGTGCCAACATTGAAACACAAAGGTTTATGAGCATTTATTAAATAGCCAGTAACCAGCATCAGTAATAATAATTAACTCTTTACAAACTTTTTTTTCAGCTGTGAAAAGGAATTTCCATACGATTCCGTCATTTTACTCAAGGGATTTCCCCATACTTCATTATAGAGTTGTTCTGAACAATTATATCTGTAATGTGATTTAAATTTACTATTTTGGTTCAAATACAAGGTCATTAACATTTATTGACCTTAATAATGAACCATACCAATGAGTAAGTCAATCACACAATTTATGAATTCACGTTGTGGATACGCTACGATGAATGAATTTAAAAATGCAGGGATTCATACACGCAAAGTTCGCGAAGCTGTAGAAAATGAGATTATCATAAAAATTAAACCGGGGCTTTATAAGCTTCGGGATTTCCAAAGAGATGAATACGAAGGGTTTGTAGATATTCACATAGCCAACGATAGCGCGATTATCTGTCTTGGATCAGCACTTGCCTATCATGAACTCACAACCTTTAATCCGTCAAGAATTGATGTAGCAGTTCCGAATAACACGGACAAGTTTGAGCTGAATTACCCCCCCATTAATGTCTATTACTTTCGGGAAAATATGTATAAGGCTGGTATTGATATTGTGGAGAGGAGTTACGGAAATTTTAAGGTATACAACAAGCCCAAAACAGTTTGCGATATGTTCCGCTACAGAAACAAACTTGGGGAGGACTTGGCTCTTGAAGGCCTGCAAAACTATCTGAATCGCTCGGATTCAAACCTCAACGAACTTAGTAAATACATGAGGATCTGTAGAGTGAAAACGGTAATGGAGCCCTATGTGAAAGCGATGGTGGCAGGATGAAAAAAAATATAGATCAATCTGTAAAAGATCGACTGAAGAACATTGCAAAATCTTCAGGAAGAGATTACAACTTTGTATCTATTCAATATATGCATGAACGTTTTCTTGCCAGGTTGGAGAAATCTGAGTTTAAGGAACGGTTTATTTTAAAAGGGGCGCTTTTGTTACTTGCTTACGGTATACCAAGAGTACGACCAACAAAGGATATTGATTTTCTGGGAGACCATCTATCCAATCAAACCGATGAAATTGAATCTGCGATCAGGCAAATTGCTGAAATTGAATTAGATGATGGAGTGATGTTTAATGCAGGCCAAATCGAAATTGATGAAATTACCAAAGATGCCGACTACACAGGTATACGTGTTCGCCTTACAGCTACTGTAGGAGGAGATTACCAGAGACTACAAATTGATATAGGATTTGGGGATATAATTGTTCACGGCCCGGTGGAGATGAGTTATCCTGCCATGTTGGACTTTGAACCCCCAAAAGTGAGTGTTTATTCGCTGGAATCAGCAATTGCAGAAAAACTGCAGGCAATTGTGAGCCTGGGGATTTTTGGGAGCCGCATGAAAGACTTTTATGATATTTGGTTTCTTACAAAAACCAGAAACTTTGATAAGGAGCGATTAACTGAAGCCATCGAAACAACATTCAAAAAGAGAAATACAGAAATAGGTGATATCAAACTGATTTTTGAAATTGAATTTATTCAGGACTCAAATAAAGCCAAACAATGGGTAGCTTTTTTGAGACGAACGACGATCGATGAACAAATTAGCTTCGAGTCAGTCATGGAGGATCTGAAAATCTATTTCTTGGATAAATTAAATTTGATTTCCAAGAAATGATCGGATTTTGCCGGGGTATCTGTAGATAGTCCAAATGAAACCCCTTCACCCGTGAACAATTTTTGTGGTACATTTCGTGGTACAGTGCCCTGAAAATCGCCCTTTATGATATGTATTAGCAATATTTTGATCGACTCATAATCGATTGGTCGGGGGTTCAAATCGCTCCAGGTTCACTTTTCTTTTTTTCTTTCTCTGAGCGTTGATTAGAATCTGATCCCTGCAATAGTTTCGCTTTCTTTTTTATTCTTGAACTTTCTATCACAGCCACCCCGATACCAGCCCACGAACAAATCATCATACTCATTTGTTATATTTATGGTTTGAGTTGATATTCAAACCGGAATAGATAAGTTCAGATCACTTTTTCTTTAGATCATCCCAATCCGTCAAAAAAAACTGATTAAATCAACCTGATTACAAATGACAAAACAATATTCACTTCTGCTGATAAGCTTACTCATAATAATTGCAGCCTGCTCAGCACCGGAGGGGCCTGTTCCTCTTTCAGCAGAAGCACCTGAAGCGGAAGGCTGGGATATGGAGGTCGTGATTGATGGCCTTTCTCACCCCTGGTCTCTGGTATGGCTTCCCGGAAGCAGTGACACCCTATTAATTACAGAGAGAACCGGACAGCTTCGAATGGTTCAATATGGCGAACTGCTTACTGATGGTATTGGTGGGCTGCCGGAGATTTTTGTTAGCGGCCAGGGCGGGCTTCTTGATGTGGCACTTCATCCTGATTTTGACGATAACCGCCTTGTGTACCTCACTTATGCAAGCGGTGATGAAGATGCAAACCGCACAACGGTTGGACGAGGGGAATTAGACGGGTTGCAGCTGAGAAACTTTGAAGAGATCTTTCGCGTGTCTCACGATAAACCGAAAGATCAGCATTTTGGATCGCGAATAGAGTGGCTGCCGGACAATACATTTTTACTGACGCTTGCAGACGGCGGAAACTACATTCGGTTTGATGGAGGCTGGATTCGCGAACAGGCACAAAAGCTCGATACCCATCTTGGGAAAATTCTGCGGCTGACAGAACATGGCGGCCCGGCACCTGACAATCCGTTTATTGATCATGAATATGCACTGCCTGAAATATGGTCGCTTGGCCATCGCAATGTCCAGGGTATTGCGCGTGACCCTGAAAGCGGAAGAATCTGGGCTAATGAGCACGGCTCGCGCGGCGGTGATGAACTGAACCTGTTACAGGCAGGTAAAAACTATGGCTGGCCGGAAACTACCTACAGCCTGGAATATCATTTTACCCGAATTTCAAGCGAAACATCTCTGCCCGGTATGGAAGATCCGAAAATTGTCTGGACACCGGCACAGGCACCAAGCGGGCTCGAATTTTATACCGGCAACAGATTTCCCGAATGGCAGGGCAACCTCTTTAGCGGAGGCCTGGTTGGTGAGCAAGTCCGGCGTATTATTCTTGATGAGGAGGAAGTGATCGGGGAAGAATCCCTTACCATAGGGCAACGCGTACGCCATGTTGCCCAGGGGCCGGATGGATACCTCTACATTCTTACAGATCATGAGAATGGCGAACTCATTCGTATTATACCTTCTGAATAATTGAATCTTTTGCCATGAGAAAGGCTCTTTGCCTTGTTCCGGACTCTGAAAAAAGCGGGGCCAACCTCTGCCGGCAAGTAAATTTCTGTTGGTTTAACCAGGCTGTTCCCGCAGAGTTTTTATAAAGTTAATACGTTTATCTGTTTTGCCCGCACAATGCCTTACGGTCTATTGTTAAAATTGTAAAAGTAAGAGACTACGTGCTGAAAACCGGAACGAACAGAGAGAAATTATTTTTCTGATCGCCTGAATCACTATTAAAAAAACTACTCACCTACTCTACAGATGGAAACGAAATATCAGGACTATAATAAGTACACCAAAGAAGATCGCACGGTTTGGAAAACACTGTTTGAGCGGCAGCAGAGAAATCTGCCGGGGAAAGCTCATCCCAAATATCTGAAATGCCTCAATCAGTTAAGCGATGTTTTAAATCCGAAAAAAATCATCAACTTTAATGAGCTAAATGAATATCTGATGGCAAAAAATGGGTGGTCGGTTGTGGTTGTACCGGGCCTCATCCCTGTGGATGACTTCTTCAAACTGCTTTCGCAAAAGAAGTTTTGTTCATCAACCTGGCTGCGTAAAATGGATCAGCTCGATTATCTGGAAGAGCCGGATATGTTTCACGATATATTTGGCCATATACCGCTGTTAATGAATCCCAACTATGCACGTTTTGTGGAAGAGTTTGGTAAACTCGGAGTGCAGTTTGGCCACAATAAAACTGTTGAAAGACAGTTGCAGCGGCTCTATTGGTTTACAATAGAGTTTGGCTTGATAAAGAAGAATAAGGATACACAGATATACGGGGCGGGCATCATCTCATCGGCCGGTGAAACAGCCCATATCTTTGAAGATGATATCGAAGTTCTCCCCTACGACGCTGAGAAAGTATTGAACAACGACTTCATCACATCAGAAATCCAAACACGATATTATGAAATTGAATCTTTTGAGCAGCTGTTTAACTCTGTGGTGGAGCTGCAACATAGTCTTATGGAAGAGATAAGTGTGTAAACTGATATTAGTAGTTGGTTCTGATAATCTCTGATGATATTTCACCCCCAATTACCCGGAACGTATTGAGTAATAAAGCTACCATAACACCTGAATCTTCATTAAATGAAGCCTGGAACGAGGTTTTAAGTGAAGTGCGTAAGGCTACTTCTGAAGCTCAACATCCATTTAGGTTTGTTACGCTTGCCACTGTAGATAAACTAAATTCGCCGCAACAGAGAATGGTTGTGCTGCGCGATTTCAACGGACAATCAGAATTTTTGATCTACAGTGACAGCAGGTCCCATAAAATTGGGGAAATTTTAAATAACCATTCTGTAAGCCTTCTGTTTTATCACCCCGAGAAGAGGCTTCAGCTTAGAGTTACGGGCAGTGCTGCTATCATAACATCAGGAGATGAGCTTCAAAAACTGTGGGAGAAGTACGGAAGTAAGAGCCCGCATCTCTACACATCCGTTTTGCCTCCGGGAACAGAAATCAGCAACCCGACGGAGGCATATCATTGGCAGAGCAAGGAAAAGGCTGCCTTTTGCCTCATTAAAATAGAAGCGGATAAAATGGAGTTTTTGCAATTAGATCGCATCAATCATACAAGAGCTGTGAAAATTATCCAGAAGGACAAAAAGGCTACACGGTGGATTGTGCCTTAGGCTATTCTTTGATCTTCCGACAAAATACATCGGCTCACAAGGGCCATCTTTTCTCTACTCCCAAAAAAATCAGATAAGCTCTCCACATCACCCTTTCAAAAATGAATGCTAAAACCACTCCTGTTGTTGTTTGCATCATATTCAAACTCCATTAAGTTATGACTTCAACACTCTTCAAATCAGCAGTAGCGCTCACGCTTTTCTTTCTTGTATCAGCCGGCAGCCAAGAGAATAAATACGTTAATAGTGATGGTTCAACAATGGAGACGCTCATTGATTTCAGTAACAGCTCTGCTGCACATTGGCAAATTGTGAACGACTCGGTAATGGGCGGCATTTCCAGAAGTGTTCTCGAAATGCATGACGATGGCTATGCACTCTTCAGTGGAACCGTGTCACTGGAAAATAACGGAGGATTTGCATCGGTACGGAACAGGGCGCAGTCGCCCGTTGACCTTTCCGGTTTTAAAGGGCTGGCGGTTCGTGTGTTTGGGGATGGCAAAACGTATAGCCTTAGAGTCCGAACTGTGAAAGATGGCCGCTTAACTCCATACTCCTATGAATTGCATTTCCCAACTACGGCAGGAGAATGGCAAACACACAAACTTGCCTATAGCGATTTCAGGCCGGTGTTCAGGGGAAGAGCTGTACGCACCGCCCCACTAAATTCTGATGCCATTCTGGAAATCGGCTTCATGATTCAAGACAGGCAAGAGGGCCCATTCAGCCTTGGCATCAGCAACATTAGCGTTTACCGTTAGCCCTTCCAACAGAATATGATCCGGTTTATAATACCTTGTTGATATAAAGCAGCTCCAGGCAATCTTCCATTTCTGTTTGGCTGAATCTTCTTTACATTTACACCATTAAAATCAGCCAAACAGCGAGTCTCTCTTTATGCCGAATTACTTACATCAGCAGATAGCTGCTATCCTCATTGTTTCATTACTGTCACTTTTTCTGATGATGTTCGGCTGCCGTTCTGCTGAAACGGTTATCTCAGATGAGCACTCGGTTGTTGAAGAACCAGTAACCGAAACCATCGAAGGTGAACCGGCAGTTCTTGAAGATTCTCCGGTAATTATTCCTGCAGATGAAGCTGTTGCCCCGTTCCGTGAATTTCGTGCGGCATGGGTGGCAACCGTTGCCAATATTGATTGGCCATCACGGCCGGGCCTGCCCATTGAAGAGCAGCAAAAAGAGATGATTGCCCTGCTCGACCGTGCCGCTGCACTCCACTTTAATGCTATTATACTGCAGGTTCGCCCGGCAGCAGATGCTATTTACGATTCGCCTTACGAGCCATGGTCATATTACCTAACCGGCAAAATGGGCGAAGCACCTCTGCCGCATTACGATCCGCTGGAATTTGCCATACAAGAGGCGCACAAACGGGGCTTGGAGCTTCATGCATGGTTCAACCCCTACCGGGCTTTACATCCAACCAACAGATCCGAGATTTCACCGGATCACATCAGCCGTACAAACCCCGATTTTGTAATTGAGTACGGCGATTTTCTCTGGCTCGACCCCGGTAACAGAGAGGCCAAAGAGCATACCATGAATGTAATCATGGATGTAGTAAAACGGTACGACATTGACGGCGTACATTTTGATGACTATTTCTATCCATACCCCTCTTATGCAGATGGCAAAGATTTCCCCGATGATGCAAGCTGGGAATTGGCTCAAAAGAGTGGGAACACACTATCCCGCGATGATTGGCGGCGTGAAAATGTGAACACTTTGATGAGAGAACTTTATGAGAGAATAAAAGAGGAGAAGCCTCATGTAAAGTTTGGGATTAGCCCGTTTGGCATCTGGCGGCCGGGTTACCCCGAAAACACAACCGGCTTTGATGCATTTTCATATCTCTACGCCGATGCCCGGCTATGGCTGCAGCAAGGCTGGGTAGATTATTTTACACCACAGATCTACTATCGCATAGATCAGGATCCGCAGCCGTTCCCGGTAATGCTTGAGTGGTGGGTTGAACAGAACGATTTCCAGCGGCACATGTGGCCGGGGCTGTTTACCAGCCGCCTTAGAGAAGCAGATGGCAGCTGGCCTTTAAACGAAATTACGGGCCAAATATACATTGCCCGCGGCTTCCCCGGTGTAAGCGGTAGTGTGCACTTTAGTATGCGTACCTTTATGGAGAATCACGGGCAGTTAAATCAAAAAATGAGCGCCGGGCCTCATTCAACGCCCTCAGTTATTCCGGCATCAGGCTGGCTTGGCTCTGCACCTGAAACGATTCCTCAAGCATCCCTCAATCATTACGGTACCTACCTAAATCTGCAGTTCAGTGCGCCCGGAACCGATGATGTTTCCCGGTGGATCATCCGAACGAAAACCGACGGAAAATGGGAAATTGACATTCTTCCGGGATACAGGCACGAAATTAATTTTCACTCTGGCCAGTCGGCATTAAGGCCCGATTCAGTAAACGTATCCTTTCTGAACCGGCTTGGGCTTGAAAGTGCAATAATACATGTTGATCTTGACCTGAACAGCAAACAACGGGCTGATACTACCAGTGCAGGAAAACCGCACATCATTCCGCGCAATGAATGGGCAGAACAGCCTGCCGGTGGTATACGTGCCAATGCTGTCCGCAGAATCATAGCAACAGGTGATACATTACGATTCAGGGATTTAACCATCATAAATGGCGGGATGTTACGCTCTGCTTCGCTTCCTGCCGGTATCCTTAAACCGGGTGCACCTATTGCTGATGAAGAAACCGAATCAACAGAAACGCTTACTCTTCAACTGTACAAAAATGGTGTTTCGGAGAGAAAACAGTTGGCTGTGGGCGATGCTTTCAACTGGTTTGGATACCACATCGGCATTCTTCAAGCTGATTTTTCTGCCGGCTCGGCAAACATTGAAATTGCAACTGTTCAATCCATTCCGGTTGACCGGGCTGCTTTTCGGTCAACTGGTACAGCTTCGCAACGGTTTCGGGTGCCACATGTTCCAAATTTCATCACACTACACCATACCGGCAGCGCTGAACCGCTTACTGATGATGATGACTCCATCCAAATTCTCAACAATCTTTTTGAATGGGGAGCGGCCGAAAGAAACTGGTGGGATGTGCCCTACCATTTTCTCATTGATTTGGATGGAAACATCTATGAGGGCAGAAACAGATCCTTCGCAGGAGATACCAACACCCTGTACGATGTACGCGGACATTTGTCCATCAGCCTGATGGGAAATTATAACCTACAAGAACCTACCGAAAATCAGTTAGATGCAATCACGAAGCTGAGTGCCTGGCTGATTAAAAAGTATCAGCTATCTGTTGATGATATTTTTCTTCATAAAAACCATGTTGATACAACCTGCCCCGGTGAATTCCTCTCTCCATTTGTTGAGTCCGGCACACTTCAGGAGCGAATTAAAATTTTGTTTAACAGGTAGGTAAAATTCTAAGCAGATTGACTGTCTAAAAGACGCTGGATAGATTTTTTTAACTGAGAATAGGTTATCGGCTTACCAATATAATCGTGATATCCAATATCAGCTGCGCGATCTTTGTTTTTGGGGTCTGTATTTCCGGTGATGTAGATAACCGGTATCTCTTTACTTTCCTTGATCTTTCTGTAAGCGTCTATGCCATCCATATCATCCTGAAGCATAATATCCATCAGAATAAGATCGAAATCTTCTTCTTTGCATTTTAGAACGGCACTTTGCCCTTTGGTTACTTTTTCGTAACGGTTAAACCCCATCTTTTTGAGCATATGCTCGAGCATTAATTGAAGAACAAGCTCATCTTCAACAATCAGAATATTAAAATTGGGTTTCATCGATACTGAGCAGGATAAATGGGCGGCTTGCTTGATTGTATTTATTATGTAGTATTAATTACTACATTTTTCAGTATAACAAAATATGTGTTTAATTAATACTTATTAATACTATTTAATTCAAAAAAATCAGTAGCTAAGTAGCCTGCAAATAGCGTCAGTATACGTTTGAGTGGTTCCACTGCCGCCAATATCAACCGTACACTCCTCTTTATGATCTTGCAAAACAGTGTAAACAGCTGACCTGATTTTTTCCGCAGTCTTATAATCATCAAGATATTCAAGCATCATCAGCGCAGAGAACAGAAGTGCGGTTGGATTAGCTTTGCCCTGGCCGGCAATATCGGGTGCAGAGCCATGAACCGCTTCAAACATAGCGGCACTATCGCCAATATTTGCAGCACCGGTAACTCCAAGGCCACCAACGAGTCCGGACGCCAGGTCAGACAAAATATCTCCAAAAAGGTTGGTGGTAACTATCACATCAAAAATATGTGGCCGCAGTACCATCTGCATGGCCATGTTATCCACAATTAAATCTTCGAACTCAATCTCAGGATAATTCTTCGCAACTTCACGGCCAATTTCAAGAAAAAGGCCCGTTGTAAGCTTCAAAATATTAGCTTTGTGGACTAGCGTTACTTTTTTTCGCTTGTTTTTCATTGCATACTCAAATGCCGCTGTAATAATTCTTTCGCTGGCATCGCGGGTTACAACGGCTATACTTTCTGCATGTTTTTTGTCGTCATCAACCCAATGTTCCTTGCCTATGTATAAACCCTGGGTATTTTCACGAAACAGTACCAGGTCAACCGATCTGAAGGGGCCTTCAATATTTGGCAGAGATTTAGCCGGCCGGATATTACTGTAGAGATTAAACTTTTGACGAAGTGCCACATTTATTGACCGAAAACCTGCACCTACAGGTGTTGTGAGAGGGCCTTTCAGCACAATTCGATGCTCTTCAATTGCAGAGATGGTTTCATCAGGCAGCGGATTCCCTGTTTTTTTGAAAGTTGCCTCCCCTGCCTCGCACTCTATCCAGTTTATTTTTGCACCGGAGGCATCTATAATAGTAGTTACTGCTTTTGTGATCTCTTTTCCGATCCCATCCCCGGGAATTAGTACAACATTCTGCATGTATATCGATGATTAATTTTGTTTTTTAATTATCCTGAAAAGATAGCAAATATTGCAGGCATCTTACAGCGCTATCTAACCTGTAAATATTCACCCCTTAACATAAAACACCATTATTCTTGCCCTGAGTTCTTTATTATAAGGCTGAAATTCGGTATATCTGCTTGCGTGCAACTAAAACAACCTGTTCTCTATGAAACGATTTAGGAATGATACCCCAAGGGCTTCCAAAAAAGAGATTTTTGGCTGGGCTATGTTCGATTTTGCCAATCAGGCATACACTCTGCTTATTATCACGGTTATCTTCCCGGTACTTTTCACTACAGTTATTGTGGGAGATGCTGATCAGAATTACCGCCTCGGCAACTTACTCTGGAGTGTTGCACTTGCAACGAGTTACTTTTTAGTTGTGCTGAGCGGGCCCGTTTTTGGCGCAATTATGGATTACTCTGCTATGAAAAAGAGATTTCTCTTTTTTAGCTACATGCTTACCATTATAAGCACCACACTACTCTATTTTGTTGAACCGGGCTTGGTTGTGCTTGGTGTTACCCTTATTGTGATCTCAAATTTTGCATACGCCATTGGTGAGAATTTTATAGCCTCATTCCTGCCAAGTTTGGGCCCGCCTAGCGATCTCGGAAAAATATCAGGATTTGGGTGGGCATTAGGTTATGTAGGCGGGTTGTTTGCTGCCGGTTTTGTGATTGGTTTTCTGGGCGAACCAACATCCGAAAACTTCGAGCGGATCCGCTGGGTAGGGCCATATGCTGCACTATTTTTTATGCTGGCTGCAATCCCCACGTTTGTTTGGGTAAAAGAGCCGGGGGCAAGAAAAGAGCTCCCTGAAGGTGAAACATTTATGTCTGTAGGGTTCAAAAGGCTTGGCGAAACCATCCGTATGGTGAGCCAGTTTAAAGATCTTATGGTATTCCTAATCTCCGTTTTCTTTGCAATGGCTGGGATTTATATTGTTGTGGCATTCGCATTTATCTATGGAGATCAGGTAGTACGCTGGGATGAAAACGTGCGCGTATTGATGTTTGTGGTTGTGCAGATCACTGCGGCAATTGGTGCGTTCTCTTTCGGTTTGATTCAGGATAAAATCGGGGCAAAGGTTACCTACAATATCACGCTTGGGCTTTGGTTTGTTGGGGTGATGGGTATTTGGGCTGTTACAGATATCACCGATTTTTTGAACAGTGCGTTCAATGCAGATTTTGAAGTGCAGTACGTTTTTCTCTACATCGGTGTGATAGCTGGCCTTAGCCTGGGCTCAAGCCAATCTGCCAGCAGGGCGCTTGTAGGGCTGTTTACTCCGGAGCAGAAATCGGCTGAGTTTTTTGGGTTCTGGGGCCTCTCAAACAAAATTGCCGGCGTATTCGGTATCATTGGGCTTGGGCTGCTTCAGGCAGAGTTCGGGCTGCATCAATCCGTTCTCTTTTGTGCGTTTCTGTTCATAATAGCCATTATTGTCTGCCTTTTTGTGAATGAGAAAAGAGGCGTTGTAGCCGCAGACGATTTCCAGGAAAAGAACTCTTGATTTTTTAAGCCGCCCCCGAAGCAAATTGCATCGGGAGTAGTTTTAAAAGCCTTACTTAGAGAGAAGTAACAACAGTGCCATCTTCAAACAATCTCTCTTCGAGAAGATTACCGTCAGAATCCCAGGTTTTGTGGGCTCCGTGAGGTTTACCGTTTTTATACATCTTCTCTTCAATCAGGTTACCCAAACCATCCCACGTTCGCTGTATTCCATGAGGCATTCCCAAATCATATTCCCGTTCGCTGATGAGATTACCACCTTCATCCCAAGCCTTAAGCAATCCATGAGGCTTATCATCTTTATAAAAACCTTCACCCGCTTTCACACCGTTCTCATGCCACGTTGTAGCTACACCCTCCATTCTTCCTTCAACGGTGGATGATTTAGTAGCAAGCTGCCCGTTTTTATGCCATGTTCGATTTAAATCAGGGGTAGATTCCACCATCAATTCTCCATTTTCGAACCATGCGTAGAAATATTGCCTATTGTTGAGGTTTGAGCCATACACAGTTTTTAAATGATTACTGCCATCTCTGTGATATAAAACGTTTATGAAAGAACCGTCTTCTCTGCTATACGATGCATGCTGCCTGCCATCAGATGTAAAAAGCGCTCCGTCTACAATCATGCCATCTTCAAATGTGAGGTCTGCCCGAAGCTCACCATTTTCATGGTTAACGGTAAAGTGACCGGATACAGGAACTCCTTCAAGATCTGTATAGAGATGAAGCTCATCCGAAATTTTAATATTTGGAATGGTTGATGTGATATTATCCTGCATGGAGAAATGTGCCTCTTCGGAGCAGGAAATCAGAAAAACTGAAAAGACGATAGTAATCAGAAGGTATCTCATAGCTCGATGATTTTGTAGGTGTTTTGAGAAAATACATTTGCTGAATGTATTAAGCAAACTAGATAAATCATTAAAGGAACAGTACTTGTTGACAACTAAATTGAGTTTTGATAGTAATTCCTGTGATCAGCAATCACTATTTTGAGGCAAATTAAAGAAAGCTTAAAGCCAATAGAAACAATGACTATTTTGAATGATAAATCAAAATTCAGGTTCTAACTGCTCCGTAACTCAAAAAAATGGCATTTCCACCAAAAAAAAGAGGGTTTGATAGATGCTTTTTACTGCCAGAATGTTAACTTGTGGCATCTAAAAAATGTAATTCGAATCCGATGGTGATTCACTGCATTCCTTCTGATGATTCTATGATTTTTATCATCAAGACAAATACTAACTAAATAATGGAGATATAATGAGCAGAATTGACGAAATCAAAAGCCTGATGGCAGAACTCGAGGAAGATCTTGTTAAGTTTTATGACAAGGGCAACAAAGCAGCCGGTACACGTGCCCGTAAGCAGCTACAAGACCTCAAGAAACTATCTCAGGAAATTCGCCTGGAAATTCAGGATATGAAAAACAACGGATAATTTTATATCCCCAGTTTTTTTAAAAAAGCCACATTCTATGTGGCTTTTTTTTTGCCCGTATGTTACACAACTAAATATCTTTCATTTTTGTCTGTTTATTTGAAAACGTACCTTTCAGCCCACAAAAAAGATTGTTATGAGTGAACCCTCTTTTCATAAAATTACCCCACGGGCAATCCGTGTGTGGCAGATTGGAAACTTTATTGGAAACCTGTTTTTCTTCGGTATTCCGGCTGCATACGCTGCAGTTTTTGGCTGGAGTGGTTTCCATTTCTGGATTGTATCCATATCATCATTAATCATTTTTATTGCCTGGATGCTCTCCATTTTTCTAATGCCTTACCTCACCTGGAAAAACTGGCGGTATGCTATCAACGAAAAAGAGATTGAGCTCAAACACGGAGTACTGTTAAAAACCCACACCCTGATTCCTCTCAGCCGGGTTCAGCATGTGGATACCAGGCAGGGCCCCCTGCTTCGTTGGTACAACCTTTCCACAGTAACTATCTCCACAGCGGCAACTACCCACGAAATACCGGGGCTAGATACGCAGCTTGCCGACAGGGTTCGCCGGCAAATTTCAACCTATGCCCGCCTGGCCGAAGACGATGTCTGAATTTGAACGCCAACATCCCATTGCAGCTGTCAGCCGTGCCCTCGGCCTGATTCGGGGTAATTTTATTACCATTCTGATTTTCCTGTTTGTGGGTGCACAGAGCGATAATTTTCCGTTTCTATGGTGGATAGGCGGTGGATTTGGTTTGCTTCTGGTACTTGGGATTGCCAACTGGTGGCGGTTTCTCTACAAAATTGAGGATGGCACCCTTCACATAAAAAGCGGCATTTTTGTACGGAAAGACCTCTACCTCACAAAAGACCGAATTCAGGTAATCGACATTACCGCGGGGGTTTTGCAACGGATGTTCGGGCTGGTTAGGCTCGATATTCAAACCGCTGGCTCAAGCTCCCGGCAGGCAGCTATAGATGCAATAACAAAAGATAAAGCTGCTGAAGTTAATCGTATGCTAAGGGAAGCAAAATCTGGAGCAGGCACTGCAGAAGCCTCCGAAGATCCTGAGCAGGAAACCCTGTCACTTCAACCGGAAACTATCAAAAAAATAAAATTGCCTGCCAAAGAGCTTCTTATTGCGGCATCTACATCCGGCAGTTTTGGTATCGCGCTCTCCATCATTGCCACCGTTTTTTCTCAGATTGAACCACTAATTTCAGAATCTGAACTGTTTGAATATTTTTTTGGGCTGCTGCCATCGCAAACAGATACCATGATGATTATCACGGTGATCGCAGTATTTGTGGTTTTTGCCTGGCTTCTCTCTTTTTTCAGTACACTCTTTACGTATGGAAATTTTCAGATCGATGTGAAAGAGAAAGAGATTGTAGTATCCCGGGGAATTTTTGAGAAGAAGAGAATCACCGTACCCTTCAACCGTATTCAGGCTATCCATGTTACGGAAGGAATAATTCGGCAGCCTTTGGGATATGCATCCGTTCACCTTGAAAGCGCCGGTTATGGCGACGATAAAGGAACCGGGTCCATCGTTCTATATCCATTAATACGAATTCAAAATCTGAAAAACCTGCTGAATGATGTGGTTCCTGATTACGATAAAGTTTTTGCCGGCACAAAACCTCCACCCCGGTCTGCAAGGCGATATGTTTTCCGATCGGCATTTCTGGTAACTGCCATCACCGCAATAGTATACTGGTATCTCGCACTGAATTTATGGATATGGATCCTTCCCATTGTTTCACTTTTCTGGGGATGGAAAAAGTACAAAGATGCCGCATTTGGCTGGGATGAAGAGATGCTCTTGATGAGAAGCAGGCGGCTTTCCCGTTCAACCGCGTTTATTAAAAAGAAGCGTGTGCAGGATGCTGCAGTTACACAAAGCCCGTTTCAGCGAATGCGGGATCTTGCTACTATCCAGCTTTTTGTTGCTTCGGGCGACCGTGGCAAATCTTTCCAGGTGCGTGATCTTGAACTTGAGGATGCGAGGCTGCTGCTGAAACACCTGCAAAAAAATGGTATTCCCGTTGAGGATAAAACAGAGCCTGATGTTAGCAGCAATTTTGCCCTGCCGGGTTGGGCTTAAAGTGCATCAGATTTTACCTGAATTATAAAAGAACAGATTTATGAGGCCGTACATACTTGCAGAAAACAACTGGAAAAATATAAAAGAGCAGCAGGTTGATGTGGCCATTCTCCCCTGGGGAGCAACGGAGGCGCACAATTATCATCTCCCCTACGCTACCGACAACTTTCAGGTGGAGGCAATTGCCGCAGAAGCCGGAAAGATTGCATGGGAAGCCGGCACAAAATGCATCGTACTTCCGGTTATTCCTTATGGAGTGAACACGGGCCAGGCAGACATTCGCCTGGATATGAACCTGAATCCTTCAACGCAGCTTATCATTTTGCGGGATCTGATTACGGTTCTGAACCGTCAGGAAATCAAAAAACTGCTGGTGCTGAACGGCCATGGCGGCAACAACTTTAAACCGCTGCTCAGAGAGCTTGCCCTCGAATTCCCCGACATGTTTCTTTCGCTATGCAACTGGTTCGGCGTACCAAACAGAGACGCTATTTTTGAAGAGCCGGGCGATCACGCCGATGAGATGGAAACAAGCCTGATGCTTTATCTTCACTCTGATTTGGTGAGCCCTCTTAACGAAGCGGGTGACGGTAACGAGAAAAAATCTGTAGTAACCGGCATTCGTGAGGGATGGGCTTGGTCGGAAAGGCAATGGCCAATGGTTTCGGATGATACCGGAATCGGCAACCCAAAAAAGGCTACGAAAGAGAAAGGTGAGCGGGTTTTTAAAGAGGTGACTCAAAAAGTAGGCGGACTGATAACAGAGATTGCTGCTTTAGATTTAAACAGCCGCTATGAGTAACTGAATAAGGTTCTCGTCTACGCCCCGCCTGTC